>DASXMW010000308.1:0-13767 GCA_036495425.1 Streptosporangiaceae bacterium | reverse complement strand
CAAACTTGACCTGGCTCTCGGGCGGGTGCCGCGGGTCGATTCCTACCACGGCTTCGTCTTCGGCAGCTTCGCGACCGAGGGTCCAACGCTGTCGGAGCACCTGGGCGCGGCTGCCGGCGAGATCGACCGGCTGGTGCGGTTGTCTCCCGACGGACGGGTCGAGCTCACCGCCGGATGGCTGCAGCACCAAACTCGGGCGAACTGGAAGCTGTTGGCCGAGAACGAGACCGACGGCTACCACCCGCAGTTCGTGCACGGCTCGATCTTCAGCGTCACCGGCAGCCCGATCGGCGCGCTGTACAGCGACAAGTCGGCCGCCGTGACCAGGGATCTGGGTGGCGGGCACAGTGAGAACGACCTGCGGCCGGAGTTCCGCCGGTTCGGGGTGCCGATGCGGTGGTTCGGGACCACCGAGCAGCGGGTGCCGGAGTACGCGGCCGCGATGCGGGCGGCGTACGGGGCCGGCGCCGAGCAGATCATGGTCGAGGGTGGCCCGCACGTGATGATCTTCCCGAACCTGTTCGTGGCTGAGATCCAGGTGTTCAACATTCAGCCGGTGGCTCCGGGCGAGTGCGTGCAGTACGTGACCGCGGTGCAGCTCGCGGGCGGCCGGGAGCTGAACCGGCGGATGATCTCGCAGTCCATCGGCTCGGTCGGGCCGGCCGGCATGCTGCTGGCCGACGACACCGAGATGTACGAGCGGAATCAGGCCGGGGTGGCGGCCCGGTCGCCGGAGTGGCTGGACATCAGCCGGGGCGTGGACCGGGAGTCGGTGGACGAGGCCGGGCGGCCGGTGGGGACGGCCACCGACGAGGTCGGGATGCGCGGGTTCTGGACGCACTACCGGTCGTTGATGGAGGCCAGGTGACGGCCGAGGCGGGGCTCGGGGAGCTGACGCGGGCGGAGGTGGAGGAATTCCTTTACCTGGAGGCCCGGCTGGCCGATGAGAGTGACTACGACGGGTGGGAGGCGCTCTGGACGGACGACGCCGTTTACTGGGTGCCGGCCGGGCGGGCCGACGCGGACCCGCGGGCCGAGGTGTCGGTGATCTTCGACAACCGGAGCCGCATCGCCACCCGGCTGAGCCAGCTACGGACCGGGAAGCGCTACGCGCAGTCGCCGGCGTCGAACCTGCGGCGGCTGATCTCCAACGTGGAGGTCCTGGGCCGGACCGAAGCCGGGGACACCGAGGTCGGCGCCAACTTCCTGCTGCTGGAGTCGCGGCCCCGGGGGCTGCAGCTGTGGGGCGGGCGGACCACCTACCGGGTGCGGCGGGTGGAGGGGGCGGTGCGGCTGGCCTACAAGAAGGTGGTGCTGGTCAACCTGGACGAGCCGCTGCCCACGCTGGGGTTCCTGATCTGAATGAGCGAGCCGGACGGGGTGGTGGCCAGCGAGTTCGCGCAGGTGGCGGTGCGCCTGGACGAGACCGCCAACGGGACGCGGCTGCGCCTGGAGGACCTGCGCACCGGGCGGGTCCGCTACCTGGACGCCCTGGAACTGGAGACCATCGTCTGGCTGCGGGACGAGCACCTGGGCCGGCTGATGGACCCCTCGGCCGATCGCTGGCGCGATGACTGACCGGGCCCGGGTCATCGTCACCGAGTGCGGGGTGGTGGACCTGCGGGGTGCGCCGGTTAGCGTTCGGTATGAGCGAATGCTCGCTATCGCCCACCCCGAACACCGCGCCGCGCTGGCCGCGGCGCTGGAGGAGCAGCTGATGAACGGAGCACTGCGATGACCCGAGCCGCGATCGTGAACCCGCTGCGGACCGCGGTCGGACGGTTCGGCGGCACGCTGCGCCCGGTGCCGGCCGAAGACCTGGCCGCGACCGTGATCCGGGCGGTGGTGGAACGGTCGGGGGTGGACCCGGCCCGGATCGAGGACGTGGCCCTGGCCCAGTCCTACGCCAACTCCGAGGCACCCTGCATCGGCCGCTGGGCCGCACTGGCCGCGGACCTGCCCATCGCGGTGCCGGGGATGCAGCTGGACCGGCGCTGCGGCGGCGGCCTGCAGGCGGTGGCCACGGCGGCGATGATGGTGCAGACCGGCGCGGCCGACGTGGTGGTGGCCGGGGGTGTCGAGTCGATGAGCAACATCGAGTACTACTCGACCTCGGTCCGCTGGGGCAGCCGGGCCGGCAACGTGAACCTGTACGACCGGCTCGACCGGGGCCGGGAGCGGTCGCAGCCGGAATGGCGGTTCGGGCCGATCAGCGGCATGATCGAGACCGCCGAGAACCTGGCCCGGCAGTTCGGCATCGGCCGCGAGGCCGCCGACGAGTACGCGGTGCGCAGCCAGCAGCGGGCCGCCGCGGCGTGGGCCGAAGGAAAGTTCGCCGACGAGGTGGTACCGATCGAGGTGCCGCAGCGGCGCGGGGAACCGGTGCTGTTCGACCGGGACGAGGGTGTCCGCGGCGACTCGACCACCCAGACCCTGGCCAAGCTGCGGCCGATGATGAAGGACGGCACGGTCACCGCGGGCAACTCGGCCCAGCAGAACGACGCGGCCGCCGCCTGCCTGGTGGTGGCCGAGGACAAGCTGGACGAGCTGGGCCTGGAGCCGGTGGCCTACCTGGTCGGCTGGACCGCGGTCGGCTGCGAGCCCGCCACCATGGGCATCGGCCCGGTCCCGGCCGTGGCCAAGCTGTTCGGGAAGCTCGGCCTGGGCTTCGACGACATGGACCTGATCGAGCTGAACGAGGCGTTCGCGGTGCAGGTGCTGTCCGTCCTGCAGGGCTGGGGTCTCAAGCTGGACGAGATCGACTCCCGGTTCAACGTCAACGGCTCCGGGATTTCGCTCGGCCACCCGATCGGGGCCACCGGGGCCCGGATCCTGACCACGATGCTGTACGAGCTGCGCCGCCGCGGCGGCCGGTACGCGCTGGAGACCATGTGCGTGGGCGGCGGCCAGGGCGTCGCGGCCGTGTTCGAGGCGGCGTGAGCAGATGACCAGCCTGCTCAGCTACGGCGCCTATCTGCCGTCCGGCCGCGTGGACCGGGCGGAGATAGGCGCCACGCTGGGCGGCGGCGGCCATGGCCAGCGGGTGGTGGCCTCGTTCGATGAGGACAGCACGACGATGGGGGTGGCGGCGGCCCGGGCAGCCCTGTCGGTGCTGCCCAGTGCGGGGGCCGAGGCCCCGGCGGACCTTTACTTCGCCACCACATCGCCGGCGTACCTGGACAAGACCAACGCGGCGGCCATCCATACCGCGCTGGGCCTGGGCGGGCAGGGGTTCGCGGCCGACCTGGCCGGATCGGCCCGGTCCGGGATGGCCGCACTGCGCAGCGCCACGGCCCTGGGCGGGATCGCGGTGCTGGCCGATGTGCGAACCGGCCAGCCCGGGTCGGCCGACGAACGCGGCGGCGGAGACGGGGCGGCCGCGTTCGTGTTCGGGTACGGCGATGACGGTGACGGTGCGATCGCCCACATGATCGGGCAGGCGTCGCGGACGGCCGAGGTGCTGGACCGCTGGCGGTCACCGGCCCGGGCCGCGGCCGAACTGTGGGAGGAACGGTTCGGTTATGAAATTTACGCGCCGCTGATCCAGGAAGCCGCGGCGGCCGCGCTGGCCGACGCGGGCCTGGACGAGGCCGACCACATCGTGCTCGTCTCCCCCAACAGCGCGGTCCCGCGGCGGGGAAAATCGCTGGTCACCGGCACCGCGTCGACGACTTTCTCGCCGGTCGGGCACGCGGGGGTGGCCGACGCCGGGGTGGCGCTGGCCGCCGTACTGGACCACGCCGAGCCGGGCCAGACGATCCTGGTACTGAGCGCGGCCGACGGCTGCGACGCCCTGGTGCTGCGGACCACGGACCAGCTTCCGGCCCGCCGTCAGCCGGTCGCCGTCGACGCCCAGCTCAAGGCCGGAGTCCCGGTCCCCTACGCCAGCTATCTGACCTGGCGCGGCTGGCTGGAACGCGAGCCGCCCCGACGGCCCGGCCCGGACCGCCCGGCCGCCCCGCCGAGCGCGCGGGCCGGGGACTGGAAGTTCAGCTTCACCGGGTCGGCCTGCACGGCCTGCGGTTTCGTGCACCTGCCGCCGGCCCGGGTCTGCCACCGCTGCGGCGCGGTGGACCAGATGGCGCAGGCCCGGCTGGCCGACACGGCGGGCACGGTGGCCACGTTCACCGTGGACCGGCTGGCCTACTCCCCGGCGCCGCCGCTGGTCGACGCGGTGGTCAACTTCGACGGCGGCGGCCGCTACGCGCTGGAGGTGGCCGACGCCGACCCGGACCGGCTGGCGGTCGGGTCCCGGGTGGAGCTGGTGTTCCGCCGCCTGTTCACCGCGGGCGGCGTGCACAACTACTTCTGGAAGGCACGGGTCGTGTGATGGGCGGGTCTGGACATGAGTAGTCACGGGATCGCGGACCGGGTGGCGATCATCGGCATGGGCTGCACGGCGTTCGGCGAGCACTGGGGCCGGTCGGCCGAGGACCTGCTGATCGACGCGGCCGGCGAGTGCCTGGCCCCGTTCCCGGGACTGGAGGTCGACGCCTACTGGCTGGGCACGCTGGGCTCCGGCCAGTCCGGGCTGACCTTGAGCAAGGCGCTGAACACCGGCTACAAGCCGGTGACCCGGGTGGAGAACTACTGCGCCAGCGGCTCGGAGTCGTTCCGCAACGCCTGCTACGCGGTTGCCTCCGGCGCCTACGACGTGGTCATGGCGACCGGGGTGGAAAAGCTCAAGGACTCCGGCTACTCCGGCCTGCTGCGCGGCGACCCGCCCGGCGACGGCACCGCGTCCGAGCTGTCCATGACCGCGCCGGCCGCGTTCTCCATGCTCGACCCGGCCTACTGTGCCCGCTACGGCGTCGACCCGGCCGCCATGCGCGCGGCCATGACCCACGTGGCCTGGAAGAACCACGTCAACGGGGCCCGCAACCCCAAGGCCCAGTTCCGGGCCGAGGTGCCCAAGGAGAAGATCGAAGCCGCGCCCAAGGTCGCGGGCCGGCTGGGCGTGTTCGACTGCTCGGGCGTGTCCGACGGGGCCGCGGCCGCGCTCATCGTGCGGGCCGAGGACGCCGGGCGCTTCACCAGCCGCCCGGTCTACGTCAAGGCGCTGTCGCTGGTGGCCGGGCCCGCGCTGGGGGCGGTCGACCCGGAGTACGACTACACCACGTTCCCGGAGGTGGTCCGCTCGGTGGACGACGCCTACGCCCAGGCCGGGGTGACCGACCCGCGGCGGCAGATCTCCCTGGCCGAGGTGCACGACTGCTTCACCCCCACCGAGCTGGTGCTGATGGAGGACATGGGGTTCAGCGACCGGGGTCAGGCCTGGAAGGACATCCTGGCCGGCGACTTCGAGCTGGGCGGACGGCTGCCCATCAACCCGGACGGCGGGCTGAAGTCGTTCGGCCACCCGGTCGGGGCCAGCGGGCTGCGCATGCTCTACGAGGCCTGGCTGCAGTTCCGCGGCGAAGCCGGCCAGCGGAAGCTGGACGAGCCGCGGCTGGCGCTGACCCACAACCTCGGCGGGCGGCCCGGGAGTTGCATTTCGGCAGTGTCGATTGTGAGTGGGGAGCGCGGATGAGCGAAGCTCACGCGGGCGAAGCCCGCGTTGGGGGGTCCGGGGGGGTTCGCCCCCCCGAGGCCAGCACTGACGTTCTGGTCATCGGGGCGGGCGCGGGCGGGCTGTTCACCGCGGCCCGGCTGGCCCACCGCGGTTACCGGACGCTGGTGGTGGAGCGGCTGGGCAAGGTCGGCGGCCGCGCGTCCACCGACGACATCGACGGGTTCAAGGTCAACAACGGCGCCATCGTCATCGAGACCGGCGGCATCACCGAGCAGACCTGCCGCCAGGTCGGCGCGGCGTTCGACGTCCGCGAGCCGCACCCGCCGCTGCTGTACCGGATCGGCGGCAAGGACGTGGACGTCACCGGGGGCGGCTGGGGGTTCCTGCTGTCCAAGCTGACCCGGCAGGGGGCCAAGCTGCTGTCCGGGCTGGGCGCGGCCCGGTCCAGTGAAGGACTGCCTGACGGCGAGCTGTCAACCGCCGACTGGGTGCGGAAGTTCACCCGGAACGAATCGGTACAGGGCATCTTCCGCAACATGTGCGGCTCGGTGTTCGCGGTCAGCGCCGACGAACTGCCGGCCCGGGTGTTCCTGACCTACTTCACCCGCAAGAGCGCGTTCAAGCGGTTCGGCTTCCACCCCGAAGGCACGATCGGGCTGTGGCGGGCGCTGGCCGAGGTGGTGACCAGGCACGGCGGCCAGGTCCGGCTGAACACTGAGGTCGAGTCGCTGGCGGTGGTGGATGGGCAGGTGACCGAGGCGGTGCTGCGGCCCGCGGACGGGACCCCGGAAGTCGTGCGGGCCCGGGTCGTGGTCAGCGACATCGGCCCGGCCGCCACCGTGCGGCTGACCGGGCCGGAAGCGTTCGGCCCCGAGTACCTGGCCGACGTCAAGCGGGCGGACCGGCCGGCCGCGATGATCTCGGTGAACTTCGCCAGCCAGGAACGGCTGATCGACGTGCCGGGCATGCTCAGCTTCGCGGTCACCCGGCGGCTGGCCTACATGGCCAACTTCACCGATCTGTGCCCGGAGATGGCCCCGCCGGGCTGGAACCTGTACGTGGCGGCCGGGGTGCCGCGGCCGTCGGTGGGCGACTTCGACCAGGCGGCCGAGACCGGCCAGCTGTTCGCCGACATCGACGACGTGATCCCCGGCTTCGGCACCCGGGCCCGGGTGCTGTCCACCGTGGTGAGCCGGGACGACTGGCCGCCGCAGCGCGCGGTGGCCGGGTTCGACCTGGCCCCGGCGACCCCGATCCCGAACCTGTGGAACGTGGGCGACGGGGTCAAGGAGTACGCCAACGGGGGCACCACCGCCTGTGCGGAGACCGCACAATTGGTGGCCGGTCAGATAGTCGAAGGTCTTTCTGCGCGGGTGCCCGCCTGATGGCCGGGTTCCGGGCCGAGGGCCCCTTTTTCGACGAGCTGAGCCCGGGGCAGAGCTTCGGCCCGGTCCCGGGGGTGACGCTGACCGACGGCCTGGCCGCCGCGCACCAGGCCATCGTGGGCAACCGGCTGGCCCTGAGCCTGGACGGCGAGCTGGCCCGGGCCGTGACCGGCGGGGACCGGCTGGCCAGCCCGGCCCTGGTCTGGGACGTGGCCATCGGCCAGTCCACCGTGGCCACCCACCACGTCAAGGCCAACCTGTTCTACCGCGGCCTGTGGTTCCGCCGGGCCCCGGTCATCGGCGACACCCTGCGCACCAGCACGGTGGTGGCGGGCCTGCGCCAGAACCGGCCCCGGCCCGGCCGCCGGGCCACCGGGCTGGCCGCGCTGCGGATCACCACCGTGGACCAGCGGGACCGGCCGGTGCTGGACTTCTGGCGCTGCGCCATGCTGCCGCTGCGCGACCCAGACGCCCCGGCCGGCTCGACCGGGCACGACGACGACCTGGACCAGGTCGGAGCCGGGGTCCGCGAGGGTGACGTGGCCGGCCTGGCCGGCAGCTGGAAGTTCGACCCGCTGGCCGGCTTTGGCCCGCCGGCCACCAGCACCCTGACCCCCGGCGATGTGATCGAGGTGGCGGGCGGGGACGTGGTCTCCAGCGCCCCGGAACTGGCCCGGCTCACGCTCAACGTGGCCCAGGTCCACCACGACGCCGGCGCGGCCGGGGGCACCCGGCTGGTCTACGGCGGCCACACCATCGGGCTGGCCCTGAGCCAGGCCGCCCGGGCCCTGCCCCACCTGGTCACCGTGCTCGGCTGGCACTCCTGCGACCACCTGGCCCCGGTGCACGAGGGCGACACCCTGCACAGCACGCTCGAGGTGGAGAGCCTGGCCCCGCGGGCGCCGGGGGCCGTGGCCGGCCTCCGGTCCCGGGTGTTCGCCGGGTCGGAGCAGGTCCTGGACTGGCGCTTCGTGGCCCTGCTGGCCTGACCGCTGGCCGACCGGCGGCCTGGCTGCTGCCCTGACTGCTGGCCTGGCCTGCCCGGGGTTGGCGCGGGGCGCTTCTTGCTGTTATCAGCGGGCCAGGACGTAATCAGAGCAAATACATACGAATCACTCAGCGTGCTCCCTAACGGCATCAGCAGGATACGATTTCCGGAACGCCGTCACCGGCTGTCCTTTACGGGGGGAGCGAATTGCGCGCCAGCGTTTCTCGACTGTCACGCACCATGGTCGCCGGCCTGGGGATCGTCGTGGCAGCCAGCCTGGCCGCGTGCTCCTCCTCGTCATCGTCGCCGACCGCGGCGTCCTCGGCGTCGGCCAGGTCGAACTCGCAGGCCACCATCAACACCTCGCCGGGCCAGCCGTGGACCCGGGTGTGGGGCGACTCGTTCGACGGCCCGGCCGGGTCGAAGGTCGGGCCGGCCTGGATGTACAACCAGGGCCACGGCGCGATCTTCGGCACCGGTGAGATCGAGACCATGACCGACTCCACGGTCAACACCCACCTGAACGGGAACGGCCAGCTGGTGATCACGCCGATCCGGGACGCCGCGGGCGCCTGGACCTCGGGCCGGATCCAGACCAAGACCAGCGAGTTCACCGCCCCGCCGGGTGGCGAGATGATGATCACGTCGACGCTGAAGCAGCCCGCGCCCGCCGACTCGACCGGGTACTGGACCGGGTTCTGGATCATCGGCAAGGGCCAGTGGCCCGAGCACGGCGAGATCGACATCCTCGAGGACGTGAACCACGGCGACATGGTCAGCGGCAGCCTGCACTGCGGCAACCTGGACACGCCCAACCCGGACGGGACCAAGGGCCCCTGCCACGAGACCAACGGCCTGGGCAGCGGCCAGCGGTCCTGCGCCAACTGCCAGAGCACGTACCACACCTACAGCGCGATCATCGACCGCCGGACCTCGGACGAGCAGATCCGCTGGTACCTGGACGGCCGCGAGTACTTCAGCATCGACGAGAGCCGGGTCGGCCAGCAGGCCTGGGCCGAGGGTGTCGACAGCGGGTTCTCCATCATCTTCGACGTGGCCATCGGCGGCGGATACCCGAGCATCGAGTGCAAGTGCCAGACGCCCAGTCCTTCCACCACCTCGGGTGCCCCCATGGATGTGAAGGACGTGTCCGTCTACACCCTCAGGCCCTCGTCCTCCTGAGGCTCCCTGGGCCGTTACCCTTGGCCGTTCTCTGAGGCGGCCCCTGCCTCGGCCAGAACGGGCGGCTCGGGCGCAGGCGGCTCGGGTAGCCCGGCCAGCTCAGCCTCGGGCGGCTTGGGCGGCGCGGGTGGCTCGGGCGGGATGGCCAGCGCGGCCGAGCTCACCCCCAGCTCACGGTAGGCCTCGAACTCGCGGCTGTCGTACAGCTGCTGCAGGGTCGGCTCGCAGGGATAGCTGGGGTTGTTGTGGGCGTAGGCGACCACGTCCCACGGCGCGTCCTGCCACCAGCCGAGCTTGCACACGACCAGGTTGGGCCGGCCGGGGGCGGCGGCATCGCGCCGGTGGAACGAGCCGGAGGCGCAGGGCCGGTCCACCTGGCCGGCCTTCTTGTCCTTCGGGTACTTGATCATCGTGCTGGGGTCCAGGCTGATTTCCACCCCGGCGTCCATCCGGGCCAGGGCGATCGAGCCGCCGATCGTGGACCAGGTGTTGGCGTGGTCGCCGCTGGCGTCCAGGGCCAGTACCTGTGCGGGCTCGCGGCGCAGCGCCTCGACCAGGCCCAGGTTGTCATAGTGGCCACCGTCGGTGACGTTGATCCAGGTCGCCCGGTAGCTGGTATGGCCGGCGGCCTCGGCCCACAGCATGCCCATGGTGGGCTGCATGATCCGCCAGCGGACGGCCGCGCCGAACCGGGCCCGCTTCTTCTCGGCGGCGTCCTGGCGAATCTGGAGCAGACGTCCCCACAGCCGGGCTTCCCAGCGCTCGGACTGGTCCGGGCTGCACCGCCAGTGCGGGTGCGGCAGCGCGTACCAGGCCAGCAGCAGCCAAGGCTGCCGGGACCACGCCGGGTCATCGCGGCCGGCCTCGTCGTACTTACCGTCCAGGTAGTCGCGGGCGTGGCTGACCACGGTCGGGTGCGGCAGCCAGACGCCGAGCCGGACGTTGGTCGCGGTGAGCAGGATCCGGTAGGCGACCTTGGTCGCGCTGCCCATCAGCGGTGACACCGCAGCCCCGCTGATCGCCACCAGGTCGAACAGGGTCAGCCGGGAGTGGCCGACCAGGTGCTCGTAGTCGGCGGTGGCCGCGGTCACGCAGTCGTCGACCGAGCCGGGCCGGCCGCGCAGCCTGGCCTCCTTGGGGTCGAAGGCCAGGCAGAACCCGCCCTGGCCGGGACGCACGTCCCGCTTGGCGTTGATGTTGGCGGTGGTGCAGATGACCGGCTTCAGCCCGTCGTCCTCGTTCAGTTCGGACAGCCGGGTGCGGGCGGCGGTGGCCATCAGTTTGGCCCTTTCACTCCCGGTGGCTCGGCAGGCAGCCCGGGTCACCGCGTAAGCGGTGGCCAGCCGCCAGCGGTAGCCGTCGTGCAGCGAGAGCCGGTTGAAGTCGGCCAGCACCCGGGTGCCAGCCACGATGGCCACCGCCACCGCGACCGGAATGAGCTGGCCCAGGGTGTAGCCGGTGTGGGCGGCGCTCCCGGTCCAGGTCAGCGCGGCCACCACCCCGACCGCGACCACGACCGCGCTGGCCAGCCAGGGAGTGAGGTGACTGATCGCGTACCGGGCCACCTGAGTGACCGGGCCCGGGGATTTGCCATTGGCCTGGTTCTCAGCCACCTTGACCTTGGCCAGCCGGGTCCGGCACCAGCCCGCCACCGCGACCAGGGCCGCCAGCAGGGCGCTCAGCGTGCCGGCCGTCCAGTGCCCGGCCCCGCCGAAGCCGATCGCGTGCGCGATCGTGCCCACGGCTCCGGTGCTGTGGTACAGCCAGGAGATCACCGGCGGCGCGGCCATCATGGCCAGGGCCAGGACGGCAGTGATGAAGGCGGCCCAGCCCGTCCAGCGGGCCCGCCGCGCGCCCTGGTCGGCGTCCTCGGCGGGCAGCGTGAACCACCAGAACGCGAACAGGGCCAGCGTGATCCCCGCGGCCACGGCCGGGGCCAGCCACCAGGACCAGGCCGTGACCGAGGCCGTCGCCCCGGAGTGGGTCCAGGTCAGAACGCCCTGCGATCGCAGCAGCCAGCCCCAGGCGTGGCTCAGCGCGTAGACCGGGGCCATCACCAGCGTGAACGTGGCCACCACCCCGAGCAGCAACGACAGCAGCCCGACCAGCACGGTCTTGGCATCCGGCGCGATGTAGCGGGTGTTGTTGCGCAGGTGCTGCTCCTCGGCCGACCCGGGCGCGTAGGCCGGCGGCTCGGAGCCGGCCGCGGGGTCGGTCTTGAGACCGTGCCGGACCAGGGCCAGCGAGGCGGCGATGTAGCTGCCACCGGAGACGCCCACGATCCAGCGGGCCTTCTCGTAGAGCCCGCTCCGCTGCAGGCTCTGCAGCGCGCCCAGGCAGTAGGTGGCCGACCGGATGCCGCCACCCGAACAGCAGATCGCCCAGTCGGATTCCTGCTCGCTCATGGCCTCTCCCCGTTTCTGCACAGGGGCCGGCCCGGCCCCTCTTGCTTTCGCGGAGGGAGCCGGGCCGGTTCTGATACACCAGCGGCTGGATTACCGCTGGTACACCAGGTAGCGGTTGGGCAGCTCATGCCGCCAGCCCGCTGACGCGGGCGGGACGAACAGGAAACCGGGGTCGTCGTCGTAGTCGAAGAACGAGGTGGCGAACGCCGCGTAGGGCTGGGCCCGGTCCACGATGTCGAAGGTCACATTGGCTTCGTAGACGTCCGAGTCCACCCCCGGGTCGGGTGTGGGCAGCGGGAACACGGCCTCGGTGATGACGTCGGCGACGGGGCTGAACGTCCCGATCCGCACGAGCTTGGTGCGGGTGCCGTCGGTGATGTTGAACAGGTCCAGCGAGATCCGCCACTGGCGGCCGCCGAGCTGGATGACCGGCGGGACCGCGAAGCCGTCCGGGATGCTGGGCGTCGGGTTCACCCACCCGTAGGCGTACAGCCAGGCGGACTCCCCGGCCGCGATGACCTTGCCCGGCTGGTACGGCGGCAGGCCGGTGAACTGCACCGGTGAGGTGGCGGCCACGTCGAACGCCACGTACTGGCCGACGGTGGGCTCGCCGATGTGCGGCTCGGCTACGCCGTTCTGGTGGTTCCGCTGGCTGAGGCGCTCGGTGGCCGCCTTACGGATCCGGCCCGCGTAGTCATGGCCCCACTGCTCGGCCTGCTCCTGGCCGGGCTGGGCCGGAGCGCCGTCAGCGGCGGCCGGCGCGTGGGTGTCATCGGTAACGGTGGTGGTCAATTTGGGTACCCCCTTGGCGTTGGCCGCGGCTGGGGCCAGCCGCGGCGGTTACACCTTGGAAGAGACGCCGTTCCGGATACAGATACACAAATCGGTCGAAATCCTGCCCCGCCCGGTCAAGTTCTGGCCCGATCGGAACCAGTTTTGGTCAGGCCTCGGCCCGGAGCTGGGCCGCGGCCGCGGTCATCGACTGGAGCTTGCCGTAGGCCGACTCGCGGGGCAGGTACTTCATGCCGCAGTCCGGGGCCAGGATCAGCCGCTCGGCCGGCACGTGCTCCAGGGCCCGGCGGACCCGGCCCACCACCACGTCCGGGGTCTCGACGGTCTCGTCGCCCAGGTTGAGCACGCCCAGGATGATCGCCTTGTTGTCCAGGCTGCGGAGCACCGAGGTGTCCAGGTCGGCCTGGGCGGTCTCGATGGAGACCTGGTCGCAGTCGCAGGCGGCCAGCTCGGGCAGGAACGAGTAGCCCTCGGGCCGGTCGGCCACGATCGCCGCGTAGCCGAAGCACAGGTGCACGGCGGTGGTGCCGGTGATCCCGTCCAGGGCCCGGTTGATGGCCTTGATCCCGTACTTGCGGGCCTCGTCCGGGTTGGCCTGCAGGTAGGGCTCGTCCAGCTGCACCACGTCGGCGCCCGCCGCGAACAGGTCCGCGACCTCCTCGTTGACGGCTTCGGCGTAGGCCAGAGCCAGGTCCTCGGGGTTGGCGTAGTAGTCGTTCTCGGCCTGCTGGGCCATGGTGAACGGGCCCGGCACGGTCATCTTCACCGTCCGGTCGGTGTTGCCCCGCAGGAAGGCCACGTCTTCGGTCTCGACCGGGTGCCGGCGCCGGATCGGGCCGGTGATCCGGGGTACCGGGTTGGGGATGCCGGTGCGGCCGAGCAGGGTGCCGGGGTGGTCTAGGTCCACGCCGTCCAGCGCGGTGGCGAACCGGTTCGAATAGCTCTCCCGGACCTGCTCGCCGTCGGTGACGATGTCCAGCCCGGCCCGCTCCTCGTCGCGCAGCGCCAGCAGGGTGGCGTCCCGCTGAGCCTGCTCGAGGTGCGCGGGGTCGACCCGCCACAGTTCACGGGCCCGGACCCGGGGCGGCAGCCGGTGGCCGAGCCGGTCCCGGTCAATGAGCCAGTCCGGCTGCGGGTAGCTGCCAACCAGCGCGGTGGGAAAGAGCATGCCGCCACCTTAACCGGGGCCGCCGGCCGATCCGCCCGTGCCTCGGGGACCCGGCTGACCCGCACTGGACGCTGATCACCGCGCCGCAGATCGCCCGGGCCAGTGCCGGGCCGGCGGCGCCTGTGTTGGCCTGGGCGGCCATCAGGCCCAGCCCGTCGGCGGAGCCGGTGATCAGGACTCGGGCCACACGCGCATTTTAATAGGGTGAACCGGTGAAGCCGTTTCTGCTGCTGGGCATCCGCGCTGACGACGCACCGTCCGACAACGAGTACGCGTCGTTCCTGGCCTTTTCCGGGCTGGACGAGACCGGGCTGCGCCGGATCCGGCTCGAGCAG
>DASXMW010000307.1:0-26924 GCA_036495425.1 Streptosporangiaceae bacterium | reverse complement strand
GCTGGCGGTGTTCCCGATGCGTCTCCGAAGCGGTCACGACCGCGATCGAAGCCTCCGCGGTCGCCCCGGCCTCGAGCAGGTCGAGCAGGCGCGGCCCGAGGGCCGGGTTGGTGACGTTCTGCGAGGCGACCGCGCCCACCCCAGGGCGCAGGTGCAGGCAGCGGGCGGCCACGGCCGGGCTCGACGAGCTGACCACCATGCCGAACGCGCCGGTGGCCGGGTCCCGCGCGGCCAGCGAGAAGGTCACGACCCCGGCCCGCTGATGACGGCGGTGGCGTCGATTTCCACCAGCCACTCGGGCCGGGCCAGGGCCTGGACCACGAGCCCGGTCGAGACCGGGTGGACACCCTGCAGCCATCGGCCCATCACCCGGTACACCGGTTCGCGGTACCGGATGTCGGTCAGGTAAACGATCACCTTCACGATGTCAGCCAGGCTGCTGCCCGCTTCACGCAGCAGCAGGTCGATGTTGGCCATGGCCTGCTCGGCCTGGGCTCCGGCGTCCCCGGCGCCGACGCTTTCCCCGCTGCCGAGGTCCTGGCCGGCCTGGCCGCGCAGGTAGACGACGCCACCGGCCACCACGGCCTGGCACAGGTCGTTGTCGAGGTTTTGCTCCGGGTAGGTGTCCCTGGTGTTGAACGGGCGGATGCGCTTGTGCGTGGGTGTGCTCACCGTGATCAGCTCCCGTAGGCGAGGTAGCCGCGCTGGGTCTGGATATGGTCGGCCAGGTAGCGGGCGTCGTGCCAGACGCCCCAGATGAAGCTCGACCCGCGCCGGGACAGCCAGGGCAGCCCCAGGAAGTAGACGCCGGGCTCGGACGACACGCCGCGCTGATGCCGGGGCTTCCCGTGCTCGTCGAAGGCGCTGACCCGCAGCCAGCCAAAGTCGGTACCGAAGCCGGTGGCCCAGATGATCGAGGTGACTCCGGCCCGGCCCAGGTCGAGCTCGAGGACGGGATGGGCCACGCACTCGGGATCGGGACCCAGGATGTGCGCGTCCGGCTCCGCGGGCAGATCGAGGCCGTTGCGTTCGACGTAGGCGTCGCATTCGTCCAGCAGGGACAGGTAGTAGGCGTCGCCACGGGCGATATTGCGGCCCAGGTCGGGCGCGAAGTGCATGGTCCCGTCGCGGAACGAATCCGCCCGCCCGGCCAGCTGGATGCCGCTGGCGGCCAGGCGGCGGAAGTCGACGGTGTGGCCGCCGTAGGCCCCGCTGACCGCGATGGGCACGTGCCGCGCGCCGGCCGGGGGCGGCGCGATGTCCCACTTGCCGAGGACCCCGAGCCACCAGCAGTAGTCGCGCCCGCGGTACCGGCGCGGGGGCCGGTCGTGCGGACCGACGGAGAGATAAACCGGGCGGCCGGACCGCCGGAGTTCGTCGGCGATCTGCACCCCTGATGCCCCGGCCCCGACCACGAGGACGGCGCCGTCGGGCAGCTGCCGCGGATTGCGGTAGGAGCTGGAGTGGATGGTCACCAGCCCGGCGCCCTCGGGAACCAGGGCCGGGATCACCGGACGCTGGAACGGCCCGGTCGCGGCCACGACGAAACGCGCGTCGATGGTTCCGCCCGAGGTCTCCGCCGAGAACCCGGGCCGGCCGGCGTTCTTGCCGACGGACGTCACCTCGACCCCGCACCGGACCGGCGCGCCGACCTTCTCCGCGTAGGCCGCGAAGTAGTCCGCCACCTGCTCCTTGGCCGCGAAGTCATCGGGGTTCAGCCCGGCGAACTCCAGGCCCGGGAAGCGGTCATGCCAGGCAGGCCCGTTGGTCACCAGGGAATCCCACCGCTCCGACCGCCACCGCTCGGCGATGCGACCGCGCTCCACGACCAGGTGCGGCACGCCGTAGCCGCTCAGCTGCTCGCTCATGGCCAACCCGGCCTGACCCGCACCCACCACGAGGACTTCGATCTCCTGGCTCGACATCCAGCCTCCACTCCGGCGGCGCCTCTATCGAGGACCGACGATCACATTAACCGGGCGCGAACTCTGGGGCGGCTGGCGTCCTGAGGGCGAATTGCGCCTGGTGTGATGGGAATTATGCGGCTTATGCTCCTGGTGAGGTCGCCGCCGTGAAGCCCGAGGGAGCGTCATGCCGAAGCCAACGATCGTTCTTGTCCACGGAGCCTGGGCCGACGGATCAAGCTGGGACGCCGTTTCGAAAGAGCTCCAGGGCCAGGGTTACAGCGTCCTCACCCCGACCAACCTCCTGCGCGCGGTGGCGGGGGACGCGGCCTACGTCGCGTCGTTCCTCAAGCAGCGCACGACCGGCCCGGTCGTCCTGGTCGGCCACTCCTACGGCGGTGTGGTCATCACCAACGCCGGAGCCGTCGGCGGCGACGTCAAGGCTCTCGTGTACATCGACGCCTTCATCCCCGACGCGGGGGAGACCACGTTCCAGATTCTGGGCGGGTCGGGCTCGGCGTTCGACGTACCCGACCCGACGGCGGTCTTCGACATCGTGGGCTACCCGGGAGCGCCGGAAGGCGACGCCGAGGCGTTCCTCAAGCCGGCCACCGTGCACGAGTCGTTCGCCCAGGACCTGCCCGAAGCGGACCGGTGGGTGATCGCGGCCAGCCAGCGCCCCATCACCCTCGGCGCCAACACCGCCGGCACCGAGGCGACCGCCTGGAAGACCATGCCGAGCTGGACCGTCATCGGCACCGAGGACCGGGTCATCCCGCCGGCCACCCAGCACCGGATGGCCGAACGGGCCGGCTCGACCGTCACCGAAGTCGTAGCCTCGCACGTGTCGATGGTCTCCCACCCCGAGGCCGCCATCGCCGCCATCCTCGCCGCCGTGGCATCCATCGACGGCTAGCCCGAGATGGCCACGGCGGCTGATCTGTGGACCGGAGGTAGGACATGAACGATGCCGTGCCGCCTGCTGGACGGTTGCACCTGGTGGTCGGGTACGACGGGTCACCGCCGTCCGCGCGGGCCCTGGACGGGGCGGTGCGGCTGCTCAGCGGGCGCACCGGCCAGATCGTGGTGATGTACGTGGGTCACCTGTCGGCCGCGGACTCGATGTCACCCGGCGCCCTGGCCGAGATGGAGGAGAGTTTCAGTGAGATCGCCCGGGATCTGCGAGCCCAGGCCGAGGAGCAGTTGCGCGGGCATGAGGACCGCTGGGTGTTCGAGTGGCGGCAGGGGGAGATCGCCCAGGAACTGACGGCCGAGGCCACGCGGCTCGGCGAAGCCGACCCGGGTGACACCGTGGTGCTGGTGGTCGGTAGCTCCTCGCACGCGATGCACCGCGTGATCGGCTCGGTGGCCGTCAGCCTGAGCCGCCACTCGCCGGTACCGCTGATCATCGTGCCTTAGGTCCGGGTCGTTACGTCGTTTCCTTCCGGTGGCGGCGGGTATTTTCCTCGCTACCGCGCCCTGGCCGTGGGTCAGGTAAGGAGATGGGTGAAGTGACCGCTGACGCAGTGCCCGGACCCGCCACTCCCGAGTTCCGGCTGATCACCATTTCGGCCGCCTACGGTGCTGGCGGCAGCGTCGTCGCGCCCGGCCTGGCCCGGCGGCTCGGCGTGCCGTTCCTGCAGCGGGTGACGACCAACGAGGACGACGGGACCGACCCCGCGCCGTGCGCGGAACAACTGACCCAGGCCGAGGCCAGCAGCACGCCGGTGCACCGGCTGCTGGCCGCGTTCACCCACGGAATGCCGGTCGGGCCCACCCAGTCGCCGCCGCCGGTCCACGTGCTCGAGGCGGACCTGCGCGACAGCGCCGAGGACGGCATCCGCCGCCTGGCCGCCGACGGCCAGGGCGTGATCCTCGGCCGGGCGGCCGCGGTCGTGCTCGGCAGGGACACCGGCTTTCACGTGCGGCTCGATGGCCCGCCGGGCCGCCGGGCCGCCCAGGGGGCCGTGATCGAGAACATCGGGGAAGCGGAAGCCATCACCCGCCTGCACCGGGCCGACAAGGCCCGCACCGCCTACGTCCGCCGCCTCTACCGGGCCGATCCGACCGACACGTCCCACTACCACCTGGTGATCGACTCCACCGCCATCCCGCTGGACGCCGTCACCGACCTCATCCTCCAGGCGATGGCGGCCCGCTCCCTGGTCCACTCCTAGTGTTCAGCCCTGGACCAGCAGGTCACGGCGCGGGAGCCAGTCGGCAGCAGATTGGCTGCGCCGGCTAACCATTCGACCGCTGGCGGCGTAGGCTCCGCGCTTGATGGCGTTGAACGGGGACTCGCTGACGGTGCGCCGCATGCGTGCGTCCAGCGTGGTGATCATCGCTGCTTTTCTGACCACCCTGGTGGCAGCTGCGCTGGCGGCCACATTCGCGGTGTACAGCTCAGGGGTCCTGCCCCGGGCGGTCCGGCACGACCTGGGCACCGCCAGCGGAACCACCTTCCTGGTCAGCGGGTCGGTCGACCGCGGCCAGGCCGATCAGGTCACGCACGGGCTGCCGGGCCAGCTCAGCCGGGCCCTCGGGCACGTCCCGTTCCGCTTCGACAGCGCCGTCCGCTCTGACCCCCTCGGCTTCGTGGCCGGAGCCCGGCCAGCCCCGCCGGGCGGAGCCGGCCCGGGCCGGCCCGCGGGCTCCGGGAACGGCAGCGACAGCACCACGGGCAGCGAAGTGCCGATCGCCGAAGCGGCCGCGTTCACCAGCATCACCGCCCATGCCGCCCTGGTGACCGGCCACTGGCCGGGCCAGCTCCGGGCCGGTCAGCCGATCCCGGCCGCGCTGCCCGTGACGGCCGCCGCCCTGCTGCACGTCCGGCCGGGCGCCGTGATCCAGATGCGGGACCGGGACAGCAACCGGCTGGTGCGGTTCACGATCACCGGCCTGTTCCGGCCCCGCCAGGTGTCCGGGGCCGGCGCCGCGTACTGGCAGCTGAACGACATCGGCTTCGCCGGGGCGGCCACCTCCGGCGGGTTCACCACCTACGGGCCGCTGACCGTGAACCCGGCCGCGTTCCGGGGGCCGCTCGCGGTCGGGGCCGGCGCCTGGCTGGCCCAGCCGGACACCGCGGCCATCCCCGAAAGCCACCTCGATCAGGTCGCGGGCCGGTTGTCGGCCCTGATCACCTCGCTGCAGAGCGGCGACACCCTGCCCAGCCTCAACGCGGCCACCAGCCTCCCGGCCGTGCTGACCCGGACGGCCAGCAACCTCGGCGTGGCCCGCTCGCTGCTGGCCATCTGCGCGGTCCTGATCGTCCTGCTGGCCGCGGCCGCGCTGCTGCTGGTGGCCCGGCTGCTGGCCGGGGCCCGCGAAGGCGAGGTGGCCATGCTGGCCGCCCGCGGCGCCACCCGCTGGCAACTGGCCCGGCTGACCCTGGCCGAGGCGGTGCCGCTGTCGGTGGTGGCCGCGGCCGCCGGTGGCCTGGCCGGGGTGTGGCTGGCCCGGCTGGCCGCCGGGGCGGGCTCGGTGCCGTTCGGCACCGCCCTGAACCAGGCCTGGCCCGCGGCCCTGGTGGTCGCGGCCGGAGCCGTGGTCATCGTGCTGGGGCCGGCCCTGCGGACCGTGAACCCGGGCGCGGCCCAGGCCCGGCGGGGCCGGGCCGCCGCCATGGCCGGGATCAGCCGGGCCGGCGCCGACGTGGCCCTGGTCGCACTGGCCGTGCTGGCCGGCCTGGAACTGCGGCGGTACTCGGCCGTATCGGCCGGATCCGGGGGCGGCACCTTCGGGGCCGACCCGGTCCTGGTCATCGCGCCCGCCCTGGCCCTGGCGGGCGGAACCACGGCGGCCCTGCGGCTGCTGCCGCTGGCGGCCAGGCTGGGGGACCGGCTGGCCGGGCGGGGCCGCCGGCTGACCGCCGCCCTGGCCAGCTGGCAGATCAGCCGCCAGCCGGTCCGGCAGGGCGGGGCGGCCCTGCTGGTCGTGCTGGCCGTCGCCACCGGGGCGCTGGTCATCGCCCAGCGGCAGAGCTGGATCGGATCCGGCCACGACCAGGCCGCGTTCACGGCCGGGGCCGACATCCGGGCCGAGCCGCCGGCGCCGCTGACCCCGGGGCAGGCCGGGCGGCTCAGCCAGGCCCCGGGGGTCACCACGGTCATGCCGGCCGTGTCCTTCCCGGCCGCCAGCGGACCGGGGGCGGCGCTGGCCCTGAACACCGGCCACGCGGCCGCGGTCACCCTGCTGCGCGCCGACCAGGCCCCGCAGCCCGCCCCCGGACTGCTGCGCCGGATCACTCCGCGCGGGCCCGCGCCCGGCCTGACCCTGCCCGGCCGGCCGGCCGGGATCCGGCTGGCGGCCGCGATCGGCCCGGCCCGGCTGGCCCTGGACCCGGTCCAGGTGACCGTGACCGCCGGCGATCCCGACGGGGACGTCTACCAGCTGGACGCCGGGACCCTGCGGGCCGACGGCCGGGCCCACACCCTGACCGCGGCCCTGCCGGGCGGAACCGCGATCTACCCGCTCCGGGTCATCGCGATCACCGCCGCCTACCAGATGCCGGCCCAGCGGACGGCTTCCTCCGCGCTGTTCACGGTGGACCGCCTGACCGGGACCGGAGCCGGCGCGACCGCGGCCCCGGGCCGGCCCGGGACCGACCTTCGGGCCTGGCGGGCCGCGGCCGCCTCCGCTCAGCTGGCCACCATCCGGGCCACGTTCCCCGGCCCGGCCGGGAAGACCGCCGACCCCGCGACGAACCCGTCGGCGCCGCGGACCGCCGGCTCGGCCCGGGCCGTGAGCTTCGGCTCCGGCTACGGTCAGGGCGCCGGCCTCTCGCCCGTGCCGATCACCGGCACGGTCTCGCTCACCGCCCCCCTCCCGGTCGCCGGGGCCGTGCCCGGCCTGGCCACCAAGGCCTTCCTGACCGCCAGCAAATCCCGCGTCGGCTCGGTCGTCGAAGCCAACCTGGCCGGGATCACGGTCGGCGTGAAGATCGTCGCGGCCGTCTCGTCCTGGCCGACGGTCAGCGGCTCCGGCGGAGCCGTGGTCATCGACCTGGGCACCCTCCAGAACATCCTGGCCGCCGAGGGCCAGCCCCCGGCCCAGCCGACCCAATGGTGGCTGGCCACCAGCTCAGGCACGGCCCCGCCCGGTCTGGCCGCCCGCCTGCCCGCGGGTACCACGGTGACCACCGCCACCGGGCTGGCCAGTGACCTGCTCAACGATCCGGTCTCGGTCGTGCCGCAGCGGGCCCTGCTGGCGGTGGCCATCACCGCCGTGCTGCTGGCCATCACCGGGTTCTGCGTCAGCATCGCCGCCGGAGTCCGGCAGCGCCGGGCCGAGAACGCGCTGCTGGCCGCGCTGGGGGTGCCGCCCGGCGCCGCCGCCAGTCAGCTGGGGCTGGAGAAACTGCTGCTCAGCGTGCCCGCGGCGCTGGCCGGGCTGGCCCTCGGGGTGATCCTGGCCGAACTGCTGGTCCCGGCGCTGACCCTGACCAGCTCGGCGGCCCACCCGGTGCCGCCGGTGCTGATCCACTTCGGCTGGCCCCAGACCCTGGGCCTGGCCGTGTGCGTGGCAGTGGTCCCGGTGCTGGCCGCGGTCCTGGCCATGGCCCGGCGGCCCGATCCGGCCGCCGCCCTGCGGGCCGCGGAGGCGGCGTGAACCGGCCCCGCGGGTCCCTCGGCCCGCTGCTGGGCGAGGCCCGGGGCATCCTGGTCACCCTGGCCGTGCTGGTCGGGGCCTGCCTGTTCGCCGCCCTGGCCGGGCCCGCCCAGAGCCTCCGGGCCGAGACCCAGGCCCTGCGGAACACCATGACCGGGCTCAGCCCGCTGGTGAAGGTGATCTCGGCCGACACCGACTGGCAGGACTTCACCCAGCAGCTCAGCCCGGGCAGCACGAGCCGCCTGTCCGCGCGGGACCTGAACAGCGCCACCGCCGCGCTGACCCGCGGATACCGCCGCGCCGGGCTGCCGGTCGGCTCCGGTGCCTGGGCCGGGCTGACGGCCCCGCTCTACAAGGTCCTGTCGGGGGCGGGACCGCGGACCTTCACCGATGCCCCGCCCCGGCTCGCGGTGCTGGGGCGGCCCACGCTGGCCAGCCACGCGCGGCTGACCGCCGGGTCCTTGACCGCTTCGGTCCCGGCGGGCGCCCTGCCGTGCGCGGCCTCCACCGCGACCGCGGCCCGGTACGGCCTGCACCCCGGGTCCCGGCTGGTGCTGGACGCGCCCACGGGCCCGGTCACCCTGGCCATCACCGGCGTGGTGGCCGCCCGCGACCCCACCTCGACGTTCTGGCAGAACGGCGGCGCGGTCACGCCCTTGTACAACACGCCCATCAACGGGGTCCCGTACTGGAGTGGCTCGCTGTTCACCGACCCCGGCCAGGAACCGGCCATGGAAGCCGTGTTCGGCGAGTCCAGCCTCGGCCTGACCTGGCAGGTACCGCTGGACCCGGGACGGCTCACCGCCAGTCAGGCCCGGCCGGTGTACAGCGCGCTGAACCAGGCCACCCAGACGTTCCCGCAGCTCGGCCCCCTCAGCGCGGCCTCGGGTGTCGTCCGGGTCAGTTCCCCGCTGACCAGCAGCCTGGGGACGTTCCTGAACACCGAAGCCGAGGTCGACACGGTACTGGCCCTGCTGTTCGTCAGCCTGATCGTGGCCGGCGCCGCGGTCATCGCGGTTGCGGCCCGGATGGTCGCGGTCCGGCGGGAGGCCGAACTGACCCTGCTGCGGGCCCGGGGCGCGTCGATCCCCCAGCTGTCGGCCCAGTTGCTGGGGGGCACGGTGGCCCTGGTGCTGCCCGCCGCGCTGATCGGGGCCGGGCTGGCCTTCGCCCTCGAGACCAGCGACGCCTCCTCGGCCCTGGGGTGGTCGCTGGCCGTGCTGGTCATCGTGGCCGGCCTGGCCGGGCCGCCGGTGATCGCGGCCGTGCGGCACCGCCGGCCCGGGCCGCCCGCGTCGGCGGCCCGGATCACGGCCGTGGGGGAGGCGGCCCCGCGCCGGATAGCCGCCCGCCGCTGGGTGGCCGAAGCGACCGCCTGCGCGGCGGCCATCGCCGGCCTCATCGTCCTGCACGACCACGGCCTGCCCGGCCCCGGCCAGACCGACCTGATCCTGGCCGCGACCCCGGTCCTGGTGGCGGTGCCGGTGGTGCTGGTCGTCCTGCGGCTGTACCCGCTGGCCGTGCGGGGCCTGCAGGCCGGGGTGGCCCGGGCCCCCGGCGCCACCGGTTTCGTCGCGCTGGCCCAGGCCTCCCGGACCGCGCTGACCGGGGTCCTGCCGGTGTTCGCGGTGGTCCTGGCGCTGAGCGTGGCCGCGTTCGCCGGGATGCTCCGCGACGCGGTCGGCCGCGGCGAGAACGCCGCCGCCTGGGCGGCCACCGGAGCCGACGTGACCATCGAGAACCACCCCGGCATCTCGCAGGCCTTCGACCAGATGACGGCGGCCACCGTGGCCACCATCGCCGCCGTGCCCGGCGTCCGGCGGACCGCTGTGGTCTGGAAGACCAGCTGGAGCGGTCCCGGCGGACAGACCCTCACCGTGCTGGCCGTCGACCCGGCCAAGTACGCCGCGCTGACGGCGACGACCCCGTTCCCGTCCTTCCCGGCCAGCAAGCTGGGACCGGCGGGCGCCACTGGCCAGACCACCACCAGCACGATCATCCCGGTGGTGGCGTCGCCCGCCGCGGCCGCCTTCCTCGGCCAGCCCGGCCACACCGCGGGGGAGCGGCTCACCGCCCGCCAGCAGGGTCTCGGGCCGATCCGGGTCCGGGTCGGCGGGGTGCTGCCGTCCACCCCGGCCCAGCCCAGCGGCGGGGCCTGGGTGATCATGCCGCTGCGGACCCTGCCCGGTGCGGCGGGCACCCCCATCCCGGAGAACCTGCTGGTCGCCGGGACCGCGATCAGCAACCACAAATTGGCCGCCGCCGTCAACGCCGTGCTGCCCGAGGCCGACTTCACCACCCGGGCGGCGGTGCTGAAGTCCCTGGCCCAGGCGCCGCTGGCCCGCAGCGCGGACCTGCTGATGCTGCTGACGATCCTGGCCGCGGCCGGCCTCGGCCTGGGCACGGTGATGATGGGCCTGGCCCTGGGCGCGGCCCAGCGGCGGCGCACGCTGGCCCGGATGACCACCATGGGCCTGGACCGCCCGACCGGGCTGGCCGTCACCGAGGCCATGCCGGCCGTGCTGGCCGCGGCCGTGGCCGGCCTGGTCTGTGCCCTGTTCCTGCCCGGGCTGGTCGGCCCGGCCCTGAACCTGGCCGTGTTCACCGGCTCGGGGACGCCGGTGGCCATGCGGCCCGGCTGGGCCGCGCTCGGGCTGCCGGCCGCGGCCATCATCGTCATCGCCGCCGTGGTCCTGGCCGGGCAGACCGAGGCTTTGCGCCGTCGTGGCGTCACCAGCCTGCTGCGGGCAAACTGAACGGGGAGCGGAGGACACCGATGGGCACGAGCATTGCGGATCTGGGGGCGGAGGCGGCTCGCCAGCACCGGGACTTCGGCGTGGGCTCGCTGATCGTCTGCGACCGGCTGGTCCGCATCTACGCCGCCCCCGGCGGCATCGAGGTCCAGGCCCTGCAGGGCCTGGACCTGCTGATGTCCGAGGGAGAACTGGCCGCCCTGGTCGGCGCCTCCGGCAGCGGCAAGTCGACGCTGATGAACATCCTGGCCGGGCTGGACCGGCCCACTGCCGGGTCGGTCCGGGTCGACGGGCACGACCTGGGCGCGATGACGGCCCGGCAGCGGCTGGCCTACCGACGCCGGACCATCGGCTTCATCTGGCAGCAGACCTCCCGCAACCTGCTGCCCTACCTGACCGCCCAGCAGAACGTGGCCCTGCCCATGCGGCTGGCCGGCCGCGGGACCCGGGAACGCCGGTCCCGGTCGGCGGAACTGCTGGACCTGCTCGGCCTGGCCGACTGCCTGCAGCGCCGGCCCGACCAGCTGTCCGGCGGCGAGCAGCAGCGGGCCGCGATCGCGGTGGCCCTGGCCAACGAGCCCAAGGTGCTGCTGGCCGACGAGCCCACCGGTGAGCTGGACACCGCCACCGCCGCCGAAGTCTTCGCCGCGCTGCGCACCGCCAACGCCGAACTCGGGGTCACCGTGCTGATCGTCACCCACGACCCGGCGGTGTCGGCGCAGGTCCGCCGGGTCATCGCGATCCGCGACGGGCGGACCAGCGCGGAGACCCACCGGCCCAGCCCGGGCGCGGCCAGCGGGGACGACCCGGGCTCGGCGGTGGAGTACGCGGTCCTCGACCGGGCCGGGCGGCTGCAGCTGCCACGGGAGATGACCGAGCCGCTCGGCATGGCCGGCCTGGTCCGGCTGGAACCCGAACCCGACCACATCGGCGTCTGGCCCGATGACCGGGAGCAGGCCACCAGGGACCGGGCCGGCCGGGACCAGAGCGGCCAGGAGCCCGGCCATGATCACTGACACCGCGCCGATGGTCACGGTCGACCAGGTGATCCGCACGTTCGGGTCCGGGCACACGGCCACCCGGGCCCTGCGCGGGGTGTCGTTCACGATCCGTCCCGGTGAGCTGGTCGCCCTGCGCGGCCGGTCCGGGTCCGGCAAGACCACCCTGCTGAACATCGTCGGCGGTCTCGACCGCCCCGACCAGGGCACGGTCCAGGTGGCCGGGCAGGAGGTCACCGCGCTGTCCGAGCGGGAGCGGCTGCGGCTGCGCCGGGACTCGGTGGCGTTCATCTTCCAGTCGTTCGGCCTGATCCCGATCCTGTCCGCGGCCGAGAACGTCGGGGTCCCGCTGCGGATCGCGGGCCGCCCGGCCGCCGAGCGGGAGGAGCGGGTCGCGCTCATGCTCGACATCGTCGGGCTCAGCCCGCACGCCAGGCAGCGGCCCGGGGAGCTGTCCGGCGGCCAGCAGCAGCGGGTCGCGATCGCCCGTGCCCTGGCCGGGCGCCCCGACGTGCTGCTGGCCGACGAGCCGACCGGTCAGCTGGACTCCGAGACGGCCAAGCAGATCATGCGCCTGCTGCGGGTGGTGGTGCGCTCCGAGCAGGTGACCGCGCTGGTCGCCACCCACGACCCGAACCTCATCGACCTGGCCGACCGCGTCCTGCAGCTGGAAGACGGCCAGATCCAGGCCGGCTGAGCGACCCGGTCCGGTGCCCAGGGTCATCCCTGGCCGCCCGCGGGGTCAGACCAGTGGTCGCCACGGGGGCGAACCGGCGGCGGCGAAATTAGCGTCGAGCCCAGTCCACAGAGCCCTGAGGAAAGGGTGCAGCCATGCTGAAGTCAATGTCCAGCTCGTTCATCGGCTTGCTGGAATTCATGCCGAAGGCCGGCTGAACTGGCGGGAGGGGCGGTGCCGCCCCGGATGCGGCGCGCGTCGGCCGGTGTGCGGGTGAGCTGTGGCTTCCTGGCCGGTGCCGTGCTGGGGGTGGCCGCGTCAGCGGTCACGGTCCCGTCGGCGGCGATCCTGCTCGGCTGGGACGCCGCCGTCGCCGTCTACCTGATCTGGACCTGGAACGCGGTGCGCGGGCTGGACCCTGACCTGACCGCCGAGCTGGCCCAGCGGGAGGACCCCAGCGCCGCCACCGCGGAACTGCTGCTGGTCGGCGCGAACGTGGCCGTGCTCGGCGCGGTGGCCTTCGCGCTGGTCAGGGCGGGCCACGCCGCCGGTGGCACGAAGGCGTTCCTCATCGCGCTCGGGTTGTTCAGCGTCACCCAGTCCTGGACGCTGGTGCACACCGTGTACATGCTGCGGTACGCGCGGGCCTACTACGCCAGTCCGCCGGGCGGGATCGAGTTCAACGAGGACGAACCGCCGACCTACATCGACTTCGCGTACTTCGCGTTCACGATCGGGATGACCTTCCAGGTCGCCGACACCAACATCACGTCGAAGCCGGTGCGCCGGGCCACCCTGCACCACGCCCTGCTGTCGTACCTGTTCGGCGCGGTACTGCTCGGGCTGGTGATCAACGTGGTCGCCACCTTGCTCAGGTGACCCGGCACCTGAGCGGTCGAGGCGAGAGCAAAATCCCTGATAAATCTCTCCAGCTCTTGACGATCGCGCCCCCGATCGCTACGAATGGGCCCAGGATGTTACGAAGTTACACAAATATCTAAGATCGGTTAACTGAGTAACCATCGGCCCTGAGCACGGAAGGACGCAGTCCATGAGCAGCCCGGATTCGGCGATGACCAGACGCGGCGCACTGGGAGTAGGGGCGGGCGCCCTGGCCGTGGGAGCCACGGCGATTCTCGGCGGCGCCGGGCCGGGCGGCACCGCGCAGGCCGCCGCCGGGCCCAAGCCGGTCAAGCTGACCCCGGCCCAGCTGGCCGGCCAGCGGGTTATCTTCTCCTATCCGGGCCTGACCCCGCCCGCCAGCCTGCTCGACCAGATCAGCGCCGGCCTGGCCGGCGGGGTGATCTTCTTCGGCGAGAACATCACCAGCCTGACCCAGATCGCCTCGGTGGTCGCGCAGCTCAAGGCGGCCCACGACGCCAGCCCGGTGCGCTCACCGCTGCTGCTGATGACCGATCAGGAGGGCGGCATCGTGCGCCGCCTGCCGGGCGAGCCCACGCTGTCCGAAAAGCAGATCGGCGCCTCGGCCGACCCCGCCGCGGCGGCCGCCAGCGCGGGCACCGGCGCCGGCCAGAACCTGGCCGGGGTCGGGATGAACCTCAACCTGGCCCCGGTGCTCGACGTCTACCGCCAGGCCGGCAACTTCGACGACCAGTTCGGGCGCTCGTACAGCTCGGACCCGGCCATCGCGGCCGAATGCGGCGCCGCCTTTGTCACCGCGCAGCAGCGGCTCGGCATCGCCGCGACCGCGAAGCACTTTCCCGGCCTGGGCGCGGCGACCGCGGCCCAGAACACCGACCTCGGCCCGGTCACCCTGGACGTGCCCCTCGGTGACCTGCGCAGCATCGACGAGCGGCCGTTCCGGTCCGCCATCGCGGCCCGCGTGCGGCTGGTCATGACCTCGTGGGCGGTGTACCCGGCCCTGGACCGCAAGCTGCCCGCGGGCCTGTCACCGGCCATCGTCGGCGGCGAGCTCCGGCGGCGGCTGCGGTTTGGCGGTGTCACCATCACCGATGCGCTCGAGGCGGGCGCGATCGCGGGCTTCGGGACCCCGGCCCAGTGCGGGGTGCTGGCCGCCCGGGCCGGGATGGACGTGCTGCTGTGCTCGGCCCGCGACGTCAGCGAGGGCCAGGACACCGTGGCCGCCCTGGCCGGCGCGCTGCAGGGCCGCGCCCTGGACCCCGGTCAGTTCGACCGCGCGCTGTGGCGGGTGCTGGCCCTGCGTAACAGCCTGACCTAGGGCTTCTGCCGTCACCCCGGCTGTGCTTTCATGATCATGTAGGTCGCATCGGATTGCTCGGGCGGAGGGGCATGACGCATCCCTGGGTCGCGGAAGGCGCGCGCCGGATCCGGTTCGGGGTGGTGGGGAACTTCGTCAAGGACTGGCCGGGCCACCTGCGCTTCGCGACCGAGGCCGAACGGCTCGGCTACGACTCCTGCTGCCTGTTCGACCACCCCAACCGGCTGATGGAATGCTGGACGCTGATGAGCGCGCTGGCCGCGTCCACCCGGCGGATCCGGCTGATCTCCATGGTCAGCTGCATCTACTACCGCAGCGCGTTCATGCTGGCCCGGCAGGCCGCCGACGTGGACCGGATCAGCGGCGGGCGGCTGGTGCTGGGCGTGGGCATCGGCGACGACGTGCCCGAGTTCGCGCAGCTGGGCCTGCCGTTCGAGCGGACCGGGCAGCGGCAGCGCGCGATGGCGGAGACCGTGCGCGTGGTCCAGGCCCTGTGGCGCGGTGAGGAGATCACCAGCCAGGACGGGCCCGCCCGGCTCGACGGTGCCTGGCTGCGGCCCGGGCCGGTGCAGGAGCCGCACGTCCCGGTGCTGATCGGCGGGGCGGCGAGCGCACCACCCTGCGCCAGGTGGCCGAGCTGGCCGACGTCAGCAACTTCGCCCCGCACGAGTGGGCGGGATCGGCCTTCGACGTCAGCGACGTGGCCCGTAAGTACGGGGTGCTCCGCGACCACTGCGCGGCGGCCGGCCGGCCCTACCAGTCCATCTTGCGGTCGCACTTCACCCCGCTGCTGGTCCTGGCCGAGGACGAGCGGCAACTGGCCCGCAAGCAGGCGGCGACCCGCATCCCCGACCCCGACCTGACCGTCCGGCGCGTCTTCGCCACCCCGCCGGACGCGGTGAAGCACTACCAGGCGCTGGCCGACGCCGGCGTCCAGTACTTCATCGCCGGCGTCAACGCCGCCGACGAGGAAACCACCCACCTGCTGGCCGAGGCCGTCTGGCCCGCCCTCCAAGCCGGCCCGCAGACGGCCTGACCGGGCCGACTACTGGAGGAACTGGCGCCAGCCACCGGGGAGGGTGGTCTGGCCGACCTCGATCAGGTGGCCGTCGGGGTCGCGCAGGTAACAGCGGAGCTCGGTCTGGTGCTGCTTGGGCGGGGTGAGGAATTCGGCGCCCTTGGCGCTCCACGCCGCGTAGACCGCGTGGATGTCCGAGACCCGGATGTTGAGGAAGCTGCTGGTCCGGTCCGGGTCGCGCGGCGTCTCGAGGGTGACGGCCGGCTTGTCGTCGGTGGGGCCGCCGCCGGTGTTGATGATGATCCAGCTGTTGGCCAGGGCCACGTAGGACGGCTCACCGGCGCGGATGGTCCGGCCCCCGAGCACCTCGGTGTAGAAGCGACGGGAGCGCTCCACGTCAGCGGACACGATGAAGTGGGTCAGGGCGATCTCGTAGCCGGCCGGCTCGCGGTCAGCCATCGTTCCTCCCGGGGATCGGCTCGGACAGCGCGGCCCGCCAGGCCGCCGCCGGGAAGGGGTCGGCGAAGTACTGGGTCTCGTGCGTGACCAGGTCGCCGCCGAACTCCATCACGCTCACCGAGTAGCTGGGCTTGCCGTCATAGGTGATCACGACCTCGCTCACCCACAGGTCACCGCCGCCCCGGATGCGGAGGATGGTGAAGTGGCGTTCGGCCGGGTGACCGCCGCGCTGGGCCTGGATCTTGGACCGGCCCCGGAAACGCTCACCGGACTGGGGGTAGTCCAGGATCGCGTCGGCGGCGTAGATCGCGTGCTCGGTGTCGCTGTCGCCGGCCTCGGAGGCCTTCCAGTGCTCCTCGATCCTGGTGTGGGTCCGGGTGTCACGATCCATCTCTGTTCACCTGAGCTTCGTCAGTGCGGGATCTGCGTCGGGTTTCATGGTCGCCGCTACCGGCTGAAGTCGATCCGGTCGGCCGATTCACCCCGGCCGACCAGGGCCATGGCCACCATCGACGGCGGGAACAGGCCGTGCGCGACGACCCCGGGAGTCGACGACAGCCGGACGGCCAGGGCGGCCGGGTCGTCGACCGGGCCGTGGTAGTCGGCGATCACGCCACCGTCCGGGCTGCGCGGGACGTCGCGCAGCGAGGCCGGATCGACCAGGCGCGTGGTCGCCCGGAGCCCGAAGGACAGCAGCTCGAGGGGGATGGGGGAGTGCAGGGCCGGGACGGGCTTGGAGGAGTCGGCGATGACCACGAACCGGTCGGCCGCCCCGGCCACGATCTTCTCCCGGGTGTGGGCGCCGCCACCCCCCTTGACCAGCCAGCCGTCGGGGGCGATCTGGTCGGCGCCGTCGATGGTGATGTCGAACCGGTCGATGCTGGTGACGTCCTCGATCCGCAGCCCCAGCTCGCGCGCGGCGTGCTCGGTGCGCGGTGAGGTGGCGGCACAGACGATGTCCAGGGACCGCTTGGCCAGGGCCGGGAGCACGTAGGCCACGGTCGAGCCAGTGCCCAGGCCGACGGTCATGCCGCTTTCGATCAGGTCCGCGGCTGCTTCCGCCGCGACCTGCTTCTCCCGCTCGACGTCCATGAGCCGTGCCTCCCGTGGTGATCGCTGCTGGGCACCACCGTACGGGGCTCAGGCCGGCGCCGTCCGTCCCGCCTTGGAGGCCTGGGTCATCTCGTCGAAGATCAGCACCGTCTGGGTGCTCACCACCTCCGGCATGTCCTGCAGGCGGGTCAGCACCAGGTCCCGCAGCGCGGCCGCGTCACGGGTGCGCACCAGCAGCACGATGTCGTGCTCGCCGGAGATGTAGGCGGCGTGGTCGACCTCGGGGATGTCCAGCAGCCGTTCCTGCAGGCGCTTCCAGGCCTGCTGCTGGACCTTGAGGTAGACGTAGGCCGACAGCGTGTGCCCGTATCGCTGCGGGTCGACGATCGCGGTGTAGCCGGTGATCACGCGGTCCCGCTCGAGCCGCGCGACCCGGGTGTACACGTTGGCCCGGGAGATGTGCAGCGCGGCCGCCAGGGCCCGCATCGACCGGCGCCCGTCGCCGCGCAGCTCGTCCACGATGCGGCGGTCGGTTTCGTCCAGCTCGGCCATTTGTCCGCCGCCGCCGCCCTCAGGGTGTTGCTGATCAGTCACATTGTCAATATTAGATCGAAAACGAACTCATTGGTCTCGGGTTGCCGTCCAGTTATGGACTCTCGGCCATGAAGAGCGTGACACTGGCGTCAATTGTTCACTGACGCCTCGCTCCGGGAGCCGAACGTGACCGCTATCGCTGCCCACCCCGTGACCTCCCCGGCCGAGCCGCCCGGCGCCGGCCTGCTCCCCAGCGAAGAACCCCGGCAGCTGATCGACCCGGCGGGCCAGCGGACCGCGGACCCCGGGCCGCTGCCGGCCGGGGCGACCCTGACCGAGCTGTACCGGCGGATGGTGATCGGGCGGCGGTTCGATGCCCAGGCCACCGCCCTGACCAAGCAGGGGCGGCTGGCCGTCTACCCGTCGTCGCACGGGCAGGACGCCTGCCAGGTGGGCGGCGTGCTGGCGTTGCGCGATCAGGACTGGCTGTTCCCGACCTACCGGGACTCGGTCGCGATCGTGACCCGCGGGGTCGATCCGGTCGAGGTGCTCAGCCTGCTGCGCGGGCAGTGGCACTGCGGCTACAACCCGCACCAGCAGCGCGTCGCGCCCCAGTGCACCCCGCTGGCCACCAACACCCTGCACGCGGTCGGGCTCGCGCACGCGGCCCGGCTCAAGGGCGAGGACACCGTGGCCCTGGTGCTGCTGGGTGACGGCGCCACCAGCGAGGGCGACACCCACGAGGCGCTGAACTTCGCCGCCGTCTGGCACGCGCCCGTGGTCTTCCTGCTGCAGAACAACGGCTACGCGATCAGCGTCCCGCTGGCCAAACAGACCGCCGCGCCCACCCTGGCCCACAAGGGCATCGGCTACGGCATCCCCGGCCAGCTCATCGACGGCAACGACGCCGCCGCCGTCTACATGACGGTGCGGTCGGCCATCGACCGGGCCGCCGGCGGTGACGGCCCGACCCTCATCGAGGCCCTGACCTACCGGATCGAGGCGCACACCAACGCCGACGACGCCACCCGCTACCGCGACCGCGACGAGGTGACCGCCTGGCTGGCCCGTGACCCCCTGACCCGCCTGGAGACCTACCTGCGCGGCGCGGGCCGGCTGGACGACGGCGGCGCCGGGCAGCTGCGGGCCGAGGCCGAACAGTTCGCGGCCGCGCTGCGGGACCGGATGAACGCCGACGACCCGGTCGACCCGGCCGAGCTGTTCGCCCACGTCTACACCGAACCGACCGCACCCCTGCGCGAGCAGCGCGACAGCCTGCTCGGGGAACTGCGGGAGGCGCGGTGAACAGCACCCTGGACCACACGAGGCAGGCCAGCCCGGCCCCGGCCCCGGCTCCGGTCCCGGTCACGATGGCTGGGGCCCTGAACGCGGCGCTGGCCGACGCGCTGGCCGCCGACCGGCGGGTGGTGGTCTTCGGCGAGGACGTCGGCACCCTCGGCGGGGTCTTCCGGGTCACCGACGGGCTGGCCGGGCGGTTCGGCGAGGACCGGGTGTTCGACACCCCGCTGGCCGAGGCCGGCATCGTCGGCACCGCCATCGGCATGGCCATGAACGGCCTGCGCCCGGTGGTCGAGATGCAGTTCGACGCCTTCGCCTACCCCGCCTTCGAGCAGGTCACCAGCCACCTGGCCAAACTGCACAATCGCACCCGGGGTGCGGTCAGCCTGCCGGTCGTGGTCCGGATCCCGTACGGCGGCGGCATTGGCTGGGTCGAGCACCACTGCGACTCGTCCGAGGCCTACTACGCCCACACGCCCGGGCTGCGGGTGGTCACCCCGGCCAGCCCGGCCGATGCCTACCGGCTGCTGCGGCAGTCCATCGACTGCCCGGACCCGGTGATCTTCCTGGAGCCCAAACGCCGCTACTGGTCCAAGGAGACCACCGCGCTCACCACGGCCGGGCCGGGCCTCGACCAGGCCGCGGTGGTCAGGCCCGGCACCGGCGTGACCCTGATCAGTTACGGCGGCACCGTGGCCACGGCCCTGGAAGCCGCGGCCGCGGCGGCCGAGGAAGGCTGGGACGCCGAGGTCATCGACCTGCGCAGCCTGTCCCCGGTCGACGACCGCACCCTGACCGAGTCGGTCCGGCGAACCGGCCGGGCGGTCGTGGTCCACGAGGCGGCCGGCTTCTGCGGCTACGGCGCCGAGATCGCGGCCCGGCTCACCGAGCGCTGCTTCCACTACCTGCAGGCGCCGATCCTGCGCGTGACCGGCCTCGACATCCCCTACCCGGCCCCCATGCTGGAGGCTCACCACCTGCCCAGCGCCGACCGCATCCTCGACGCGATCGCCAGGCTGCAGTGGGATGACGACCCCGATGACCGCTGGCTGAGCCCGGACGGTACCCATGCCTGACTTCCTCCTGCCCGACCTCGGCGAAGGCCTGGAAGAAGCCGAAATCATCGAGTGGCGGGTCCAGGTCGGCGACCAGGTGACGATCGACCAGGCCGTGGTCGAGGTCGAGACGGCCAAGGCCGCCGTCGAGGTCCCGGTCCCGTTCGCGGGCACCGTGACCGCCCTGCACGCGGCCGCGGGCACGACCGTCGCCGTGGGGCAGCCGCTGGTCAGCGTCGACCCCGCGGCCGCGCCGGCCGGGGAGGACAGCGGCAACGTGCTCGTCGGGTACGGGACCACCACCTCGACCGGAGCCCGGCGACGTCACACCAGCCGCCGTTCGCAGAACCACACCGCCGGGCCGGTACGGGTCATCTCGCCGCTGGTCCGCAAGCTGGCCCGGGAGGCCGCGCTCGACCTGACCGCCATCCGCGGCACCGGGCCGTCGGGCATCATCCGCCGGGTGGACATCGAGCAGGCCGTCCAGGCCCGTCCGGCGGCCCCGGCCACCAGCAGCCAGGAGACCGGCGGCACCCGCGTCCCGCTGCGCGGGGTGCGCCGGGCCATGGCCGACAAACTCACCCGGTCCCGGCGGGAGATCCCCGAGGCCACGGTCTGGGTCGACGTCGACGCCACCGAGCTGCTGGCCACCCGGGCCGCGCTCAACGCCAAGACCCCGGACCGGCCGGTCAGCCTGCTGGCCCTGTTCGCCCGCTTCACCGTGCTGGCCCTGCGCCGGTACCCCGAACTCAACGCCCACCTCGACGGCGACGACATCGTCATCCCCGATCACGTCCACCTGGGCTTCGCGGCCCAGACCGACCGGGGCCTGGTCGTCCCGGTCGTCAAGGACGCCCACCAGCTCCCGGCCCGGGGCCTGTCTACCGCCCTGGCCAGCCGGACCGCGGCCGCGCGGGCCGGGCAGCTCGGCCCGGCCGAGCTCACCGGCGGCACCATCACCGTCAACAACTACGGCGTGTTCGGCGTCGACGGCTCGGCCGCCATCATCAATCACCCCGAGGTCGCGATCATCGGCCTGGGCCGGATCATCGATCGCCCCTGGGTCGTCGACGGCCAGCTGGCTGTGCGCAAGATCACCGAGCTCACGCTGGCCTTCGACCATCGCGTCTGCGACGGCGGGACCGCCGGCGGTTTCCTGCGCACGCTGGCGGACTACCTCGAGGACCCGGTCACGGCCCTGGGTGACCTCTGACAGGAGCGACCGGGAGGACCCTACTCGAGCTCGAGCTGGCGCAGGTTGGTCCGGGTCAGCTCGACCAGTTCCTCGCCGCCGCCGGACAGGATGGTCCTGGTCGCGTACAGGGTGAAGCCCTTGATCTGGCCGTAGCTGAGCTTGGGCGGCAGCGACAGCTCCTGCCGCGCGGTCACCACCTCGACCAGGGCGGGGCCGTCGTGCTCGAAGGCCTGCCGCAGCGCGTCCTCGAGCTGATCGGCCCTGTCGACCCGGGCGCCGAACAACCCGGCGGCCCGGGCCATCCCGGCGAAATCCGGGTTGTCCAGGTCGGTGCCGTAGGTGACGATCCCGGCCGCCTTCATCTCCAGCTCGACAAAGGACAGGGCGCCGTTGGCGAACACCACGACCTTGACCGGCAGCCGCTGCTGGCGCAGCGTGATCAGCTCACCGAGCAGCATGGCGATGCCGCCGTCGCCGGACAGGGCGATGACCTGGCGGCCAGGGTGACTGGCCTGGGCCCCGATGGCGTGCGGCAGCGCGTTGGCCATCGACCCGTGGTTGAACGAGCCGATGAGCCGGCGGGTGCCGTTCATGCGCAGGTAGCGGGCGGCCCAGATGCAGGGGGTGCCGACGTCGGCGGTGATGATCGCGTCGCCGGCGGCGAGCCGGTCGACGGTGGCCGCGACGTGCTGCGGGTGCAGCGGCGACTCGTGGCGCCGGTCCCGGGCCAGCCGGTCCAGCCGGTCCCGGGCCCGCTGGTAGTGGCGGGTCATCCGGTCCAGGTGGGTGCGGTCGGTCTTGGCCTCGATCAGCGGCAGCAGCACGTCGAGCGTGTCCCTGACCGTGCCGACCAGCGGCACCTGCACCGGGACCCGGCGGCCGATGTGCTCACCGCGGATGTCGACCTGGATCACCGGCACGGCCTCGGGCAGGAACGGCCGGTAGGGGAAGTCGGTGCCCAGCATGACCAGGGCGTCGCAGTGCTCCATGGCGCGATAGCCGGAACCGAAGCCGATCAGCCCGGTCATTCCCACGTCGTACGGGTTGTCGTACTCGACGAACTCCTTGCCGCGGAACGCGTGCACCACCGGCGCCTTGAGGGCCTCGGCCAGGCCCATGAGCTGGCTGTGCGCGCCCGCGCAGCCGGCCCCGGCCAGGATGGTGACCGGGCCGGCCGCGTTCAGCACCCGCGCGGCCGCGGCCAGCGACGCCTCGTCCGGCCGCACGACCGGCGAGACGGCCCGTATCGGCAAGGGGGCGGGGCCGTCGGCCGCCTGGGCCAGGAACGTCTCGCCCGGTACCACGACCACCCCGACGCCGCCCCGCGACAGCGCCGTGCGCATCGCGATCTGCAGGATCCGCGGTAGCTGCTCGGGCGTGCTGACCAGCTCGCAATAGACACTGCACTCGCGGAACAGCTCGGCCGGGTGGGTCTCCTGGAAGTACTCCCCGCCGATTTCCACGGCCGGGATCTGGGCCGCGATGGCCAGCACCGGCACCCCGCTGCGGTTGGCGTCGAACAGCCCGTTGATCAGGTGCAGGTTCCCCGGCCCGCAGCTGCCCGCGCACACGGCCAGCTCCCCGGTCAGCCCGGCCTCGGCGGCGGCCGCGAAGGCGGCGGCCTCCTCGTGCCGGACGTGCTGCCAGCTGATCGAGCCGTCCCGGCGCAACGCGTCGGTGAACCCGTTCAGCGAATCCCCCGGGATCCCGTACACCCGCTGTACCCCGGAGGTCCTCAGGGCCTGGATCATCACGTCAGCCACGCTGACCATGGCCTGCTCCCTTCCGCCGGCCGGAACCGCTTCAGGTTCTCAGCATGGCGGCCCGGGCCGCCCGCCGCGCCGGCGGAGGACCCTGGCCCGCACCCTGGCCGGGCCAGTGACCACCCGCGACAACACCAGCGTGTTCACGGGCGCGACGGACCGCCCGGATCGGGACGGTGGAAGCGAGCACAGACGCCGACCTAGGAGCCTGCCATGGTCACGATCCATCTCCGTCAGACCACCACCGCGACGCCCGGGCAGTTCCTGACCACGGCCAGGAACTCCTGACATGGCCGGGAACCTCGCCTACGACGTGTTCGTCAACGACCCGCCGCCGCAGGACGGCGTGCTGCCGAACGGGGAACCCAGGCGGTTCTCGCCCATGGCCAGCACGCTGATCTACGGGACCGAGAACGCGGTGCTCACCGATCCCGGCCTGACCGAGGAGCAGGCCCGGGTGCTGGGCGACTGGGTCGCGGCCAGGGACCGGAACCTCACCGACATCTTCATCACCCACGGCCACGGTGACCACTGGTTCGCGGCCGGGCTGCTGGCCGACCGGTTCGGCGCCCGCGTGGTCGCCTCGGCGGGCACGATCCGGCAGATGGGCCTCAGCCTGGCCGCGCGGCCGCTGCTGTGGGACCAGCTGTACCAGGACATCCCGCCGTCGCCGGTCAGCGCCGGGACGGTCCCGGGCAACCGCTTCACGCTGGAAGGACACGACCTGGTCATCGTCGAGGTCGGCCACACCGACAGCGACGACACCAGCGTCCTGCACGTCCCGGCCCTGGGCCTGGTCGTGGCGGGCGACTCGATCTACAACGGGGTCCACATGTACCTCGCGCAGAGCGCGGTCGGCGGCTTCGGGCCCTGGCGGGACGCGATCGGCCAGGTTGAGGCGCTCGCGCCCCGGCACATCGTGGCCGGCCACCAGAACCGGCAGCTGGACGACGATGCCGCCCGGACCATCGCCGAGACCCGGCGGTACCTCGACGACGCCGAGGAAACGCTCAAGATCGCGGACACCGCGACCGGCTTCTTCGACGCCCAGATCGAGCGCTACCCGGCCCATCTCGGGCGGCTGATCCTCTGGGTCAGCGCCCGGGCCCTGTACGGCGTCCGGGATCACCCCGGCGGGAACGCCGGCCAGATCATCCTCAAATCCTGGCTGTGACCAGCCAGTTCCCTTCAAGCAAAGGAGCCGACATGATCGCCCACTCCGGACGCTGGCGGGGTGCCCGGCTGGCCACCGCCTGCTGCGCGCCGCTGGCCGCCCTGACCATCGCCGCCACCAGCGCCACCGCCGCCCAGACCAGCAACGCCAGCGCCGCGCAAGCCAGCCGCGCGACCACCGCCCAGTCCGGCCCCGCCCAGTCCGGCCCCGCCCAGTCCGGCCCCGCCCAGTCCGGCCCCGCCCAGTCCGGCAGCGCCCCGCTGGTGGCCACCAGCAACGGCGTGGTCCGGGGCGCCGCCGTGGCCGGAGGGTACGCCTTCCGCGGCCTGCCCTACGCCGCCCCGCCCGTCGGCAAGCTGCGCTGGCGCCCGCCCGCGCCCGCCGCCAGCTGGCATGGCGTCCGCGACGCCACCAGCTTCGGACCGAGCTGCCCGCAGGGGTCGCCCACCTTCACCCTCGGCCCCACCAGCGAGGACTGCCTGTACCTGAACGTGTCGGCCCCGACCCTGCGCCCGGGCGCCGACCGGCCGGTGCTGGTCTGGATCCACGGCGGCGGCTTCACCACCGGGGCGGGCCGGGACTATGACCCGGCCCAGCTGGTGGCGGACGGGGCCGTGGTCGTCACGATCAACTACCGGCTCGGCGCGCTCGGCTTCCTGGCTCACCCGGCGCTGGCCTCACGGCCGGGCGGCCCGGCCGGGAACTACGGGCTGATGGACCAGCAGGCCGCGCTGCGCTGGGTGCGGGCCAACATCGGCCGGTTCGGCGGCAACCCGCACAACGTCACCATCGCCGGTCAGTCGGCCGGCGGCCTGGCCGTGCTCGACCACCTGGTCTCCCCGGGTTCTCGCGGCCTGTTCCAGCGGGCGATCATCGAAAGCGGCTCGTTCGCGCTGACCCAGCAGCCGCTGGCCACCGCCGAGGCCGCGGGCCAGGACTTCGCGGTCAAGGCGGGCTGCCCGGACCAGACCGCGGCCTGCCTGCGCCAGCTGCCGGTCAGCGCCCTGACCCAGAGCTTCCCGGCCGTGGCCATCCCCGGCGTGGCCGACGGCCAGGTGCTGCCCGAGTCGGTCGGGACCGCCCTGGCCGCCGGGCGCTTCGCCCGGGTGCCCGTCCTGAACGGCACCAACCATGACGAGGAGCGGTTCTTCGTCACCCTCGGCCTGACCGTCAGCGGCGGCACCTACGTGCCGATCCCCGGCGACGGGACCGTGACCCCGGCCAGCTACCAGACCGACATCTCCGCCGTGCTGGGCGTGTCCGGTACCCGGGCCGCCGCCATCGCGGCCCAGTACCCGGTCACCGCCTACCCATCGCCGGCCGTGGCCTTCAGCACCCTGGTCGGGGACGCCAACTTCGCCTGCCCGGCCCTGCAGATCGACCGCTGGACCGCGGCCCGGGTGCCGACCTTCGCCTACGAGTTCAACGACGACAACGCGCCCGCGCGTTACGTGCCGACCATCCCGCCGCCGGTGGCCACGCACCAGTCCGAGCTCCAGTACCTGTTCGGCCTGCCCGGCACCATCCCCGCGACCCTGACCGCCAGCCAGCAGGCCCTGGCGGCCAGCATGCAGGCCGCCTGGGTGAAATTCGCGGCCAGCGGCCAGCCCGGGTCGGCGGCCGTGCCCTGGCCCGCGGTCGGCGGGGGCGCGACCCGGATGGTCTCGCTGGTCCCGCCCGAGCCTCAGGCCGAGACGGACTTCCCGGCCCGGCACCACTGCGGCTTCTGGGCGGCTGGGTAACCGTCATGTCCGCGCTGGCCGCGTCCGGGATCCAGGCCCTGCTGGCGGACGCGGCCGGCCGGGCCGGCCGCTACCTGACCGGCCTGGATGAGCGTCCGGTGGCCCCCGGCGACGCCGCGCTGGCCGGGCTGGCCCGGTTCGACGAGCCGTTGCCGGAGGCGACCGGCGACCCGGCCGCCACGCTGGCCCTGCTGGACGAGGCGGGATCAGCGGCCACGGTGGCCAGCGCGGGCGGCCGGTACTTCGGGTTCGTCATCGGCGGCTCCCACCCGGTCGCGGTGGCCACCGGCTGGCTGGCCGCGGCCTGGGACCAGGACGCGGCCCTGCCCGTGATGTCGCCGGTGGCGGCCCGCCTGCACGAGGTGGTGACCGCGTGGCTGGCCGACCTGCTCGGCCTGCCCGCGGGCACCACCGCGGCGTTCGTGACCGGGGCGTCCATGGCCAACACGGCCGCCCTGGCCGCGGCCAGTGATCACCAGCTGGCCCGGGCCGGCTGGGACGTGCAGGCCGCCGGGCTGTTCGGGGCGGCGGAACTGACCGTGGTCATCGGGGAGTACGCCCACTCCACGGTGGTCCGGGCCCTGGGCCTGCTGGGGCTGGGCCGGAACCGGGTCCGCCGGGTCCCGGCCGACGGGCAGGGCCGGATGCGGGCCGACCGCCTGCCCGCGGACGTGACCGGCCCGGTGGTGATCTGCGCCCAGGCCGGCGAGGTCAACACCGGCGCCTTCGATCCCTTCCCGGCCGTCCTGGACTGGGCCCGGCAGCACCAGGCCTGGGTCCACGTCGACGGCGCGTTCGGGCTGTGGGCCCTGGCCGACCCGTCCCGGGCGCACCTGACGGCCGGCCTGACCGGTGCCGACTCGTGGGCCACCGACGGGCACAAGTGGCTCAACGTCCCCTACGACTGCGGCATCGCCCTGACCCGGCGGCCCGAGGACCTGCGCCGCAGCTTCGCCGCCGAGGCCGGCTACCTGCCCTTCGGCGGCGGCTTCGAGGCCATGCACCACACCCCGCAGGCCTCCCAGCGCGCCCGCCAGGTCGAGGTCTGGGCCGTGCTGCGCACCCTGGGCCACCAGGGCGTGGCCGACCTGGTCACCCGGACCTGCGGCTACGCCCAGGTCATCGCCGGCCGCCTGCAGGACGCGGGCCTGGACGTGCTGAACGAGGTGGTGCTCAACCAGGTCCTGGTCCGGGCGGGCACCGACGAGCGGACGCTGGCCCTGATCCGGGCCGTCCAGGACGACGGGACCTGCTGGTGCGGCCCGACCACCTGGGAGCAGCGGCCCGCCATGCGGATCAGCGTCTCGGGCTGGGCCACCACCGCGCGCGACGTCGAGGCCAGCGCGGACGCCATCATCGCCGCCGCCAAGCAGGTGACCGCCCGCTAGCCGGGCCGGCCGTCCGGCGGTTGGTCCTTACGCGTCCCAGCTGGGCAGGAAGGCCGCGTCCCGCGCCGACATCTCGGCCCGGAACATCGGGTGCAGGTCCATCGAC
>DASXMW010000306.1:0-2493 GCA_036495425.1 Streptosporangiaceae bacterium | reverse complement strand
GGGCCGAGCAGCTCGACCCGGCCGCGGCCGCCCAGCGGGCCGCGCAGCTGGCCCACGCCCACGGTCTCTCCCTCATCGTGGCGCCCGCGCTCGACCTGACCACGGTCGGTTCGGGCCCGGCCCGCGGCCCGCTGTGGCAGCGGTTCCTGCAACGGGGCCTGGCCGGGGCGATGGCCAAGGTGGCCGACGTGGTGGAGCTGCAGGCGCAGAGCCTGGAGCGGGACCCCGGCACGTACACCTCGTTCCTGCGCGCCGCGGCCGCCCAGGCCCGCGCGGCCAGCCCCGGGGTGACCGTCCTGGCGGGCCTGTCCACCAACCCGCCCGGTGCGGCGGTCGCCGCCCGCCAGCTCACCGCGGCCATCCAGGGCACCCGCGGGCTCGTGGACGGCTACTGGATGAACATCCCGGGCCAGGGGTCACAGTGCCCGGGCTGCAACTCTCCCCGTCCCGACCTGGCCCGGGCCGCGCTGCGCTCCACCTGGTGACGGCGGGTGTCCGCAGCTCAGTCCGACGGCGAGGCCGGGTCCGGGGCGAACTCGGCCCGGACCCCGAGCAGCCGGACCGGCCGGCCGCGGCCGAACCGGGCCAGCGCCGCCCGGGCCGCGGCCCTGATCGGCTCGGCGGCCACCGCCGGTTCGGCCAGCGGCTGGCCGTGGGTCACGGTGATGAACGGTGCATAGCGCACCTTGACCACGACCCGGACCGCGGCCCGGGGCCTGTCCGTGCCCGCCTCCGGTTCGGCCCCGGCCAGCTCGGCGGCCACCGTCTCAGCCAGCCGGTCCACCTCGTCGGTGACTTCGGCCCAGTCGGCGAGGTCCTGCTGGTAGGTGACCTCCCGCCCGTGGGAGCGGGCCCGGTAGGGCGTGTCGTCCACGGTCTTCTCGCCCCGCCCGTTGGCCAGCAGGACCAGCCAGGGCCCGGTGGTGGGCCCGAAGGCGGCCGCCAGCGCGTCCGGGTCGGCCGCGGCCAGCTCGCGCACCGTGTGCAGGCCCAGCCCGGCCAGCTTCTGCGCCGTCTTGGCCCCGATGCCCCACAGCGCGTCGGTGGGCCGGTCGCCCAGCACCTCGAACCAGTTCCGGAACGTCAGCCGGAACACCCCGGCGGGCTTGCCGAACCCGGTGGCCAGCTTGGCCTGCAGCTTGTTGTCGCCGATCCCGACCGTGCAGTCCAGCCGGGTGGCCGCCTTGACCCGCTCCTGCAGGCCGCGGGCGAAGCCTTCCGGGTCGTCGGTGTCCACGCCCAGGAATGCCTCGTCCCAGCCCATCACCTGGACCACCGCCCCCGACGCCCGCAGCGCGGCCATCACCTCGGCCGACACCTCCTCGTAGGCCTCCCGGTCCACCGGCAGGAACACCGCGTCCGGGCAGCAGCGCGCCGCCCGGCGCAGGGCCTGGCCCGAGTGCACGCCGAACGCGCGGGCCTCGTAGGACGCGGTGCTGACCACGCCTCGCTTGGCCGGGTCGCCGTCACCGCCGACGACGACCGGCCGGCCCGCCAGTTCGGGATGGCGCAGCACCTCGACGGCGGCGATGAACTGGTCGAGGTCGACGTGCAGCACCCAGGCGGTCACATGTCAGTATTACCCCAGGTCGAGGATCACCCCAGGTCAGGGCGCCCGGGCCGGCTAGGGCCCGTTGATCCAGGTGTGCAGCCGGCGTGAGATGACCCCCTGGCCGATGTCGTGCCCGCGCCAGAGCGCGAACCGGTCACCGGCCTCCAGGTACTCCTCCACGTCCTCGCCCTGCACGGTCACGGTCAGCTCGATGCTGCGGTCGCCCGCCAGTACCGGCTCGCTGGCCGTGCTGACCAGGGCGCTGAACATCTTGCTGCTGTGCGTGTCGTGGTGCCGGGCGCGGACCACGATCCGGCCCTCCGGCTGCGGCAGAACCGGGCCGTCGTGCTCTTTGGCCGCGTCCGGATCGAGCCGGACCAGCGCGCGGTATTTGTACTGCCGGGCCATGGTGATCGCCTCCTGGCCCCGACTAAACCGATACACCTATCGTAGTGCCGTAGCTACCGGCTCACCAGGTGGCCCGGGCTCACACCGGGTGGAACTCCACCCGGTACACCAGCGTGCCGTCGTCGATGGGACCCGCGTGCGCGGCCCGGCGCCGCAGGGTCTCGCGGTCCGGCTCCCCGGCCCGACGCACGTCGGCCCCGGTGACGTCGGCGAACGGAATCAGCTCGATGGAGTCCACCTCGATCAGGGCCCCGCCCGGGCCGACCGGGTAGCGGCCGCCCGTCTTGACCTTGGGCCGCTTCCACAGCCGGAACGACACCGTGATCTCCCCGGCCAGCACGTCGTCCCGCAGTTCCTGGCTGAACTCCACGGGTGCAGGCTACGCCGCCCGCGGTCAGCGGCCCTTGAGGCTGCCCACGCTGAGCGAGCCGTCCCCACCGTCGGCCAGGTCCTGCTCCTGGGCCTTGACGTAAGCCTCCGGGTCCTTGTCGACCGGCTCCACGCCCGCGTAGTGCCGGGCCTCGTAGTCGGCG
>DASXMW010000305.1:0-10367 GCA_036495425.1 Streptosporangiaceae bacterium | reverse complement strand
TGGTCGTCGGGATCGTGGATCCGCCGGCCGCGCCGACGCTGAACACCGGCTGCCCGCCGGCGAACGCGATGACCGGCCCCATGCTGGACCGCGGCTGCTTGCCGCCGGCGGGCAGGTTCGGGTCGGGAGGCCCGGACGCGGGCGGGGAGAAGTCGAAGTCGGTCATCTCGTTGTTGAGCAGGAAGCCGTAACCGGGCACGGTCTGGCCGCTGCCGCCGAAGAAGTTGATGGTGTTGGTGTAGGCGACGATGTCACCCTGCTTGTCGGCGGTCACGATGTTGTTGGTGTGCAGGCCCTCGTTGGTGGCCGCGCCCGGCGTCGACGGGCTGGCGCAGCCCGCCTGCGGCGGGTACGGATTGCCCGGGGCCACCGGGGAGGTCAGCGCGGTCGTGCCGATCAGGCACTGCCGGGTCGCCGCGAACGCCGGGCTGAGCAGCTGCTGCGTGGGCACGTTCCCGAACCGGGGGTCGCCGACGTAGGCGTTGCGGTCGGCGTAAGACAGCCGCGAGGCCTCCAGGTAGTGGAACAGCGCGGTGGCCCGGGACTCGGACGACAGGTTGTAGTGGCTGAGGATGTTCAGCGCCTCGCCGACCGTGGTGCCGCTGCTGGACGGCGGGGCCATGCTGTAGATGTCCAGCCCGCGGTAGTTGACGTGGGTCGGCGCCTGCACGTGGGTCCGGTAGGAGCGCAGGTCGTTCATGGTCATGATGCCCGGCAGCTGAACCGTGGTCTGGCCGGGAGTGGTCACCGGGTGGTCGTCGGCCTGCACGATGGCCTGCCCGAGCGGGCCGTTGTACAGGTACGACGGGCCGTACCGGCCCAGCAGCTGATAGGTCCTGGCCAGATCGGGGTTCTTGAGCAGGGTGCCGGCCGGCAGCGGCTGGCCCGAACTGGTCAGCAGCCAGTGGCTGGCCGGGTAGGCCTGCAACTCGGGCAGCTCGGACTGGGTGAGCTGCTGGAAGTCGGCGTCGGTGCGGAACCCGTTCCTGGCCAGGCTGATCGCGGGTTGCAGGTCGTCGCCCAGGCTGAGCCGGCCGTACTTCTGCAGGGCGGTGGACCAGGTGGCGACCATGGACGGCACGCCGGTGGCCAGCGGCTGGTCAGACGCGTAGTCGTAGTCGTACGGCTTCCCGGTCGAGGGGTCGATGAACATCGTGGTGGTGCAGGCCTGCGGGCAGTTCTCCCGCCCGTCGATGGTGACCACCTCGTGCTGCCGGGCCAGGTAGATCACCATGAAGCCGCCTCCGCCGGGACCGGCCACGAACGGGATCGTCACCCCCAGCGCGCTGGCCGTGGCCACCGCCGCGTCGACCGCGTTACCCCCGCGGGAGAGCACGTCGATCCCGGCCTGGCTGGCCCCCACATCCATGGAGGCCACCCCGCCCCCTGTGCCCACCGCCACCGGCTGTTTGACCGCGCCACTCCCACCATGCGCCTGGCCCGCCGCGCTGAACTGCGCTGGCACGGTTACCAGCAGAGCGGACAAGGCGGACAGGGAACCGATCACACCCCAGCGGCGACGCAGACGCATATGGACCTCATTTTTCGGCGGGCGCAGCCCGCATCGGGGGTCCGGGGGGGCCGCCCCCCCGGGTCAATCTGTTCGAAAATGTCGCATCCATACTGTCCCCGCCGGCGGCAAGAGATCAAGTTCGCTAGGCGAGGACCGCCTCGTCATAACCGCCGGGCGCCCCGGGCGGGCCGGTGAAGATCTGGTGCGCCTCGGTCCACGCCGCCGTGGCCGTGAACGCTTCCCGCGTGTAGGGCAGGAAGACGATCCGCTCGCCGGTGCCGAAGGCCCGGGCGTCGACCTGTGACCGGTACTTCTCCGGCACGGCCCGCAGCTGGTAGTGCTTGTAGGCCTCGGGGTGCAGGTCGATCTCCATCTGGGCCCGCCGCAGGGCGGCCAGGTACCGGTCGACGTCGGCCCGGGTGACGTCACGGCCCGTGACCAGGAACCCGATCATGAAGGATGTGTCGATCACCTTGCGGAAGCCGAACGCCTCGGCGATGTACAACGGCACGCCCCACATCGTGGCCGCGGGCACATTCCGGTCCAGCAGCGCGTCCAGCCGCTCGTTGGGCGGTCCCTGGAAGCTCAGGCTCACCGCGCCGGCCGGCAGCACGCCCTCGAGCGCCTGCACGGTGGCGAAGTGGCTGCCGGAATGGAAGCCGACCCCGATGCCGACCCCGGCCAGGTCTTCCGCCCGGCGGACCGGCGACTCCGGGGCCACCATGATCGCGCATGGCGCCACCGAGTAGGCGGCCGTCACCAGCTGCCCGGCCTGCTGGCTGGCCGCCGTGTTGGTGGCCCAGTGGCACGCGCAGCTGATGTCCGCGCCGCTGCGCCCGGCCCCGAACGTCTCGAAGGCGCCGCTCCTGATCTCACCGGTGTCGTCGCGGCGCACGACGTCGATCCCGTAGTCGCCCTCGGCGACGAAGCTGTACTCCAGCCCCTCGGCCTGGAAGTAGCCCTTCTCCTCGGCGACCCATTCCTGCAGCCGGCCGTGCGGCATGATCTTGAGCGCCATTGGCAGCCTCCTCGGTGTGCCCCGGTTAGGAAACTAACCCGCGGACTCCTTCAGCGCCACCAGCAGCACAACGCCCGCCCCGAATGACCTCGCGGGGCGGGCGCAACGCTCGCGGTCCTACTTCTTGAAGGCGTCCTTGATCTTGTCGCCGGCCTGCTTGAGGTTGCCCTTGGCCTGGTCGGTCTGGCCTTCGGCCTGCAGTTCCTGGTCGTCGGTGGCGTCGCCCACGCCTTCCTTGATCTTGCCCTTGACTTCGGTGGCCTTGTGAGCGGCCTTGTCCTCAGTAGCCATGGTCTGCCACGCTCCTTCCGGTTTCCCGGGTCCACTTCCCGGCTGGGGGCGGCCAAACAGGTTCACGCGGGGGAAAGAAACGCCTTCATGGCCGCGATCATCATCGGCATGTCGGCGGTGCCGGACAGTTCCCGGGCCGAGTGCATGCCCAGCGACGGGTTGCCCACGTCCACGGTGGGCACGGCCAGGCCGGCGGCCACGATCGGGCCGATGGTGGAGCCGCTGCGCACTCCGCTCCGGTTGACGAAGTACTGGACCGGGACCCCCGCCTGCGCGGCCGCGTCCTGGAACGCGGCCTGGGTCAGGGCGTTGGTGCCGTAGTTGACGTTGGCGCTGACCTTGATCACCGGGCCGCCGCCGAGCTCGATCCAGTGGCCGGCCTCGTGCCGGTCGGGGTAGTTGGGGTGGGTGGCGTGGGTCATGTCCGCCGACACGTGCAGCGAGGTGCTGACCGCGCGCAGGAAGTCGTCCCGGGTGCCGCCGCGGGCCAGCACGGTCCGCTCCAGCTGCCGCCCCAGCCAGGCGCCGTCCGCGCCCGTAGCCGACCGGCTGCCGATCTCCTCGTGGTCGAACAGCACCACCGCGCTGACGTGCCCCGGCGCAGGGGCAGACGCTGTGCCGCCAAAAACCTGGGCCAGCGCCGTCACCGACGCGTACGAGCAGTTCAGGTTGTCCTGGCGCCCCGAGCTGACGAACTCTTCGTCCACGCCGGCCAGCGTGCCCCCGGTCACGTCGAAGGTCACCACTTCCCAGCTGGCCACCGCCTCCGGCGCCACGTCCAGCTCGGCGGCCAGGAAGCTCGCGAACCCGCCCGGGTCCGGATCGCCCAGCGACCAGATCGGCACCAGGTGCCGCTGGGCGTCCAGCTTGAGCCCCTCGCGCACGCCTGGGTCCAGGTGGATGGCCAGCTGCGGCACCCGCAGGATGGGCCGGCCGACGTGGATAAGCCGCACCCGCGGCCCGTCCGGCGTGCGCACGACCACCCGGCCGGCCAGGCCCAGGTCCCGGTCCAGCCAGGAGTTGAGCAGCGGGCCCCCGTAGACCTCGACTCCGAGCTGGCGGAAGCCCGCGCTGCCGGTGTCCGGGCGCGGCTTGACCTTCAGGGTCGGGCTGTCGGTGTGCGCGCCCAGCAGCCGGAAGCTGGTGCCGGGGGCCGCGCCGTCCGGCACCACCCAGGCGAGCAGCGACCCGCCGTCGGTCACCACGTAGCGCCCGGGTCCGGACGGCCACGGGCCAGCCAGGTCCAGTCCGGCGAAGCCGGCCGCGGTCAGCCGGCTTCGGGCCTGCGCCGCGGCGTGGTACGGCGACGGCGACGAGTCGAGGAAGGTGATCAGGTCAAGGGCGGTGTCCCGGGCGCTCATCACTCCATCCTGGCCGATAACGTGGCCGGGACAGGCACGCCCCGGAAAGAACGGCCGGTCCGCTACGCCACCAAGCTCAGTCAGAGAATATTTATCGAAGGTCGCGGACCCGGGCCCCGCCCCGGCCGTGGTCACCCGTGGCCGGGGTTACCGTCGCCGGGTCCGGCGTTGCTGTCGCCGTTCCGGGTCTCGCTGTGGCTGCCCCAGCGCTGGAACACGGTCAGCGCGATGATCACCGCGGTGATCCCGCCGCCAAATTCCAGCAGGTGCAAGGCGTCGGGGGCGCCCACCGCCTCCTCGGCGAACGTGACCGCCAGCACCAGCACGATCATCGACACGACCCGGCTCTTGAGGTCGTTCAGGTCGTGCATGGCCAGCCAGCCGGGCAGCACGTCCCGGCCCCCGACCCGGATGTCGCCGATGAACAGCTCGTAGAAGCCGATCGCCGAGATCATCGCGGTGGCGCCGATCAGGAACAGGTCGAACTCCAGCAGGACCGAGCCGATATGGTGCCCAACCGGAAACGGATGCCCGGCGACCTCCTCCACCGTGTCGACCAGTACGGCCACCGCGTAAACGAACGAGGCCAGCGCCGACACCAGCAGGAACGCCACCGGCAGGAGCGCCAGCCACATCGACGAGGTCAGCGCTCGCTCTATCCCTCCGGTCAGCCGTCGCGCGGGCGGCCCGGCCCTCCGCTCGGTGATTTCCCTTTTTCCCTCATCTGGCACGGCGTTCATGATTTCACGGCTGGCCGAAATGATCGGCGATGGCGGCCACCGTGGCCTCGGCCTTCCGGTCAGGAACTGGGGGCGGGGGTGGCCGACGGGGACAGGCAACGGTTCCCCACCGCGGCCAGCAGCCGCCGGGCTGCGACCGCGACGTTGGCCTTGGCGCTTTTGACCCCTGCCTCCCGGCTGGGTGCGGCGGCGTAGCTGCTCGCGGCGGACTGTAGCTGGGCCACCGCCGACTTCAGGGCGTCGACCTGGCTCCGCCACTCCGTACGGCCGGAGGCGGTGTCGCCGAGGTCGGCCACGCTCGCCTCCATGCCGCGCGCCACCGCCTGGATCTCGCTGACGTTCGCCTCGGTGATGCTGACCGAGACCAGGCTCTTCAGGGCGGCCCGCACCGAGTTCACGTCCTGGCACACGGTCAGTACGGGTGTGGGCCGGGACGGCGCTGATGACGCGGATGCGCTGGAGGAGGTGCCGCCGGACCCGGTACCGCCCGGGGAGCTGCCACCGGACCCGCAGGCGGCGGCCAGGAGCATCACCGCGGACAGCGTTGCCGTGCTCATGGCCAGCCTGCTGGGAGTGATTCGCCTCATAGCACGACAGAATCAGGCTGCCGGCCCGATGCGCCTCACCCGTCGCGGACCAATCCTCGAAACACCGGGCCGCGATAGCCTGGAAAGGATGATGACCGCCCGGCCGCCCGCGGTCATCATGAATGAGTCAAACGGCCTCGGAACCGGATGCGGCGCGGCTGGTGAACGGTGAACAGTGGCTCGCAGGCTGAAGATCTGATCGACGAGGCGGCCCCGGTTGCCGGGGCCGGTTTCGGGCGTACCTGGCGTTCGGTCGCGTTTGCCCCGGTCGGTGACGGCCAGCGCCGGCGGCGCGGAAGCGACGGCGTGCGCCTGGCGGCCTCCTTGCTCGCGCTCATCGCCTGCGTACTGGTCATTCACTACGATTCCCGCATCGACCGGGCCATCGCCCAGGTCCTGCATCCACCGCCCCGGAGCATCACCTGGCTGGTGACGGTGGTCTACCAGGCCGGGTCGGCTGGTGTTGTCATCGTCCTGATCGCACTGGCTCTGCTGGCCCGCCGCTGGGTGGCGGCGCGTGACATCGCGTTGAGCGCGGCCGGTGCGGCGGCGGTGAGCGGGGTCCTGGTGGTCCTGCTCGGCAGCCGCGGCGGCAGGCCGGCCGGGATCGAGGTCAGTGGCTACCACTTGAGTTTCCCGGTGCTGCGGATAGCGCTGTTCGCGGCGGTCGCCGTGGCGGCGCTGCCCTACCTGGCCCGCAGCGCGCAGCGGCTGATCGAGACCTTCATCGCCCTGGTCGCGCTGGCCTCGGCGGTCGGGGGCCATGGGCTGCCGCTGAACGTCCTGGGGAGCCTGGCCATCGGCTGGGGGGTGGCCGCGATCGTCCGGCTCGTTTTCGGGTCACCGCTCGGTCTGCCCTCGGCCGATGACGTCCGGCTGCTGCTGGCGGAACTCGGCATCCGTGCGGGCGACCTGGCGCCAGCCCCGCGCCAGGTGTGGGGGGTGGCGAAGTACCAGGCCGACGAGCTGCCCGCGGCCAGCCTGGCCGCGGCTGACGGGGGGCCGGCCACGGCTGGCCAGCTTCATATCGCGGTCTACGGCCGGGACGCGGCCGATGCCCGGCTGCTGACGAAGATCGGCCGGTTCGTGTTCTACCGGGACTCCGGGCCCAGCCTCACCATCACCCGGCTTCAGCAGGTCGAGCACGAGGCGTACCTCACGATGCGGGCGGCCCGGGCCGGTGTCGCGGTACCCGAGATCGTCGAGGCGGGGAAGGCCGGCCCGTCCGGCGACGCGCTCCTGGTCGGCCGGGTGCCGGCCGGGGCGCAAGGCCTGGCGCTGCCGGAGGCCGGCGTCACCGGGATCAGCGACGCGCTGCTCGATGACCTGTACCGCCAGCTGCTGATCCTGCGGGCGGCCCGCATCGCCCACGGCGCGATCAGCGGTGACGCGGTGCTGATCGACTCCGGAGCGCAGACCGCCGTGCTGGCGGATTTCCGCAACGCCGTGGGCAGCGCCGCCCCGGATCAGCTCGACCGCGATCTGGCCGGGGCCGTGGCCGCGACGGCGGTCACCGTCGGCCCGGACCGGGCCGCGGCCGCTGCCGCGCGGTGTCTCGGGCCGGACGTGCTGCGGGGCGCTCTCCGGTATCTTCAGCGGGCGGCTCTCGATCCGGCGGTGCGCCGGAGCCTGCGCGGCCAGCGCGGATTGCTGGAGGAAGTCCGCCAGCGCACCGCCCAGGCGGCCTCGATCGAGGTGCCGGCGCTGGTCGAGCCACGCCGGGTGAGCTGGCCGACACTGATCATGGTCGTCGGCACGCTCATCGGCGGCTGGGCCCTGATCGGGGTGCTGATCGACGTGTCGAAGTCCTTCGACACGGTGATCGGGGCCAACTGGCTCTGGGTCGCCCTGGCCCTTATCCTCGCCCAGCTGGCTTACGTCGCGTCAGCCGTCGAAGCGGTCGGCAGCGTGGCCGGGCCACTGCCGCTCGGGCGGGCGATCGCGGTGGAGGTGGCCAACTCCTTCAGCGCCCTGGCCGGCGGCCAGCCAGCGGTCTTCGCCACCCGGGTGCGCTTCTTCCAGACGCAGGGCTATGACGCCTCGGTCGCGCTCAGCTCCGGGGCCATCATGACCGTCGCCAGCTGGATCGCCACCGCGGTGCTGTTCCTGTGCTCGCTGCCGTTCGCCTGGGATTCCATCGACGTCAAGGTGACGCCCGAGTCTGGCGGCGACTCGAAGCTGGTCTGGATCATCCTGGCCGTCGTCGTGCTGGTGGCGGTGGTGGCCGGCCTGGCGCTGGCCGTGCCCCGGCTGCGCCGCCTGGCCGCCGCGAAGATCATGCCCCGGGCGCGCGACGTCTGGGCCAACCTGACCCGGGTCGCCAGTTCTCCACGCAAACTGGTCCTGCTGCTGGGAGGCTCGTTCGCCACCGAACTGCTGGTGGCCATGGCTCTGTCGGTTTCGTTGCGGGCCTTCGATGATCATCTGCGGCTGCCCGTCCTGATTGTGGTCATCACCCTGGCCGCGATCATCGGCAGCGTCTCGCCGTCGCCCGGCGGCATGGGCGTGGTGGAAGCCGGCATGATCCTGGGCCTGACCGCGGCCGGGGTCACGGAGGCCGATGCCACCGCGGCGGTGTTCATCCAGCGCCTGTTCACGTCCTACCTGCCGCCGATCTGGGGCTGGCTCACCCTCGTCTGGATGCGCAGGCGGGAATACCTGTAGCTACCGCCCGGCGCTGGCTGACGGGGCGGCGGGTTCCGGAGGTGACGGGCGCTCCCGGTACCGGATCCGGAACAGGCCGTAGGCGATGGGCCCGGCGCACAAGGGCGCCCAGTACGAGGCGAGGCGGTAGGCCAGTGTCGCCAGGGCAGCCTGGCTGGAGTCCACTTCGGCGAGCACCAGAAGTCCGGTCAGGCTCGCCTCGACCAGCCCGAGGCCGCCGGGCGTGATTGGAATCATCCCGATGATGCCCGCGACCGCGTAGGCGACCAGGATGAGCGAGGGGCGGGGGTGACTCCCGGTGGCCCGCAACGCGGCCAGCAGGCAGAAGTAGTCGAACGCCAGACGGCCGGCCGACAGCAGCAGCGCCTGCCACCATTGCCTGCCCAGTGTGAGGCGTATTTCGTTGCGCTGGGTCAGCAGCGTGTCATCCAGCCCGGTCAGCGGGGACCGTCTGCGCACAGTCCAGTTCGCGACCCGCGCCACGATCCGGCCGGCCCACCGCAGCGGAGCATCCCAGATCAGTACGGCCGCACCCAGGGTGGCGAACACCACAAAGCCCGCCGCTCCCAGGATCGCCGCATTCGCCAGACCGCGGTCGGCGTACGCGCCGCCCAGGATGACCGGGAGGGCCAGCACCGGCAGCGCCAGTAGGCCACCCACGCCGAGCAGCGAGTAGGCCGCCAGCCCGCCCACGGTAGAGGTCATGTCGAGGCCGGCGCTGGCCAGCATCCGGAACTGCACGGCGGCGCCCACAGCCGCACCCCCGGGCACGATCAGGGTGATGGCGTTGCCGGCCAGTTGGGAGGTGACGACGGGGAACCAGGCGCGGGTCCGCAAGGCCAGCCGTTGCAGCGCGAACGTGCAGGTGAAGTGGGCGACCTGGGCCGCGAGGGCCGCGGTCAGCCACCACGGGTCCAGGGTGGAAAGCCGCGGCCAGGAGGCGAACACCTCAGTGATCGCCGGGAACACCAGGTAGATGGCGATACCGGCGACGAGGACCACCACGGCCCGCTTGACCACCGTCCGCCACGGCAGCGGGTGCGACTTCTCCTGGTCGATCCTGGTGGCCAGGTCGGGATGGTCGGGAGTCCGCGTGCCACTGCCGGCGCGGTCGGTCATCTCAGGCCGCACGTGCCGGCTGGGCCGCGCGCGAGCCTAGGCTGGCAACTGTGCCGGATAGCTGGCCCACCACGCCACGGTCACATGCGGGCCGGGCCAGCGGCCTCACCCCACGAGGGTGATCCGGGTGACATCAGGCCTCCAGGCCGAAAGCCCCCCGGAAGCCCCCGCTCATCGCACCTGACTTCGCGGTTTCATGACGCCCCGAACGCGGCCGCGGCCAGCCGCTCCACTTCCTCGTGCGGCACGTCCCGCAGATGCTGGTCCACGGCCCAGCGGTGGCCGAACGGGTCGATGAACTGGCCGGTCCGGTCGCCCCAGAACGCGTCGTGCAGCGGCTCGAACTCGGTGGCCCCGGCGTCCAGGGCCCGCCGCCAGGCCGCCTCGGCGTCGGCCACGGCCAGGTGCAGCGCGCCGTAGGTCCCGCCCAGGGTCAGCGGCGACACGATGCCCAGGTCGGGGAACTCGTCGCTCAGGGCCAGCGTGCTGTCGCCCAGCCGCAGCTCGATGGTCAGGATCTGGCCGCCCGGAAGCGTGATGCGGCTGGTCTCCTCGGCGCCCAGGACCGTGGCGTACCAGGCCGCCGCCGCGGCCGGGTCCCGGGTCACCAGATGACAGGTCAGTGCAGTCATGCCCGGACTATACAAACTGTCTAGACGACCTGGCCGTGAGCGAGATCCTCACCGCGGCCGGGGTGTCGCGTGGCAGCTTCTACTTCTACTTCTACTTCTACTTCGACAGCAAGCACGATGTGCTGGCCGAACTGGTCCGCCGGGCGGTGTCGGGGGGACACCGGGCCGCGGCGCCCTGGCTGGCCGGGCCGTGCCCGCCCTGGCCAGCGCGCTCACCTGGCTGGGGGAGCGGCTGTACTACCTGGCCGCGATCGGCACTCCGCCCTTCGACGACCAGGACACGCTGGTGGAGACCTTGCTGCTCCTGTGGACATCGGCGCTGGACCCGCCAGCCCGGCGTGCTCCCGGGTGATCATGGCCGCCTGCAGGTGGCTGAACCGGCGCTGGTCGTACTGGCAGACCGAGGTGATGCCCTCCTCGTGCTGCATGGGGGTGCACGACC
>DASXMW010000304.1:0-8244 GCA_036495425.1 Streptosporangiaceae bacterium | reverse complement strand
AGCACGGGCTTGCTGATTCCGGCCCGCTCCGCGATCTCGTCCATGGCGGCCGCGTGGTAACCCTGGGAGACGAAGACCTCCTGGGCGGCGCCGAGCAGCTGACGGCGGCGGGCCTGCCGGGGCAGCCGTGCGCCTCGCGGGCGCGAGTCGGACGGTGCGGTCACCAGGATCTCCGAGGGTGTAGAGCGGGATCACGGACTATTGTCCGCGTATCCGGCCATGGTACGGCCAAGCCGCCAGACCAGCCAGTTTCCTCGGCTCGCGCCCGCGTCGGACATGAGGTGATCAGCGGTAGTCCTCCTCGTCGTCCTCGACGGAGATGTCCTGCTCGGCCGCGTCCGCCTCGTTGGCGTCGAACGGCAGCCCGTCCCGGTGCGGCGTGGTGTCTTCCACGTCTTCTTCGTCAACGTCGGTTTCGACCAGGTCGCGCTCCTGCTCCTGCGCGTCGTCGGCCGGCTTCTCCATGTCCATCTCGCTCAACTCGCGGCACTCCTCGCATCGCTGGTGGCCGCCCCGTTGCTGGTGCTCCCGCCGTGGCCAGCCCCGCCGTGGCCGACCCCGCCATTGCCCACACTGTGTGGTTCGGGCCCGCGCGGCTCAGCCGCGGGCGGGCGCGGGGTCTCGGCCGGGTCGCCGGGCGCCGCCGGCGCGGGCCCCGTACCGGCTGGTCCCCGCCCGGGGCCGGATCCGTTGCCGGCCGGCTGGCTGGCGAGCTTGCCCGCCAGTTCCCGCAGGGCCGGCTCCAGGGCCTCGCCGAAGGTGGGGAAGGCGTGCACGGTGTCGGTCAGCACCGGCAGCGGCACCCCGGCCCGGATGGCCACCGTGACCTCGCCCATCCAGTCCGGCGCGTTCGGCCCGACCGCGGCCGCGCCCAGCAGCAGCTTGGACTCAGGGTGGGCGTACAGCTCGACCCGCCCGGCGTCGGTCCCCGACACCCGGGCCCGGGCCGTGCCCGGCAGGTCGGAACCGGCGGTGACCATGCTGATCCCGGCGTCGGCCGCGCCCTGCGGCGAGGCCCCGACCGCGAACACCGACGGCACCGTGTAGACCGCCCGCGGGATGGCCCGGTAGTCGGCCTCGCGGCGCTGGCCCAGGATGTTGGCTGACACCACCCCGGCCTGGTAACGGGCGGTGTGGGTGTGCGTGCCCAGCCCGGTCACGTCGCCCGCCGCCCACAGCCCGGCCGCCGCGCCGTCTCCGCTGGCCGCGCCGTCGCCGCCCGTGGCCAGCACCCGGCAGGTGCTGTCGACCGGGATCGCGGTGCCCGGCTTCAGGTCCACGCCCAGCTTGTCCAGGCCCAGGCCGGTGACCCGCGGCCGCCGGCCGGTGGCCAGCAGCACGCGGTCGGCCTCGATCCGGGTCCCGTCGGCCAGGGTCAGGGCCTGGCCCTCGTCCAGCCGCTCGGCCTTGACCGCGGCCGAGCCGAGCCGGACGTCCACCCCGGTGCGGCGCAGCGCCTCGGCCAGGATCTCCCCGGTGAAGGCGGCTTCCGCGGGCAGCAGCGCGTCCTCGGTCTCGACCAGCGTCACCTGGGAGCCGAACGCCGCGTAGATCTGGGCCAGCTCACACCCGGCCGAACCGCCGCCGAGCACCACCAGCCGCCGCGGCAGGTCCGGGCCGCTGAGCGCCTCGGCGCTGGTCCAGGCGGCGATGTCGGGCAGGCCCTCGATGGGCGGGGCCACCGGCTCGCTGCCGGTGGACAGCACCAGGTCGGTGTAGGTGAGCTCGACCTTCTGGCCCGCGCCGGGGGCGTCGCCCGTGGCTTGCGTGCCGCCGTTCTCCCCGTACGTGGTCACCTCGACGGTCCCGGCCCGGGTGACCTGCCCGGTGCCGCGCAGCAGCGTGATCCCGGCCTCGGCCAGCCGGCTGGCCGCCGTGCTGTCGTCCAGGTGGCTGGCCACCTCGTCCCGCCGGGCCACGGCGTTCTCCCAGGCCTCGCCGCGGCCGGCCGCCTCCAGCAGCGTCTTCGAGGGCAGGCAGGCCAGGTACGGCGACTCGCCCCCGACCAGACCGGCTTCCACCAGCGCCACCGACCGGCCCCCGGAAGCGACCTGCTCGGCTACGTGCACGCCTGCGGTCCCGCCGCCGAGCACGACAACATCGAACTCGGGCATTTGGCTCACCTTCCCATCCCCCCGCCTGGGACCGCGCCCCAGGCTGCGCAGGTCCGCCCATCATCTCAGGCAGCACCCCGGTTTCGCCCCGGAAGCCAGGGATCGGTCATCGTAGCCCGTGAAATCCCGGGCACTGCCTGGTTTCGGACCTGTTTGCATGCCCTTGGGTGGTTCGTAATACCTTTTCGGCCTGGCTTTTTACCGCCCGCCCGGCCGGGGTACTACCCGGGCCATGCAAAGTATGTGGGCTGGGACGCTGGTGTTCGGCCTCGTGGAGATCCCGGTCCGGCTCGGCCCGGCCACCCGTCCGCGGGAACTGGCCTTCCGCCAGGTGCACGCCGAGGACGGCGGCCGGATCACGTTCCGGCGCTCCTGCGCCGCCTGCGGTGCCGACGTTCCCTACGCCAGCGTGGCCAAGGCTTATCAGCGACCGGACGGCAGCCTGGTTCCGCTGTCCGACGATGACCTGGCCGGCCTGCCGCTGGAGGCCGCCCGCCGGATCGAAGTCCGCTCCTTCGTCGCCCCGGGCACCATTGACCCCCAGCCCCGCCAGTCAGTCGGGCCGGACGGACGTGACCGACCTCACGGAGCTGCTGCGGGCCAGCCTGGCCACGGCCCGCTGAAGGGCAGGTGAACACGTAACACCGCCCTCCTGGCCCGCCAACTTCGCGTCCTCGGCCAAACTGGGTGTTTCAGGTTAACGGCCGGTTGATTAACCTTGAACGGCGGCGCGTAGGCGGTTCACCTGTGGCGGGGAGGCGGTAGATGGCACCGAATCCGGTGTGGCCTGGCGAATTCGTCAGCCTGGGGGAGTCCGAAGTTTTCGTCCGGACCGCGTCGGAAGGGCCCGAAGCGGAACCGGTCCTGTGCGTGCACGGCTTCGGCGGCTCCTCCACCAACTGGACCGACCTGATGTACCTGCTCGGCCAGGACGACGCCGCCACCGGGACCCCGGGCTTCAGCTGCGCCGCCCTGGACCTGCCCGGCTTCGGCTTCTCGCCGCCCAGCGAGGCCAGCGGCACGGTCAGCGGCCAGGCCGCGCTGGTGGCCCGGCTCATCGAGCAGCGCGGCCGCGGCCCGGTGCACCTGGTCGGCAACTCGTTCGGCGGTGCGGTCTGCACCCGGGTCGCCGCCACCCGCCCCGACCTGATCAAGACGGTCACCCTGGTCGCCCCGGCCATGCCGGACCTGTGGGTCCGCCCGGTCACCGCCCGCTTCCCGGCCCTGTGCGTGCCGAAATTCGGTTCCTGGCTGCTCAGCCGGGTGCAGAAGATGCCCGCCCAGGCCCGGGTCGAGGCGTCCATCGCCACCATCTACTACGACGGCACCTGCGTGCACCCGGACCGCATCGCCGCCGACGTGGCCGAGACCGTGCGCCGGGACACCCTGGCCTACGGGGACGCGGTCCTGGTCCGCTGCGCCCGCTCCATCGTGGCCGAATACCTGCGCCTGGGCCGCCACTCGCTGTGGCGCGACGCGGCCCGGGTGGAAGCCCCGGCGCTGGTCATCTACGGCAGCCACGACAAGATCGTCGACCCGCGGATGGCGGGCCGGGCGGCCCGGTCGTTCCCGCGCAGCCGGGTGGTGGTGCTGCCCCGCACCGGGCACGTGGCCCAGATGGAGCGCCCGGCGGCGGTGGCGGCCGAGTTCCGCCGGATGGTGGCCGCCCCCGAGCAGGCATACGATCAGCGCGAGCCCGCGGCCGTCGGCGCCCCCATGGTCGGGAATGACCCGCAGGCTGTACCAGTTATCTAAGGTCGGCGCCCCGTGGCGCCACTCTGATCGCGACCTTCATGGAGAGCGCTGTTCTGATGGGAAGCACTGTGTCGTTGCCACCCCTGGTCGAGCCGGCCGCCGAGCTCAGCGTGGACGAGGTGAAGCGCTACTCGCGGCACCTCATCATTCCCGACGTGGGCATGACCGGGCAGAAGCGGCTGAAGAACGCGAAGGTCCTGGTGGTCGGGGCCGGCGGTCTGGGCTCGCCCGCGCTGCTGTACCTGGCCGCGGCCGGGGTCGGCACGCTCGGCATCGTCGACTTCGACGTGGTCGACGAGTCCAACCTGCAGCGGCAGATCATCCACGGCGTGTCCGACATCGGCCGCCCCAAGGCCGAGTCGGCCCGCGACAGCATCCTCGAGATGAACCCGTACGTCGAGGTCGTCCTGCACGAGGAGCGGCTGGACTCCGACAACGCGCTGGACATCTTCCGTCCCTACGACCTGATTGTGGACGGGACCGACAACTTCGCCACCCGCTACCTGGTCAACGACGCCTGCGTGCTGCTGGGCAAGCCGTACGTGTGGGGTTCGATCTACCGGTTCGACGGCCAGGCCAGCGTGTTCTGGGCCGAGTACGGACCCTGCTACCGCTGCCTCTACCCGGAGCCGCCGCCCCCCGGCATGGTGCCGTCCTGCGCCGAGGGCGGTGTCCTCGGCGTGCTCTGCGCCTCGATCGGCTCGATCCAGGTCAACGAGGCCATCAAGGTCATCGACGGCATCGGCGACCCGCTGGTCGGGCGGCTGATGATCTACGACGCCCTGGAGATGAGTTACCGCTCGGTCCAGGTCCGCAAGGACCCCGAGTGCCCGGTCTGTGGCAAGAACCCGACCATCACCGAGCTGATCGACTACGAGGCGTTCTGCGGCGCGGTCTCCGAGGAGGCCCAGGAGGCGGTGCAGGGTTCGACCATCACCGCCAAGGACCTCAAGAACATGATGGACAACGACGAGAACATCTTCGTCGTCGACGTCCGCGAGCCCAACGAGTACGAGATCGTGTCGATCCCCGGGGCGACGCTGATCCCCAAGGGCGAGTTCCTGTCCGGCGCCGCCCTGGAGAAGCTGCCCCAGGACAAGCGGATCGTGCTCCACTGCAAGAGCGGGGCCCGCAGCGCCGAGGCGCTGGCCGTGGTCAAGGACGCGGGCTTCTCCGACGCCGTGCACGTGGGCGGGGGCGTGCTGGCCTGGGTCAGCCAGGTCGATCCCAGCCTGCCCACGTACTGAGCCCGGGACTCCCAGGCCCGACCTTCGATAGATAAATAACTCGACCCCGTCAGGGCGTGTGCCTATAGTGGCCACGCCCTGACGTCGTCCCGAGGGAGATCCGTTGCTGCTCTGAGGTTCCGCCCCGCGCGCCGGCCATCGCCGCGCGCCACGCCGACCTCCTGTGGAGCCGCAGCATGTCTTCTCCCCACGCTTCCATCGTGGCCACCGGACTGTCCTTTGCCTGGCCGGACGGTGCCGTGGTGTTCGACCGCCTGGACCTGGCCATCGGCGCGGGCACGACCGGGCTGATCGGGACCAACGGGTCCGGCAAGTCCACCCTGCTCCGGCTGATCGCCGGTGAGCTGCGCCCCCGGGCGGGCACGGTGCGCGCCGACGGCGAGGTCGGCTACCTGCCGCAGAACCTGGCCCTCGACGTGCACGCCACCGTGTCCGATCTGCTCGGGGTGACCGCCACCCGCCAGGCCCTGCACGCCATCGAAGCCGGTTCGATCGCCGAACACGATTACACCGCGGTCGGCGACGACTGGGACATCGAGGAGCGCATCGCGGCCGAGCTGTCCCGGCTCGGCCTGGGTCACCTGGACCTGGACGCCCCGGTCGGCCAGCTGTCCGGCGGCGAGGCCGTGCTGGTGCACCTGGCCGCGCTGTTCCTGCGCCGCCCGCGGGTGCTGCTGCTGGACGAGCCCACCAACAATCTGGACCTGGACGCGCGCCGCCGGCTCTACGCCGCGGTCGGAGCCTGGCCCGGCGTGACCCTGGTCGTCAGCCACGACCGGGAACTGCTGGCCGGGGTGGACCAGATCGCCGACCTGTCCGCCGACCGGGCCCACGGCCAGGTGCGGATGTTCGGCGGTAACTACCCCGCCTACGAGGAAGTGCTCGCCACCGAAAGGGACGCTGCGGCCCGCGCGGTCCGCACCGCCGCCGCCGACGTCCGCCAGCAGCGCCGCGACCTGATCGACACCCAGGCCAAGCTGGCCCGCCGCGAGCAGTACGGCCGCCAGCAGCAGGCGGCCGGGGGCCAGCCCCGCATCGTGATGGGCGCGAAGAAGCGCAGCGCCCAGGTGTCGGCGGGCAAGCTCCGCGACACCCAGGAGGAGCGGCTGGCCCGGGCCCGGGACCGGCTGAACGAGGCCAAGGAGACGGCCCGGCCCGACGCCGAGATCCGGGTCGCGCTGCCCGGCACGGTGGTGCCGTCCGGCCGGACCGTGCTCACCGCCACCGGCCTCACCGGTACCGCCTGGCGCCCCGGTGCCGGTCCCGCTCCAGCTGAAGCCCCTATTGATATCGAAGGTCACGTGGCGGGCGACCCGGATCCGGCCCGCGTCCGGCCGCTCGACGACCTGATCGTCCGCGGCCCGGAGCGGATCGCGCTGACCGGCCCCAACGGCGCGGGCAAGACCACCCTGCTGCGCGCGTTCGCGGGCCAGTCCGAGCTGCCCGGGGTCACCGTCCGGACCCTGTCCACCGCCGGGACCGGGCCCGGGGCCGGGCCTGGGGCCGGGCCTGGGGCCGGCGTCGGCTACCTGCCGCAGCGGCTGGACCTGCTGGACGACTCGCTCAGCGTGCTCGACAACGTGCGGCGGCGGGCCCCGGCCGCCTCGGTCAACCAGGTCCGGGCCGGCCTGGCCCGGTTCCTGTTCCGCGGCGACCGGCCCGCCCAGCTGGCGGGCACGCTGTCCGGCGGCGAGCGGTTCCGGGCCACGCTGGCCGCGTTGCTGCTGGCCGAGCCGCCGCCGCAGCTGCTGCTGCTGGACGAGCCGACCAACAATCTCGATCTCGCTTCGATCCGGCAGTTCAGCTCGGCTCTGGCCGGTTACGGCGGCGCGCTCATCGTGGTCAGCCACGACCTGCCGTTTCTGGAGTCGATCGAGGTCACCCGCTGGCTCCGGCTCGACCCGGACCGGGGCCTGGGCGAGTCACGATCAGCCTGAAACAGTCGTCAGCCCGGTCAGACCAGGCCGTACCATTTCCTGTGTGCCCACCGAGCCGGATGCGTTGCGTGACGAGCCGCGCTCGACACGCCGTCCCGGCGCGTTCGGCTCCCCGCCGCCCGACCGGCCCGGCTCCCCGCCGCCCGACCGCTCGCCGCGTGGCACGGCCCAGCCCCCCCGCCGCCGCGGCTTCGGCACCACCGCCGCCCTGGTGGCGGCGATCTTCGGCGGGATCGGGCTGGTCGTCTCGCTGACCGGCCTGGCCATCCAGCTGCTGCCGCGGCACTTCAGCGCCGCCCAGCAGCGGCAGATCATGGCCTGGGAGGTCAGCAAGCGGTGGCGGACCCTCCCGGCCGGTGACATCTTCCCGGCCCGCGTCCACTACGACCTGTCCGCCTCGGACCTGCAGGATGTCAGCGACGTCAGCCTGCAGGCGGCCCGGGTCGGTATCGCCCCCCAGGCCAGCTGCGACGCCGCCACCGACCCGGCCGCGGCCCGGGTGCTGGACGCGCACGGCTGCCAGGCCGTGCTGCGGGCCACCTACACCGACGAGTCCGCGACCTACGTGATCACGGTCGGCGTCGCCGTGCTGGGCAGCGCGGCCCAGGCTTCGGCCGCCGCGGCCACCCTCGGCCAGGCCGGGCACCAGGGCAAGGTCGCGGCCCCGCCCGGCCTGGAGAGCGCCGCGTTCGCGGGTACCCCGGCCGCGTCGTTCGGCAACGGGCAGCGCCAGGTGACCGCCAGCAAGGCCGCCGGGCCCTACGTGATCATGTACACGGCCGGCTACGCCGATGGCCGTCCCCAGGTCAACATCTCCGACGACGGCTACGCCCAGAGCGAGATGACCACGGCCGCCCAGGGCGTCCAGGCCCGGGTGGCCGGCACGCTGGCCACGCCGCCGCCCGCGCCGCACTGCCCCGGGACGTCCGGATGCTGAGGCTGCCCCGGGACCCCCGGACGCTCAGGCGGCCCCGGGACCTCCGGACGCTCACGCTGCCCCGGGACCGCGGATGCTGAGGCTGCGCCGGGCCACCGCCCTGAGCCTGGCCGCCGCCTGCGCGGGCAGCCTGGCCCTGGCCGGCGCGATCGGGGTGCCGGCCGCCTCGGCCGACTCCGTGCGCGACGGCCAGGAGTGGGCCCTGAACATGATGGACGTCCAGCAGGCCTGGGACGCCGGCGATCAGGGCCAGG
>DASXMW010000303.1:0-8424 GCA_036495425.1 Streptosporangiaceae bacterium | reverse complement strand
TGCACCGGTCCGTCAGCGACACCCGCAACCCGTTGGGGCCGGCTCGCGGGCCCGCCAGCCGGGTCGGCTCGCGGGCGCGCCCCGGCGGCGCCCGCGAGCCAGCCGAACGACGGGCCTACCGGGCAGGCTGGATGTTCTGATTGATGTGGAAGACGTTGTCCGGGTCGTACCGGCGCTTGACCTGGGCCAGCCGGTCGTAGTTGCCCCGGTAGGACTCGCGGACCCGGTCCTGGCCCTCGTCCATCTGGAAGTTGACGTAGCCGCCGCCAGCCGCGGTGGGGTGCAGGTCCTGCCAGTAGTCCTGAGCCCAGCTGGTGATGAGCCCGGCGTTGGCCGGGTCCGGGTCGACGCCGACGATGACCCCGGCCCAGCCGCCGTCGCGGTAGGGGAAGGCGGTCGCGTCGGCGGCGACCCGGCTGGCGGCGCCGTCGATCGGGTACAGGTGCATGGTCGAGTGCCCGGTAGGCAGCTGGGCGCCGTGCTTGATGTGCACGTCGATGGCCTCGTCGGAGATCTGCCGGAAGAAGTCCGTCTTCCAGTACCACTGCAGCCCGGCCGGGTAGAGGGGGTCGAACGCGCTCTGCAGCACGGTGAACGGCATCGGCTGCAGCCCGTCGACCAGCGGCGAGCCGAACGTCCGGACCGGCTCCAGGACCTCGCCGGCCTTGGCGTGCGACCCGGTGTAACACCAGACGATGCCGCACGACTTGCGGCCCCACAACTCTTCCGGGAACGGCGGCGCGGGCGGGATGGTCAGCAGGGCGATCCAGCCGCTCAGCTCCTCGGGCAGCGACGGCACCAGATCCCGGTACCAGCGCATCACCTCGCCGGTGTCGGCCAGGTCGTACAGGACCGGGCCGCCGATGATCGTGCCGTGCTCGCCGATGGGGTGGCAGCGGAAGGTGAACGAGGTGACGATGCCGAAGTTCCCGCCGCCACCGCGCAGGGCCCAGAACAGGTCGGGGTGGGAATCCGGGCTGGCGGTGACGAAGCTGCCGTCGGCCAGGACCACGTCGGCGGCGAGCAGGTTGTCCACGGTCAGCCCGTAGCGGCGGGACAGGTAGCCGATGCCGCCGCCCAGGGTCAGCCCGCCCACCCCGGTGGAAGACAGGAAGCCGGACGGGGTCGCCAGGCCGAAGGCCACGGTGGCGTGGTCAACGTCGCCCCAGGTACAGCCGGCGTCGGCGCGGACGGTGCGCAGGTCCGGATTGACCGTGGTGCTGCGCAGCAGCGACAGGTCGATGACCAGGGCGTCGTCCGCGACCCCGAGGCCGGCCGCGTTGTGGCCGCCGCCCCGGACGGCGAGCGGGATGCCGCGGGCGCGGGCGAACTGGACGCAGGCGATGACGTCGGCCGCGTCCCGGACGCGGACGATGGCGTGCGGGTGTTTGTCGATCATGGCGTTGTAGACGGCCCGGGCCTGGTCGTAGCCGGCGTCTTCGGGCCGGATCAGGTCGCCGCGGATGCCGGCGGCCAGTTCCTCGTAGCCGGTGTCGCTGAGTGATGCGGTCATGGGATGCCCCCTGGATGAGTTGCGGTATGCCGATGCCGACCGACGGTAGGAAGGACTGCGTTCGCGGGGCGTTCGGGCGCCGGGGCCACCTAGCCCGCGGGGTGCAGGCCCGGGCCAAGAACGCGAACGCCGCGCCGGGCCAGATCGTCCTGGCAGCGCCGGAGCAGGGCCACGCTGCCGTGCCCGGAGGCCAGGTCCGCGGCCGCCCGCAGCCGGGCCAGGGCGGTTTCCGGGTCTTCGTCGTAGGCGGCCCGCATCCGCATGACCTCGGGCAGCCACCACAGGTCGTCGTGGGCGCGGCCGGCGGTGAGCGCGGCGTCCAGGCTGGCCCGGGCCGCGGTGGGCTGCCCGTTCCGGGCCAGCAGGTCGGCCAGCAGCGACAGCCAGTACGGCATGCGGGCGAACGAGTTCTGGGCCCGGAGATTGTCGATGCCGCGCCGGGCCAGGTCTATCCCGGTCGCGTCCGGGCCGGACCAGCCGTCCAGGATGAGGCCCCACTCGCGGTAGTAGGCGAAGCCGTACCGGTCGCACAGTTCGCGCAGCTCACCGACGGTCTGCTTGAGCCCGGGCCGATCGTGGCGCATCTGGTGGAGGACGCCGGCGTAGGCCAGGGCCACGGCCAGGTTGTACGGCCCGCCGCCGGTGCGGGCCCGCGTCATCGCTTCCTGGGCGGCCGCCTGGGCTTCGCGGTCCTGGCCGATCAGCCAGTTGGCGTGCGCGGCAAAGGCCAGGCTGTGCACGTCGGCCCGGGTGCCGACGCTCAGCGTTATGGCCGGGTCCGCCAGCTCGGCCACGATCTCGACGTGCCGCAGGCCCTCGGCGTACTTGCCCAGGCTCACGGCCGATACCCCCACGACGAAGTGCGCCGGGGCCGTCAGCCCGGGATCGGGGCCCAGCAGCTCCAGCGCCTGCACGGCCAGCTGGTAGCTGTCGGCCATGCGCCCCATCACGAACCAGGTGGTCCACAGGGCGACCATCGCGGCGACCTTGGCGTCGCGGCGGCCGAGCGCCTCGGCCAGGACGATCGACCGTTCCAGAATCTGCTGCAGTTCCGGGGAGGTGAAGCCCTGCCGGGCGTTGAGCGGTGCGGCCAGCGCTTTCAGGACGGCCAGCTCGCGGGCGTCACGGCCGGTTCCGGGCGGCAGCCTTCCGATGACCGTCAGCGCCTGCCGGTACAGCCGGATCGCTTCGGCGTGCCCGAATCTGGCCGCCGCCACCTCGGCCGCGCGCTGGTAGTAGTCCACCGCCCGCGCGTCGCGCCCGCCCCTGGTGTACTGGTCGGCGAGCTGGGCCGCGACCGCGTCCAGGTCGTCGGCGTGCAGTAGCTCCATGCCCTGCGCCACCCGCCGGTGCAGCAGCCAGCGTTTGGCCGGCCGGACCTGACCGTAGGCGGCCTCGCGGAGCATGTCGTGGGCGAAGCCGTAACCGTCACCCGACTCGCGCAGGATGCGCCGCTGCCACAGCTCGTCGACCGCCTGCACGACGGTGTCGGCGTCCAGGTCACTCGCCTCGGTGAGCAGGCCCAGGGTGAAGTCCGTCCCCACCGCCGCGGCCAGCCCGGCCACCTCGCAGGCGGGCGCGCTGGCCTGCTGGAAGCGCATGCGCAGCACGGACTGCAGATCGCTGCCGGGCAGCAGCATGCTGTCCGATGTGGCCAGGGTGCGGATGGCTTCGATGACGTAGAGCGGGAACCCTCCGGTCGCCGCGTGCAGCAGGTCCGCTTCGGCGGGCCGCAGGGTACGCCCGGCCACCGCCTCGGCCAGCCGGGCCGCGTCGGCGGTGGCCAGCGGGGTGAGCGCGAGCTCGGTCAGCATCCCGGTGGCACGCATGCGGACCAGCCACTCGCCGAACTCGGGATCGATGGCCGGATCGTCATCGCGCAGCGTTCCGGCCACCAGCAGCGGGCAGCCATCGGCCAGCTGCAGGCAGAAGGTGAGGAAGGCCAGCGTCTCCAGGTCGCACCAGTGAATGTTGTCCAGCACCAGCAGGGTCGGGCGGCCCGCCGCGACCAGGGCCCGGGCCAGGCCCTCCAGGAACCGGTGCCGCTGCCAGGCGTCGGCCATGGGCCGGGGCCCGGGTCCATGGCTCTGGGGCCCGGCGCCGTGGCTGTCGGCCGGGAGCAGCCGCCCGACCTCGTCGCGCCAGGTGGCGGGCAGGTGCGTCAGCGCGGCCTGGATCGCGTCGTGCCGCAGCCAGTCCGCCACCGGCGCCAGGGCCAGGCGGCCCGAGGTCCCGAAGCACTGGCTGCTGGCCACCACCGCCCCTTGCTGGCGGGCTATGGCCGCGATCTCGGCCACCAGGCGGGTCTTGCCCACGCCCGCGCTCCCGTGCACGATGACCAGGCCGCGGTGCCCGGCGCTGGCGGCGGCCCAGGCTTCCTGGAGGAGCGCGAGCTCCCCGGTCCGGCCCAGCAGCTGGCTGCCGGCCGCACCCGGCCGGGTGGCCGCCGCGGGGGGCGGGTGCGCGATCAGCTGCTGGAACGCCTGATGAGTGGAGACGTCCGGCTCGACACCGAGTTCGCGCTCGAGCACCGAGGCGCAGTGGTGATAGGTGCTGACGGCGCCGGCGCGGTCACCAGCCTCGGCCTGCAGCCGCATCAGCGTCCGGTAGCCGGTCTCCTCCAGCGGCTGCAACTGGATCCGGCGGCGGGCGGCGTCCACCGCTCCGGCCAGGTCGCCGCGGCGCACTCTGGCCTGGGTCAGCAGGTCGTACAGGCCGGCGCACTGACGGTCCAGCTCGGCCCGGGGCTCCAGCACCCAGTCTTCGTAGACCCCGGGCAGCAGGTCGCCGCGGTATTCTCCGACGGCCCGGGAGGCGTGGGCGAGCACCTGCTCGCTGTCGTCATCGGCCGCGGCGGCCACGGCCGCGGCCCGTTCATGCTCGAAGACGCGGACGTCGACCCGGCAGGTGGCCGTGTCCTGCCAGCACAGGTCCTGCGCGGTCACCACCAGCGAGGGTTCGTCGGCCAGCACCTGCCGCAGCTGATGCAGCTCGCGGCGCAGGTTGGTGAGGGCCTGCGCATCGCCGGACTCCGGCCAGAACAGGCCCGCGATGCGGGACCGGGGCTGCGGTGACCCAGCGTGCAGGACCAGGAACGCGACCAGGGCGAGCGCGCGCGCCGACCGAAGCCGGACCGCGCCGGCCAGATCGTCTCTGATGCTCAGCTCGCCAAGGAGCGATACGCGCAGCACCCCGATGTGCCCCCCAGGAATTCGCGGATCATCCGGACCGCGGTCGCAGCGGCGCTCGAGTAGCGCTCACCGGCAGCCCAGGTCTGGCTCATGGAGACCAGGTGGAGTTCTGGTGCAGACCGGGTGGAGATTCACAGATCCGGACCGCGCCGGATCGGTATTGACTGAATGTTCAGTTCATGTCTATGGTCCTGATCATGACTGAAGCCGTGCCCATCATCGACACCGCCTTCCTGGCCAGCGCGGCCGCCGCCGGCCTCGAGGACTGGGGACCGCTGGACGAGGCGACCTCGGCTGAGGTCCCGATGTCCACCCGCGGCCGGACCATCTGGTCGGCGCCGGACTCCTCCGGCGCCGAAGTCGGAATCTGGGAGTGCACGGCCGGCCCCTCCTACTGGGTGCAGGAGGAGAACGAGGCCATCTACGTGCTGTCTGGTTCGCTGACCGTCACGCCGGACGGCGGCCAGCCGACGACCCTCGGCCCCGGCGACGTCGCCGTCTTCCCGCGGGGCTGGCGCGGCCCCTGGGAACTGCACGAGACCGTGCGCAAGGTCTACGTGCTGTTCTGAGCGGCTGGTGGCGGCGGCCGCTACGTTGACCGCAGCGGCCTGAATGCCGCCCGCATCTCCGCCGTGAACAGGCCGGGCTCTTCCCAGGCGGCGAAGTGGCCGCCGCGGTCGGCCCGGGAGAAGTAGCTGAGGGTGGGGTAGACCCTTTCGGCCCAGCCACGCGGGGCCTGGAAGATCTCGCCGGGAAAGACCGTGAAGGCGACCGGCACCGAGACCTCGGGCGTGCCGGTGGCGGCCGCGCTGTGGCTGCCCTCCCAGTAGACGCGGGCGGCCGACGTCGCGGTGTTGGTCAGCCAGTACAGCGTGATGTTGTCCAGGACGTGGTCCCGGGTCAGGCCGCCGGTGGGCTGGCCGCCGGTGAACGCGCGGGAGATCTTCTCGTAGCTGTCGGTGTCGTGGTCGAGCATCCAGGCGGCCAGGCCGGCCGGGGTGTCGGCCAGGGCGTAGCCGATGGTCTGAGGGGACTGGCCCTGCTCGGCGATGTAGCCCTTGCGGAACTGGGCCCGGAACGGATCGAACGCCCGCTGCTCGGCCCCGGTGAGCCCCTGCGGCGCCGGTGCGCCGCCGAAGACCGCCGCCGCGATCTCGGCCGGCGGCCGGCGCAGGAAGTTGAGGTGGATGCCGGCCAGCCCGTCCGGGGCCTGGGCCGCCATCGCGTCGGTCACGGCGGCGCCGACGTCGCCGCCCTGGGCCACGTAGCGGCTGTAGCCGAGCCGGGTCATCAGCCCGGCCCAGGCCCGCGCGATCCGGGCCGGGTTCCAGCCGACCTGGGTGGGTGCGGCGGAAAAGCCGAACCCGGGCATCGACGGCACCACCACGTCGAAACTGTCGCGGGCGGCGCCCCCGTGCCCGGCCGGGTCGGTCAGCGGGCCGATGACTTCGAGGAACTCGATGACCGAACCCGGCCAGCCGTGCGTGAGGATCAGCGGCAGCGCGCCCTCGTGCCGGGACCGGACGTGGATGAAGTGGATGCCCACCCCGTCGATCTCGGTGGTGAACTGCGGCAGCGCGTTCAGCCTGGCCTGGCACTGGCGCCAGTCGTAGCTGGTGGCCCAGTAGTGCAACAGCTGCTGCATCGTCGCCTGCTGCACACCCTGGGAGTGGTCCTGAACCAGTTCCCGGCTGGGCGGCCGGGTGGCCGCGATACGCCGCCGCAGCCCGGCCAGATCCTCCTCGGGCACCTGTACCGCAAACGGCCGGATGGTGTCGTCAGCCATCGCCTGCCGCCCTTCGCCCCGGCGGCACCGTGTGCAGTACCGGATCGGTCACGACGTTCATTCTCAGCCTTCGCGACCGAAACAACCAGTACACCCGTGACCCTGACCAGGGTCGATCACGGGCTCGGCCGGCCAGCCGAGGCGGGATCGTGAAGGAAGACCAGCTACAGGAGGAGGCCCTCATGTCCTCGGTACCCACGACCCCCGATGGCGCCGGCTCCGTTTCCGGGACGCCGTACCTGCCCAGCGACCTTCGTGAGGGCTACGCCAAGCTCGGCGACCAGCGGCTGCACTATGTCGAGGCCGGCCAGGGCCCGCTGGTGATCCTGCTGCACGGTTTCCCCGAGTTCTGGTACGGCTGGCGGCGGCAGATCCAGCCGCTGGCGGCGGCGGGCTTCCGCGTCGTCGCCCCCGACCTGCGCGGCTACAACCTGTCGTCCCGGCCGGACTCCGTCGCCGCCTACGAGACCGGGCCGCTGGTCGCCGACATCCACGGCCTGATCCACGAGCGCGGCGCCGAGTCGGCGATGCTGGTCGGCCACGACTGGGGCGGAACCGTCGCCTGGGACACCGCCATGCAGCATCCGGAGGCCGTGAGCCGGCTGGCCATCCTCAACGCGGCCCACCCGCGCAAGCTGTCGCAGGGGCTGCACCACCCGGGTCAGCTCCGCCGGTCCTGGTATTTCTTCTTCTTCGACCTCCCGGACCTGCCCGAGACCGTCGTGCGCGCCAACGACTGGCATTTCTTCCAGCACTTCCTGCGCGATGCCCGGCCGGCCTTCACCCCGGAGGAAACCAGCCGCTACGTCGAGGCGTGGTCCCAGCCGGGCGCGGCCACCGGCATGATCAACTATTACCGGTCCTCGGTCCGGCAGAACCAGAAGAAGGCCGAAGCCGCGATCGTCCCGATCGAGGCGCCGACCCTGGTCATCTGGGGGGAACGCGATCGCTACCTCGGCCCGGACCTGGCCGAGCCGGAGCACGATGACGTCCCCAACCTGGACCGGGTCGAACGGCTCCCCGACGCCTCCCACTGGGTCCACCACGACGAGGCCGACCGGGTCACGCAACTCCTGGCTGACTTCTTCGGCAAGCAGTGAGATGGCTGAGGGGTTCTCGGAGCTGGCCAACGAGAAGGTCACCGCGGCCAGCGGTGTTGACTACGCCTACCGCGACACCGGCGGCGGCCGCGAGGGCACGCTGCCGCTGGTCCTGTTCCAGCACTTCCGGGGCAACCTGGACAACTGGGATCCGGCCCTGATCGACGCGCTGGCGGCGACCCGGCGGGTGGTGGCGTTCGACAACGCCGGAGTCGGCGGTTCCACCGGCATCACTCCGGCCACCATCGAGGACATGGCCCGCGACGCCATCGCGTTCATCACCGCCATGGGGCTCGGCCACGTGGACCTGCTGGGCTTTTCCATCGGCAGCTTCGTGGCCCAGCAGATCGCGCTGACCCGCCCGGCCGCCGTGCGCCGGCTGATACTGGCCTCCTCGGCGCCGCAGGGCGCGGACGGCATGCACGGGTGGGCCCCGGAGGTCATCGGCGCGGTCGGCACGCCGAACACCAGCCCCGAGGCCTACCTGGGGGTGTTCTTCACCGGGTCGGCCGCCAGCCACCAGGCCGGCACCGAAGCGCTGGGGCGCATGTACGCCCGGAAACAGGACCGGGACCAGGCCACGAACTGGGCGACCCGCGAGGCGCAGTACGACGCGGTCTGCACCTGGGGCATCCCCGACCACGCGCGGTTCCAGCGGCTCAGCGCCCTGAAGCTGCCGGTCTTCGTGGCCAACGGCGACCGCGATCCGATGATCCTGCCGCACTACTCCTACCTGGTCGCGGGCCTGATCCCGCACGCCCGGCTCAATATCTACCCCGACGCAGCGCACGGGTTCCTGTTCCAGCATCATGCCGAGTTCGCCGCCGACGTCGA
>DASXMW010000302.1:0-6338 GCA_036495425.1 Streptosporangiaceae bacterium | reverse complement strand
TGCCACGACGTCGGCGACCTGCGGCGGAGCGCCCGGCGGCTGATCCCGCGGCCGGTGTTCGACTACGTGGACGGGGCCGCCGACGAGGAGATCAGCGTGGCCGCCAACGCCGACGCCTTCCGGCGCTGGCGGTTCCGCCCGCGCGAACTGGTGGACGTGGCCCAGGTGGACACCAGCACCCAGATCCTGGGCCGGCCCGCGTCGCTGCCGCTGGGTCTGGCCCCCACCGGCTCGACCCGGATGATGCACCCGGACGGGGAACCGGCCGTGGCCCGGGCCGCGGGCCGCCGCAGCCTGCCCTACACCCTGTCCACCATGGGCAACACCTCGATCGAGGACCTGGCCGCGGCCGCGCACGCGGCGGGCCAGGACGAGATCTGGTTCCAGCTCTACGTGATGAAGGACGTGGCGCAGACCCGGGACCTGGTCCAGCGGGCGGCCGCCAGCGGGTACCGGGTGCTGATGCTGACCGTGGACACCACCGTCACCGGCTTCCGGACCCGGGACGAGCGGAACGGCCTGATCATGCCGCCCGCGCTCACGCTGGGCACCATGGCCCGCATCGGCGGCCGGCCCGCCTACTGGGCCCGCATGCTGGCCCGCCCGGCCATCACGTTCGCCAACTTCCCGCCCGGGCACGAGGCCCGGACCGTGGCCGAGAGCATCGGCAAGTTCAGCGCCAGCCTGACCTGGGATTACCTGGCCGAGCTGCGGGCCAGCTGGCCGGGTCAGCTGGTGGTCAAGGGGCCGCTGGGCGCGGCCGACGCCCGGCGGGCGATCGAAGCCGGTGCCGACGGCATCCAGCTGTCCAACCACGGCGGCCGCCAGCTGGACCGGGCCATCGCCCCGGTCGACCTGGTGGCCGAGGTCCGCGAGGCCGTCGGCCCCGGGCCGGCCGTGCTGGTCGACTCCGGGATCCGGCACGGCGCCGACCTGGCCGTGGCCGTGGCCCTGGGCGCGGACGCGGGCCTGGTCGGCCGGGCCTACCTGTACGGCCTGATGGCCGGGGGCGAGCCGGGCGTGGACCGGGCCCTGGAGCTGCTGGCGGCCCAGTTCAAGCGGGCCATGCAGCTGCTCGGCGTCACCTCCGTGGCCGAGCTGCGCAAGGAGGGCCCGAACCTGCTCACCCGCTCCTGACCGGCCCGGTTGTGCCGGGCCGGGGGCCGGCGGTTGACTGGTCCCATGACCGAGCTGCCTGAGGTGCTGGCGCCGCGGATCCCGGTGACGGACACCTTTCACGGAGTCGAGGTCACCGAGGACTACCGCTGGCTGGAGGACGCCGCCGCGGACGAGACCATCGGCTGGACCAAGGCTCAGCAGGAACGCACCGCCGCCTACTTCAGCGGGATCGCCTGGCGACCGGCGCTGCGGGCCCGGGTCGAGCAGCTGCTCAGGTCGGAGCGGACGGCGTACAAGCAGCTCCGGGCGGGCGGGGGCACGTTCTTCGCGCTGAAGGCGCAGACGCCCCGGCAGCAGCCGTTCCTGGTCGCGCTGACCGACCTCGACGATCCGGCGACCGAGCGGGTGGTGGTGGATCCGGAGGCCATCGACCCGTCCGGTGAGACCACAATCGACTTCTTCGTGCCGTCCCCGGACGGCAGCAAGGTCGCGGTCTCCCTGTCCGAGCACGGCAGCGAGGACGGGGCCCTGCACGTCTTCGACGCCGGTACCGGCGAGGTCACCGGCGAGCCGATCCCGCACGTGAACCTGATGGGCGGGTCGGTGGCCTGGCGGCACGACGGCACCGGGTTCTGGTACACGCTGTGCGCCGACCCGGCCGGTTTCCGGCAGCAGGTGTGGTTCCGCCAGCTCGGTGACCCGGCCGACCGCCTCGACCTCACCGGCCCGTTCGCCGACGAGAAGATCGCGGAGAACTTCCTGTCCGCCTCGCCCGACGGCCGCTGGGTGATGGACCGGGTGCAGAAGGGCGACGGCGGTGAGTGGCAGATCTTCGTCCGCAGTCAGGAGCCGGGCGCAGCCTGGTGGCCGGTGGCGGACCTCCCCGACAAGTGCCTGCGGGCCGTGCTCGGCCCGGATGCCCTCTACCTGCTGTCGCTCCGGGACGCCCCGCGCGGCCGGGTGCTCCGCCTGCCGCTGACCAGCGGGGTCACGGTGGCCGCGGCCGAGCAGATCGTGCCGGCCGGGGACACCGTCATCGAGGACCTGGCCGTGACCGGCGACACCGTGTGGGTGGTGGACATGGTCGGCGGCCCGGAGCAGATACGGGCCTTCGACCGCACGGGTGTGTCCCGGCCGGGGGCGGACATCCCGCCCATGAGCTCGGTGTCGTCGCACTCGGCGGGCCTGACCACGCTGGGCCCGGACCTGGTCGCCTGGCCGCGCGAGTCCTTCACCGAGCCGGCCACCTGGTGGGTGGCCGCCTCCGGCCAGGCACCCCGCCCGACCGCCCTGCGGACCACCGCCCCGGCCGACCTGTCCGGGTTCGAGGTGACCCGCGAGTTCGCCACGTCGAAGGACGGGACCCGGGTACCCCTCAACGTGATCGCCGCCCCGGGCACGCCCCGGGACGGAACCGCGCCCGCGCTGCTGACTGCCTACGGCGGCTACGCCATTTCCCTGCTGCCGCGGTTCGATCCCGAACTGCTGCTGTGGCTGGAGCAGGGCGGGGTCTACGTGGTGGCCAACATCCGCGGCGGCGGCGAGTACGGCGAATCGTGGCACCACGCCGCCCGGCTGACGGCCAAGCAGAACTGCTTCGACGACTTCATCGCCTGCGCCGACCACCTGCACGAGACCGGTATCACCCGCCGCGAGCGGCTGGCGATCATGGGTGGTTCCAACGGCGGGCTGCTGATGGGAGCGGTGCTGACCCAGCGGCCGGACATCGCCCGGGCGGTCGTGGCGGCGGTGCCGGTGATGGACTCGCTGCGGTCCGAGACCACCACCAACGGCCAGTTCAACACCGCCGAGTTCGGCAGCGTGAAAGATCCCGAGCAGTTCGCGGCGCTGGTCGCCTACTCGCCGTACCACCACGTGGTGGACGGGACGGCCTACCCGGCCGTGCTGCTGACCGCCGGGGAGTACGACACAAGGGTCGAGGCCTGGCACGCCAAGAAGATGACGGCCCGGCTCCAGCAGGCCACCTCCTCGGACCGGCCGGTGCTGCTGCGGCTGGAGTCCGGCGGTCACCTGGCCGGGTCGCTCGACCAGGTCATCAACCAGACGACCGATTGGCACGCGTTCCTCTTCGACCAGCTGGGCCTGGGCTACCGCCCGGTCAGCCCGGTCAGCCCGGCCTGAGCGTGCTGGCCAGTCCGTCCAGCAGCCAGTCCAGAATCATTTCGAAGGTAGGGAACTCGGCCGCGCCACGGTGGGGGTCGGCGGCCCAGCGGGAGAAGTGCGGGTGGGTGCCGGCCGCGGCGACGCGGTCCAGGTAGGGGGGCTGGGCGGCGGGGCGGGGTCAGGGGGAGCGGGGCGGGAGCGGGGGGCGGGGGTTGGAGGGGCGGGAGGACAGGGTGGGCGGGGACAGGGCCGGGCGGGCGGCCAGGGCGTCCAGGGCCAGGCGGACCGCGGTCTCGAGCTGGGGGTCGCGGCCGCTGGCCCAGTCGTCGGGGGTGATGAGCACCTCGACGTCGGGGTCGACGCCGTAGTTCTCGACGTTCCAGCCCCACTCGCTGAACCAGTAGGCGTAGCGGGGGACGGTCATGCGGGTGCCGTCGACCAGCTCGTGGCCGGGCATGCCGTCGATGCCGATGACCCCGCCCCAGGTGCGGGTGCCGACCACCGGGCCCAGGCCCAGGGAGCGGATGGCCCCGGTCACGATGTCGCCGTCGGAGCCCGCGAACTCATCGGCCAGGGCCACCAGCGGGCCGCGGGGGGCGTCGCCGGGATAGCTCTCCGGCTGCAGGCCGCGCGGGACGTCCCAGCCGATGACCCGGCGGGCCAGCTTCTCCACCACCAGCTGGGACACGTGCCCGCCGCGGTTGCCGCGGGCGTCGAAGATCAGCCCGTCGCGCCGCATCTCGGTGCGCAGGTCCCGGTGGAAGTGGGCCCAGCCCTCCCCCATCATGTCCGGGATGTGCAGGTAGCCCAGCCGCCCCTGGCTCAGCTCGCGGACCAGCTGGCGGCGGCCCGCCACCCAGTCCTGGTAGCGCAGCCGCCGGTCGTCGCCCAGCGGGACGACCACCACCCGGCGGGCCGGGTCGCCGGGCCGCCGGACGGTCAGCTCGACCGGCTGGCCCACGGTCCCGGCCAGCCGCGGGCCCGGCCCGGCCGCGGGGTCCAGCGGCTTCCCGTCCACGGCCAGCAGCTCGTCGCCGGGGTCGATGGCCACGCCCGGGGCGGCCAGCGGGGACAGCGCCTTGGGGTCGGACGACTCCCCCGGCAGGACCCGGGCCACCCGCCAGCTGCCGTCGCCGTTCCGTTCCAGGTCGGCGCCGAGCTGGCCCACGGCCGCGGCCCGGCCACCGCCGCGGCGGGCCCCGGCCCCGTCGCTGGCCTGGACCACGTACGCGTGCGAGGTGGCCAGCTCGCCGAACACCTCCCACAGCAGGTCGGCGAAGTCGCTGGCCCCGCTGATGCGGTCCAGCAGCGGGCGGTACTGGTCCAGCACGCCGTCCCAGTCCAGGCCGGCCATGTCCGGGGCCCAGAAGTCGCGCCGCATCAGCCGGCCCGCCTCGTCGTAGGCGTGCCGCCACAGCGCGGCCGGGTCGGCCAGGAACCGGGCCCGGGACAGGTCGACGGTGACGTCGTCGCTGTCGTCGTCGCCGTTGCGGTGCTTGCGCTCGGACGGCAGCAGCTTCAGGGTGCCGTCGTCGCAGACCAGCACCCGGGTGCCGTCGCCGCTGACCGTGAACCAGTCCAGCTCGTCCACGATCGTGCTGCTCTTGCGGCGCAGCAGGTCGTAGCGTTCCAGGTACGGCTGGGGGCGGTCGTCCCAGGGGTCGGCCGCGCTCTCGCCCAGCGCGCCCGAGACCGGCTCCCGCAGCCAGGCCAGGCCGCCCTTGACCGCGGCCAGCGAGGAGTACCGGCCTTCGTCGACGGGCACCCTGATCACCCGGGACGTGATCCGTTCGGGGTCGACCACGAGGGACAGACCTTCGATAAATGATGAATCGTCCTGATCACCGGCACGGGGATCTGCGGGCCGGCCCTCGGGCAGCGGCGCGAACGGGGAGGGCGTGCCGGCGGCCAGCGTCACCAGGTAGGGGCGGCTGCCGTACGGGAACGACAGGTCGAAGAAGTGCGCGTCGTAGACCGGATCGAAGTCGCGCTTGGACAGGAAGGCCAGGTACCGGCCGTCCAGGGTGAACACCGGGTTGGTGTCGGCGAACCGGCCGTCGGTGACGTCGACGACGGAGGCGTCGTCGCGGTGGGCGATCCGGATCCGGTTCAGCGGCTGCGGCCCCGGCTGCGACCAGGCCAGCCAGGCCGAGTCCGGTGACCAGGCCAGGCCCTGGCAGGCGCCGTCGTCGGACGCGGCCAGCTCGGTGACGGTGCCGGACAGCAGCTCGACCAGGAACAGCCGCCCATCGCTGGCGGCGGCCGCCACCGCCGTCCCGTCCGGGGCCGCGGCCAGGCCGGTCACGCTGCCCAGCTGGCCGTCGGCCAGCCGGCTGGGCTCGGGGGCCTCCGGAGACAGCAGGAACTCCAGCGAGTCCTGGCCGGTGGCATCGCTGATCCAGGCCGCGCCGCCGTCCGGGCCGAGCACGACCGGCCGCCGGGCCCGGGCCGACGGGTCGGCGAACAGGGCCCGGGCCGGGCCGTCCCGGTGGGTCAGCCAGTGCACGGTGCCGCGGACTTCGACCACACTGGCCCGCCCGGTCTGGTCGCAGCTGAGCGAGCCCAGATGGTCGCGGGCCGAGATGAGCCGGGGCACCCGCGCCGTGGACGGCGAGGCGGCGGTCAGCTCCAGGGGGCGGGCCTGCGCGTCCAGGTCCTCCAGCAGCCAGATCTGGCCCGCCACGTGGTAGACGATGCGCTCCCCGTCGGTGCTCGGGTTCCTGGTGTAGAACCCGTCGTGGTCGGTGTGGCGGCGCAGCCCGGTGCCGTCCAGCGCGCAGGAGTACAGGTTGCCGGTGCCCTCGTGGTCGGACAGGAACACCAGCCGGCCCCCGGTGAGCATGGGGCTGGTGAGCTGGGTGGGCAGGCCGGCCAGGACCCGGGTGAACGACGGGTCGCCATTGGCCCTGACCCAGATCCGGCCCGAGGTGCCGCCGCGGTACCGCTTCCAGCGCGCGGGCTCGTGCTGGGAGCTGGTCAGCAGGGCGGTGACGTCCTTGGTCACGGCCAGGTCGCTGGCCGGCCCGAGCTCCAGGCGGCGCGGCCCGTTGCCGGTCAGCGGGATGGCGAAGGCCCAGGTGAGGAAGGCGGCGCGC
>DASXMW010000301.1:0-42826 GCA_036495425.1 Streptosporangiaceae bacterium | reverse complement strand
TAATCAACGGGCTGGCGGCCGGCGGCTCGGGGCCGATCTCCACCGCGCCGGCCAGGGCGGCGTGGGCGCCGGCCATGACGGCATCGCGGTCGGCCCGCAGCTCCAGCAGCGGCTGGCCGGCTTCGACCCGCTCCCCCGGCTTGGCGTGGCACAAGATGCCAGCCGCCGCGCTGACCGGGTCTTCCTTGCGGGCGCGGCCCGCGCCCAGGCGCCAGGCGGCTACGCCGACCGCGCGGGCGTCCAGGCGGCGCAGCCACCCGGAGGCCGGCGCCGTGACCAGCCCGGTGACCGCGGCCTGGGCCAGCTCGGCGTCGGGATCGCCGCCCTGGCCGGCGATCATCTCGCGGTAGACCTTCAGGGCCCGGCCGTCGGCCAGGGCCGCGGCCGGATCGGCATCGATCCCGGCCAGCACGAGCATCTCCCGGGCCAGCGCCAGCGTGACCTCGACCAGGTCGGGCGGCCCCTGGCCGTGCAGCACGGCCAGCGACTCCTCGACCTCCAGGGCGTTGCCCACCGCGCGGCCCAGCGGCACGTCCATCGCGGTCAGCAGGGCGCTGGTCCGCACCCCCTGCTCGGACCCGATCGTGACCATGGTCCGGGCCAGCTCACGGGCGGAGTCCAGCTTGGTCATGAACGCCCCGCTGCCGACCTTGACGTCCAGGACCAGGGCCGACGTGCCCTCGGCGATCTTCTTGGACATGATCGAGCTGGCGATGAGCGGGATGGACTCGACGGTGCCGGTGACGTCGCGCAGGGCGTAGAGCTTGCGGTCGGCCGGGGCCAGGCCCGATCCGGCCGCGCAGATCACGGCGCCGACCGTGCTCAGCATTTCGGTCATTTCGGCCGGGGAGAGCGCGGCCCGCCAGCCCGGGATGGACTCCAGCTTGTCCAGGGTGCCGCCGGTGTGGCCGAGGCCCCGCCCGGACAGCTGCGGCACGGCCGCCCCGCAGGCGGCGACCAGCGGGGCCAGGATCAGCGACACCTTGTCGCCCACCCCGCCGGTGGAGTGCTTGTCCACGGTGGGACGGCCCACCCCCGACAGGTCCAGGCGCTCCCCGGACGCGATCATGGCCGCGGTCCACTCGCGCAGTTCGTCCGGGGCCAGGCCGCGGAAGAAGATGGCCATCAGCAGCGCCGACATCTGCTCGTCGGCGATCTCGCCGCGGGTGTAGGCGCTGATCAGCCAGCGCACCTCATCGCCGGACAGGGTGCCGCCGTCGCGCTTGACGTGGATGAGGTCGACTACGGCGGGCACCGTCACGCTCCCGCGGGCAGGTCGGCGCCGGTGAACGCGGACGGCAGCAGGCGGTCCAGCGGCACCGGCCCGTCCTCGGTGTCCACCAGCAGGCCCGGGCCTCCCGCCTCGAGCAGCACCTGGCGGCACCGGCCGCACGGCAGCAGGACGTTACCGTCCGGGGTCCGGACGGCCACCGCGGTCAGGGTCCCGCCGCCCGACGCGTGCAGCGCCGAGGCCAGGCCGCATTCGGCACACAGGGTCAGCCCGAACGAGGCGTTCTCCACGTTGCAGCCCACGATGACCCGGCCGTCGCCCACCTGAGCGGCCGCTCCGACCTGCAATTTCGAATACGGCGCGTACGCCTGACCCGCGGTCTGCGTGGCCAGCGTCCGCAAGGCCGGCCAATCGATTTCCACCCGCCATTCACCTCCGCTCGCAACCGCGCACCCATCTTCACTTTCGACACAGGAACGATAACAGCGCAGGTGACAGCTTAAAATCCGGCCGCTGCCGACCCGGCGGGGCAGCGACGCGATTGCGATTTGGCAACGGCATCAATGCCGGGCCGACACCCTTCTTCCCGCCCGGGCACTTCGGGGCTAACCTGCGATGATCCAGTTGATCGGAATCATCACGACGCGCGGCGCTGGAAACGCCAGCGCGCGGCTGCGCGGCGAAATAGCGGGTCCATATCCGGCCCGTGTCAGCGTGAAGTCCGGGGGGCGGCGACTGCCCACGAAAGCAGGCGGCAATGGTGCCCCGCGAAACAGGAGGTAACCAGTGAAGAAGACCCTTGCGGCCAGCGCCGTGCTGACCGTAGCGGGCCTGCTCGCCGCCGCGTGCGGGAGCAGCACGTCGAACACGGGCGGTTCGTCGTCGGCATCGGCATCGGCCAGCGGCGGCAGCTCGTCGGCGTCGACCGCGGGCAAGTTCCTCGGCTGCATGGTCACCGACACCGGCGGCATCGACGACCGGTCGTTCAACGCCTCGTCCTGGCAGGGCATGCAGGAGGCGGCCAAGACCAACCCGAGCAAGATCTCGGTCAAGTACCTGCAGTCGACGACCCAGAGCGACTACACGCCGAACATCAACACATTCATCGGCGACAAGTGCGGGATCATCGTCACGGTCGGCTTCCTGATGGCCCAGGCCACGCAGACCGCGTCCAAGGCCAACGCCAGCGGCAAGTTCGCGATCGTGGACAACGCCTACACGCCGCCGCTGAAGAACGTGGACGCGCTGCTGTTCAACACCGCGCAGGACGCCTTCCTCGGCGGTTACCTGGCCGCGGGCATGTCCAAGAGCGGCAAGGTGGCCACCTTCGGCGGGCAGAAGCTGCCCACCGTGACCATCTACATGGATGGCTTCTGGGACGGCGTGCAGTACTACAACCAGAAGCACGGGACCCACGTGTCGGTGCTGGGCTGGAGCGAGAAGACCCAGAACGGCAGCTTCACCGGCAACTTCACCGACCAGACGGCCGGGCAGACCTTGACCCAGACGTTCATCAACGAGGGCGCCGACGTCATCTTCCCGGTGGCCGGCAACGTCGGCCTGGGCTCGGCCAAGGCGGTGCAGAACGCGGACGCCTCGGCCGGCAGCCAGAAGGTGAACATGGAGTGGGTCGACACCGACGGCTGCATCAGCGCCGCGCAGTACTGCAAGTACTTCATCACCAGCGTGACCAAGGGGATCCAGACCGCGGTCAAGAACGCCGTCACCACCGCGGCCAATGGCACCTTCAAGGGCGGCAACTACGTCGGCACGCTGGCCAACGGCGGCGTGGCGCTGTCACCGTTCCACGACTTCGCCAGCAAGGTCCCGTCCAAGCTCCAGACCGAGCTGAACACGATCAAGCACGGCATCATTACCGACTCGATCAAGGTGGCCACCAAGAGCCCGGCGTAACCGCCGGACGGGCAGGCCTGATAAAAGGGTTTCCGGCCCGGGACGCGACCGCGTCCCGGGCCGGAACTCAGTATCTGCGGCGCCTTGACCAGACGCCCGAAGGGATGAGGCGGCGGGTGAACCTTGAGCTGAAGGGCATCACGAAGCGCTTCGGCAGCCTCGTGGCCAACGATCACATCGATCTTTCCACCGAACCCGGCACCATCCACGCCCTGCTCGGTGAGAACGGCGCCGGCAAGACCACGCTGATGAACATCCTCTACGGGCTGCTCCAGCCCGACGAGGGACAGATCCTGATCGACGGCCAGCCGCGCACGATCCACTCGCCGAAGGACGCGATCAACTCCGGGATCGGCATGGTTCACCAGCACTTCATGCTGGTGCCGGTGTTCACCGTGGCCGAGAACGTGGCCCTGGGCCACGAGGACACCAGGGCGCTCGGCTGGCTGGACCGCCGCCGGATGCGGGCCCGGGTCCGCGAGCTGTCCGAGAAGTACGGCCTGCGGGTCGAGCCGGACGCGATGACCGAGGACCTGCCGGTCGGCGTCCAGCAGCGGGTGGAGATCCTCAAGGCGCTGGTCCGCGACGCCCAGGTGCTGATCCTGGACGAGCCGACCGCGGTGCTGACCCCGAGTGAGACCGAAGACCTGTTCCGGATCATGCGCGAGCTGCGGGCCAGCGGCAAGGCCATCGTGTTCATCTCGCACAAGCTCAACGAGGTCCGGGCCATCGCCGACACGGTGACGATCCTGCGCCGCGGCCAGGTGGTCGGCCAGCGGCCACCCAGCTCCAGCGAGGACGAGCTGGCCGCGCTCATGGTCGGCCGCAACGTCCAGCTCCGGGTGAGCAAGACCCCGTCCACGCCGGGCCGGATCGTGCTCGACGTCAAGGACCTGGTGGTGCCCTCGGGCCAGACCGTGCTGCTGCCCGGCGAGGAGCCCGTGCCCGCGGTGAAGGGGCTGACGTTTCGGGTCCGGGCCGGGGAGATCCTGGGCATCGCCGGCGTGCAGGGCAACGGGCAGACCGAGATGTGCGAGGCCCTGATGGGCCTGCTGCCGGCCACGTCCGGCGCGGTGAAGCTGAACGACCGCGACATCACCGGGGCCAGCCCGCAGGCCCGGCTGCGCGGCGGCATCGGGTACATCCCCGAGGACAGGCAGCAGGACGGGCTGGTCAGCTCGTTCCCGGTGTCGGAGAACATCGTCCTCGACACCTACGACCGGCGGCCGTTCGCGTCCGGGCTGGCCCTCAACCTGACCGCGATCCGGGAGACGGCCGAGGAACGGGTCAAGGAGTACGACATCCGGACCCAGTCCATCGCCACCCCGGTGGGCACGCTGTCGGGCGGCAACCAGCCGAAGGTCATCCTGGCCCGCGAGGTGGGCCGGGAGGTCTCGCTGCTGCTGGCCAGCCAGCCCACCCGCGGCCTGGACGTCGGGTCGATCGAGTTCGTGCACAAGCGCATCGTGGAGGAACGGGACCGCGGCGCGGCCGTCATCCTGGTCTCGTCCGAGCTGGACGAGATCTACGCCCTGTCCGACCGGATCGCGGTCATGTACGAGGGCCGGTTCACCGGCTTCCGGCCGCCGGACGTGCCGGTGGAGGAACTCGGCCTGCTGATGGCGGGGATCGACGGCGTGGGCACCCCGGGCCAGCCCGGGGCCCCCGGGCTGGACGCCGACCCGGTGCCGGCTCCGGAGACCAGCAGCACGGCACCTGAGACGACCGATGCTCCCCCCGATTCGCCCGGTACTCCCGCGGAGCCACCGGAGGCGGAGGCCGAATGAGTGAGTCACCGCCGGCGCCGGCCGCGCCGCCGGAATCCACCCCGGACGAGCCGAAGGCCCGCGAGAAGGGCTCGTTCAGCCGGGCCGTGCTGGACGGCATCCTCCAGGGCAACTCGTTGGTGGTCACGATCCTGGCCATCGTGTCCGCGATCGTGCTGGGCGGCCTGCTGATCGCGTTCACCAACCAGGTCGTGCTCAACGCCTGGGGGGTCTTCTTCTCCCACCCGGGCAACGCCATCGCCCAGGCCTGGGACGCCGCCTCCGGCGCCTACGTGGCCATCTTCGAGGGCTCGATCTTCAACCCGCACGCGGTGGCGTCGCTGTTCCAGCAGAAGTCGCTCTCGGTCGCGCTGCACGACGGCACGGTCAGCGCGGTGTTCAACCCGCTGTCGGAGACCGCGGTCAACGCCACCCCGCTGATCCTGGCCGGCCTGTCGGTGGCCATCGCGTTCCAGACCGGCCTGTTCAACATCGGCGGCGAGAGCCAGTTCATCGGCGGCGCCATCCTGGCCACCTGGCTCGGCTACGGGGTCAGCCTGCCGATCGTCGTCCACGTGGTCGTCTGCGTGATCGGCGGGTTCGTGGGCGGGGCCGTGCTGGGCTGGGTGGTCGGCTTCCTCAAGGCCAGGACCGGGGCCCACGAGGTCATCGTCACGATCATGCTCAACTACGTGATGGCCTACCTGCTGGCCTACCTGCTGAGCAAGCCGAGCCTGATGGGGAAGCCGGGCTCCAACGGCAACCTGATCACGTCGAATATCGCCAGCAACGCGCACCTGCCGCTGCTGTTCGGCACCCACCTGCGGGTCAACGCCGGGTTTCTGGTCGCGCTGGCCTGCGCGGCGGGCGTGTGGTGGCTGATGAGCCGGAGCACGCTGGGCTTCGAGTTCCGCACGGTGGGCGCCAACCCGAACGCGGCCCGCAGCGCGGGCATGAGCGTGACCCGGTCCTGGATCCTGGTCATGCTGATCGCGGGCGGGCTGGCGGGCCTGTCGGCCTGCACCGTCATCCAGGGCACCGACTTCAGCCTGAACTTCCAGAGCTATGGCACCTACGGGATCGACGCCATCACCGTGGCCCTGCTGGGCCGGGCCCGGCCGGGCGGTGTGGTGCTGGCCGCCCTGCTGTACGGGGCCCTGCACGCCGGGGCGCCGGGGATGCAAAGCTCGACCGGGGTCCCGGTCGACATCGTCGAGGTCATCCAGGCTCTGATCGTCATGTTCGTCGCGGCCCCGCCGCTGGTCCGGGCGATCTACCGGCTCCGGGAGACCCGAGCCGCCGGAGCCACCGATCAGCTGTCCAAGGGATGGAACGCATGACCACCCTCGCCGTCGCCGGACGGAGTTCGTTCAGCATCGGCCGCCGCTGGGTCGCGCCGGCCGCGTTCCTGATCCTGGGCCTGGTCGACCTGCTGTACTTCGGCCGCTACGCGCACCACGGGGACGCCACGTTTGCCTTCTCCCAGCCGTTCGCCAAGGTCACGGTGCCCAACCTGTCGCTGCCGGGCAAGCCGACCGCCTACGTCATGGGCGCCGCGTCCATCGCGCTGGCCGTGGTGCGGGTGTTCGAAGTGGGCAAGGTATGGCGGCGGGTCAGCATCGGGCTGGTGCTGTTCTTCTTCGTGATCGCGCTGCTGTGCTGGGCCTACGCGGGCTCGACCAACACGTTCAACGTGATCAACCTGTTCCAGGGCACGCTGGCGGACTCGATCCCGCTGATCCTGGGCGTGCTGGCCGGCTGCCTGTGCGAGCGGTCCGGCGTGATCAACATCGCCATCGAGGGCCAGCTGCTGCTGGGCGCGTTCGCGGGCGCGATCTTCGCCAGCGCGTTCGGCGTGCTGTGGCTGGGCATCATCGCCGGGTCGGTGGCGGGCGGCCTGGTCGGCCTGCTGCTGGGGGTGTTCGCCATCACCTACCTGGTCAACCAGGTCATCATGGGCGTGGTCCTGAACGTGTTCGTGTCCGGGCTGACCGGCTACCTGTACGACAAGCTGCTGGTCCCGTTCGCCAACACGCTCAACTCGCCGTCGACCTACCTGCCGATCAAGATCCCGCTGCTGGGCGACATCCCGATCATCGGGCCGGTGTTCTTCGACTCCACCCTGTTCCTGTACATCACTTACATCCTGGTGGCGGCGGTCCAGCTCGGGCTGTTCCACACGGCCTGGGGGCTGCGGGTGCGCGCGGTCGGCGAGCATCCCACCGCCGCCGACACCGTCGGCATCGGCGTCAGGCTGACCCGCTACCGCAACGTGATCCTGGCCGGGCTGATCGCGGGCATCGGCGGAGCGTTCCTGACCATCGGGTCGGTCGGCTCGTTCGGCAAGGACATGTCGTCCGGCAAGGGCTACATCGCGCTGGCGGCCGTGGTCTTCGGGCGGTGGACCCCGCTGGGCGGCGTGGGCGCGGCCCTGTTGTTCGGCTTCGCCTTCGAGCTGCAGTCGATCCTGTCCACGATCAACGTGCCGATCGCCTCGTACTTCCTGCTCATGGTGCCCTACCTGGCCACCATCATCGCGGTGGCGGGCCTGGTCGGGCAGGTCCGGGCCCCGGCCGCCGACGGCGAGCCTTACGTCAAGGCGTAACGGTCTGATAGGACTGCTGGCGTGACCGAGGGGGACAACGGACTGGATCCGTACGCGGCGGCGGCCAAGAGCGCGGCCCGGCTGGCCGAGCTGACCGGGGCCGGCCGGCATGACGTGGCCGTGGTGCTCGGGTCGGGGTGGGCCCCGGCCGCGGCGGCGTGCGCCAGCGCGCTGGCCGCCGACATCACCGAAATTTCAGTCAGCGAGCTGGGCGGTTTCGCCCAGCCCACGGTGGCCGGGCACGTGGGCACCGTGCAGTCGCTGGTCACACCGGACCTGCGGGTGCTCATGTTCCTGGGCCGGACCCACCTGTACGAGGGGCTGCCGGTCAGCGCCACCGTGCACGGTGTCCGCACCGCGATCGCGGCCGGGTGCCGGGTGGTGGTGCTGACCAACGCCGCGGGCGGCATCCGCGGCGGCTACTACGTCGGCCAGCCGGTGATCGTCCGCGACCACCTGAACCTGACCGCGCGCTCCCCGCTGACCGGGCCGGAACCGCCGCCCGGGTACCCGGCCCGGTTCGTGGACCTGACCGAGGCCTACTCGCCGCGGCTGCGGCGGCTGGCCCGGGAGGCCGACCCGGCCCTGGGCGAAGGCGTCTACGCGGCCATGCCCGGCCCGCACTACGAGACCCCGGCCGAGATCGCCATGCTGCGCTCCCTGGGCGCGGACCTGGTCGGGATGTCGACCGTGATGGAGACCATCGCCGCCCGCCACCTGGGCGCCGAGGTGCTGGCCATCTCGCTGGTCACCAACCTGGCCGCCGGGCTGACCGGGGAGCCGCTGAGCCACACCGAGGTGCTGGAGGCCGGGCGGGCCGGGGCCAGCCACATGGGCACCCTGCTGGCGAGCATGCTGCCCACGGCCCTCAGTTAAGCGGTCACCAGCTGGGTGTAGGCCACGGCGACCTCGCCGGCCAGCCCGGCGTTGTCTTCGATCAGGCGCCGGTTGACCTCGACGCTGCGGCCGCCGCTCAGCTCGTCCAGCAGGGCCAGCACGGCCGGGGTGACGGCCTGGCCGGACCGGTGCTGGCGGCTCACCCGCTCGACCGCCTCGTCGATCAGCGGGTCGATGTCGATCCCGCCCACCGGGGGCCGGGCCAGCAGCAGGCCGCCCCCGGGATTGAGCTGCCAGTGCGCGGCGCAGACCCGGGCCGCCTCGGGTGAGTCGCTGACCGTGGCCGAGACCGGCGGGCCGCCCTCGGCGGTGTAGAACCGGGGCAGGGTCGCGGTCTGCCAGCCCAGCACCGGGATGCCCAGGGTCTCCAGCAGTTCGGCGGTGCCCCCCACGTCGAGCAGGGACTTCGGCCCCGATGACACCACCACCGCCTCGGTCCGGGCCAGCTGGATCAGGTCGCTGGAGATGTCGAGGGTCTCGGCGAAGCCGCGGTGGACCCCGCCGATGCCGCCGGTGCCCATGAACCTGATGCCGGCCTGGCGGCACACGGCCATGGTGCCGCCCACGGTCAGCGAGCCGATGGCCCCCTGGGCCAGGCAGGCGGCCAGGTCACGGGCCCCGACCTTGCGGGCCGACAGGCCCGCGCCGGAGAAACGTTCCAGCTCGGCCGGGGTCAGGCCGATGTGGATGGCGCCGTCCAGGATCCCGGCCGTGGCCGGGACGGCCCCGGCGGCCCGGACCCGGCGCTCCGATTCGACCGCCACGGTCAGGCCCCGGCCGCCGGAGAACCCGTGCGAGACCAGCGTGGTCTCCAGCGCGACCACCGGCCGGTGTTCGGCCAGCGCGGTGGCCACCTCCTCCGACACCCGCGTGTACACGGTCACGGCATAGCTCCCATCTTGGACACCGCCCGCGCGGCGGCCCGCAGTCCCAGCTCGATCCCGCCGACCAGGTAGCCGGCGGCGAAGGCGTCCCCGGCCCCGGTCGAATCGACCGGCTCGGCCGGCGACGCCGGGTAGGTTCCGTCCTCGGTGCGCACCCCGCGGGCACCCAGTTTGACCACGGTCCGGGCCCCGGGGATCGGGCCGACCAGGTCAGCCTCGGTCTCGGTGCCGAAGACCACGTCCGGCCGCACGGTGGCGGCCAGGTCCCGGAATGGCCCGACCCCGTAAGCACCGATGGCGGCGGTCGACGACAGGTCTAGGCTGCGGTGCGGCAGCCGCCCGGCCGCGGCCAGGGCCGCCCCGCGGACCGGCCACGAGACCAGGCTATAGGCGGGCAGGTGCAGCCAGCCGCAGCCTTCCAGCCACTCGGGCCGCAGCGCGTCGCGGTCCAGCCCGGGGCCGACGCCGCGGTCGGTGAGCATGGACCGGGACCGGCCCGCGTCCGACAGCGAGACCACGACGCCGGTCCGGCCGTCCAGGACCGGGCCTTTGAGATCGACTCCCCGCCGGGTCAGCTCGTCGTTGACCAGCCGGGCGGCCGGGTCACGGGCCTGGGCCGCGATGAGCCGGGCCTGGCCGCCGAGCCCGGCGATCCAGGCCGCCACGTTGGCCGCCTGCCCGCCCAGGCCGACCACGGTCTGGGCCGGGGTGTCGGTCTCCTCGGCCACCGGCCCGGACAGCTGCACCACCACATCCAGGTGGGCGTCGCCCAGCACGCAAATCGTGGTGTCTGGCCCCGGGAAGAGTGTGGTGTCTGGCCCCGGGAAGAGTTCCGCCATCTCACCTCCAGGGTCCGGGACGCGGCCGGGGCCAGGGTCCCCGGACGCGGCCGGGGCAATGTGAACTTTGCCCCGGCTATCACCGGAGCAAAGTTAACTTTGCCCCGGTGGGAGGGTGCGGGCGGGGGTGACCCGAGTGGGCGGGCGCGAGCGGGGTGACCCGAGTGGGCGGGCGCGGGCGGGGTGACCGGAGTGACGGGGTGTCAGCGAGGTGGCCGGGGGGTGAGCGACGCACGAGCGGGCGGAACGTAGGCTGGGAGCGTGGTAGTCGCACCTGAGGGGCGGCGGATGCTGCGGCTCGAGGCCCGCAACAGCCAGGTCCCGATCGAGAAGAAGCCTCCGTGGATCAAGACCCGCCTCCGCACCGGGCCCGAGTACACCGAGCTCAAGAACCTGGTGCGCCGGGAAGGCCTGCACACGGTGTGCGAAGAGGCCGGCTGCCCGAACATCTTCGAATGCTGGGAAGACCGCGAGGCCACGTTCCTGATCGGCGGGGACCAGTGCACCCGGCGGTGTGACTTCTGCCAGATCGACACCGGCCGGCCGCAGCCGCTGGACCGCGATGAGCCGCGCCGGGTGGCCGAGTCGGTGGCCACCATGGGGCTGGCCTACGCCACCGTGACCGGGGTGGCCCGGGACGACCTGGACGACGGCGGCGCCTGGCTGTACGCGCAGACCGCGCGGGAGATCCACGCGGCCATCCCCGGCTGCGGGGTCGAGCTGCTGATCCCGGACTTCAACGCGGTGCCGGAGCGGCTGGCCGAGGTGTTCAGCGCCCGGCCCGAGGTGCTGGCCCACAACATCGAGACCGTGCCGCGGATCTTCAAGCGCATCCGGCCCGGGTTCCGCTACGAGCGCTCGCTGGACGTGCTCACCCAGGCCCGCGCGGCCGGGCTGGTCACCAAGTCCAACCTGATCCTGGGCATGGGCGAGGAGCGGTCCGAGGTCAGCCAGGCCATGGCCGACCTGCACGCGGCCGGCTGCGACCTGCTGACCATCACCCAGTACCTGCGGCCGACGCCGCGGCACCACCCGGTGGAGCGCTGGGTCAAGCCTGAGGAGTTCGTGGAGCTGCGCGAAGAAGCCCTGGAGCTGGGGTTCGCGGGCGTCATGTCGGGCCCGCTGGTCCGGTCTTCCTACCGAGCCGGACGGCTCTACCGGCAGGCGGTCGAGCAGCGCGCGTCCGCGGCCAGCTGAATGGGGCCGGGGCCCCTCGGCTGAGGCACAGGTTGCGATAGGGATTCCCGGCGCGGGCCGGTTTCGCTCCCGAGGTCAGAAACCCTTATCCTGCCAGGCATGGCGAAGGACAAGAACGCGGACGACGAGGCGACCCCCGGGCGTATCGCGCAGATACGTATGGTGGCCGGTCTGGTGCACAAGGCCAACCCCCGGGCGCTCCCGATCGTCATCGGCAGCGGCGTGGCGGTACTGGTCGTGCTGGTCGTCGTTGGCCTGCTCACCGGGCAGGCCGGATTCCTGATTCCGCTGGGCGTGCTCGGCGGCATCGTCGTGTCGGTGTTCCTGTTCGGCCGGTTCGCGCAGACCGCGCAGTACTCCTCGATCGAGGGCCAGCCCGGCGCGGCCGCCGCCGTCCTGCAGAGCATGCGCGGCGGCTGGACCGTGACCCCAGCCATCGCCGCCAACCGCAACATGGACGTGGTCCACCGGGCGGTCGGCAAGCCCGGCGTGGTCCTGATCGGCGAGGGCTCCCCCAACCGCCTGCCCGGCCTGCTGGCCGCGGAGAAGAAGAGAGTCGCCCGCGTGGCCTTCGACGTCCCGGTGTTCGACTTCCAGGTCGGCGACGGCGAGGGTCAGGTCCCGCTCCGCCGGCTGCAGCGCAAGATCATGAAGCTCCCTCGCGACCTCAAGGGCACCCAGGTCGCAGACCTGAACTACCGCCTCAAGGCCCTGCCCCCGTCGCTCCAGGCCCCCAAGGGCCCCGTCCCCCGCAACGCCCGCCAGCCCAAGATGCCCCGGCCCCGCGCCCGCTGAGGTCACGCCACGGGCGGCGCCGCCTCATCGCGGGCAGGGTCACATGCGGACGACGATGGTGTTGGCGGCCTTGTCGTGCAGCCCGCGCCGGTCGCGGTCGATCACCAGCGGCGGCACCACGGCCAGCAGCAAGATCGTGCGGACCAGGCCCCAGCCCAGGCCGACCGGCTTGCCGTCCAGGCGGGCGACGCGCATGCCCAGGACGCGCTTGCCGATCGTGGTGCCGGTCAGCACCATCAGGATGTAGGTCTCGGCGCCGAAGAGGGCCAGCGTCCAGTACTGCGAGCGCAGCAGCCCGACGGCGATGATGGTGCAGAGGATCCAGTCGATGAACAGGGCGGCCAGGCGGCGGCCCAGGCCCGGCACGGAAGTGGGGCCGTCCTCGGGCAGGCCGTACTTCTCGCCGGGGTAGGAAGAGAACTGCGGTGCACCCTTCGCGGGCGCGGTCCGGGCCGGGCGCGCACCGGCCAGTTGTTCGTCGGCCACGTCACCAACGGTATCTCTCCGGGCCGGCCCGCCGGCACGGGCTGAGACAGCCGGGCCGGGTGGCCATGCGTAACATGTGCGAAACACAAGAGACACGGCGCGGAAATTGCCGACGTCTAGCGTCCAAGTCTGAGCGTCCCCCAGCGTGCCGCTGAATACTGATATGTGCCCGGTTCAGGGAGGGTTAATGTTCCAGAACGCCGACGAGGTCCTGAGATTCGTCGCGGATGAGAAGGTCCAGTTCATTGACGTCAGGTTCTGTGACCTGCCTGGCACCATGCAGCACTTCACGGTGCCGGTCGAGGTCTTCGACGAGGACGTGTTCACCAACGGCCTGATGTTCGACGGCTCCTCGATCCGCGGTTTCCAGGAGATCCACGAGTCGGACATGCTCCTCCTCCCGGACCCGACCAGCGCCGTGCTGGACCCGTTCCGGTCCTACAAGACGCTGAACCTGACGTTCTTCGTGCACGACCCGCTGACCCAGGAGCCCTACTCCCGTGACCCGCGCAACATCGCGCGCAAGGCCGAGGAGTACCTAAAGAGCACCGGCATCGGCGACACCGCGTTCTTCGGCCCGGAGGCGGAGTTCTACATCTTCGACTCGGCGCGGTTCGAGACGGCGCCCAACGCCGGTTACTACTACATCGACTCGGTCGAGGGCGCCTGGAACACCGGCAGCGAGGAGGGCGGCCGGAACCTCGGGCACCGGCCCCCCTACAAGGGCGGTTACTTCCCGGTCCCGCCGATCGACCACTACACCGACCTGCGCTCGGAGATGACCCGCACGCTGATCGAGGCGGGCATCCAGGTCGAGATGCAGCACCACGAGGTGGGCAGCCCGGGCCAGGGTGAGATCAACATGCGGTTCGGCTCGCTGCTGAACACGGCCGACCGGCTGATGCTGTTCAAGTACATCATCAAGAACGTGGCCGACAAGAACGGCAAGACCGTGACGTTCATGCCCAAGCCGGTCATGGGCGACAACGGCTCGGGCATGCACTGCCACCAGAGCATCTGGAAGGACGGCTCGCCGCTCTTCTACGACGAGGTCGGCTACGCCGGGCTGTCGGACCTGGGCCGGTACTACATCGGCGGCCTGCTCAAGCATGCCCCGTCGCTGCTCGCGTTCACCAACCCGACGCTGAACTCCTACCATCGGCTGGTACCGGGGTTCGAGGCGCCGGTCAACCTGGTGTACTCGCAGCGGAACCGCTCGGCCTGCGTGCGCATCCCGATCACCGGGACCAACCCGAAGGCCAAGCGGATCGAGTTCCGCGTGCCGGACCCGTCGGCCAACCCGTACCTGGCCTTCCCGGCCATGCTGATGGCGGGCCTGGACGGCATCAAGAACAAGGTCGAGCCCCCGGAGCCGGTGGACAAGGACCTGTACGAGCTGCCGCCGGACGAGGCGCTGGCCATCCCCCAGGTTCCCGGGTCGCTGGAGGCGGTCCTCGAGACGCTCGAGGCCGACCACTCCTACCTCACCGAGGGCGGTGTGTTCACCGAGGACCTGATCCAGACCTGGGTCAGCTACAAGCGCAGCAACGAGATCGACCCGATGCGGCTGCGCCCGCACCCGCACGAGTTCGAGCTCTACTACGACGTGTGACCCGTTTGGGGTGACGCACCTCGCGGTGGTTGCGAGGTGCGTCACCCATTATCTGGCCGGGGTTGTGTTATGGGGTGACGTAGTTGACCGACGTCCCCCAGTTGGCTATGCCGTCCCTGGTCCCGCCGCAGGTACCGATGGCCGTGGGGTTGAACGCGGACCCGGTGCAGTTCGGGAACTGGATGTACTCGTTAGCGAAGTAGATCCGCCCGCCGGTGCCCGGTACGAACAGGCCCCAGCTGTAGTCGCCCCAGCGGGGGCGGGTCGGACCCGGGTAGCCCTGGTACTCGCTGAAGCCGTCCTGCGGGGACTTGCCCAGATTCGCGACGTTGACCGTGGACTTGAGCAGGCCGCCGGAGGTGCTGGTCAGCCGGCCGAAGGCACTGCTCGGGTAGAAGCCGCCGTGGTCGGCGCCGGTCGGGCCGCCGTTGCCGTTCAGCGTGAAGTCCATGATCGCCCGGCCGCCGGAGGTGGGCGTCGCGGCGATGGACGGGTACTCCAGGTCTTCATGCTTGGCCGTGACGTACCCCTGGCTGGTCAGGGTGAACCTGCCCGTCTGGTCGAACGAGCGGGTGCCAACCACCCAGTACACCGCGCCCTGGCGGATCTCCGCGCTGGCCCTGGTGTACGTCTGCGCGATCTGGGTGTTGGTGCCGCCCCACATCTGGCCCTGCGCCTGCGAGACCTGGAACAGGAAGTCGCCGTTGGAGTTGATTCCGCCCTCCGGGCAAGGGCCCGTCGTGCCGGGCAGGACGCTGCAGTCATCGCCCAGCGGTATCGGGCCGGTCTTCTGCGCGCCGACGGAGGCCGCGAAACCGTTCACTGTCAGTTCGGGATCGTAGTAGCGATTGACGCCGGAGAAGAGCTGGCCGGTGAACCGGATGCCTGCGCCACAGCTGGCACAGCCATTGCTGTTCAGGGCGGACAGCCCGGTCCAGGCCCACGCCGCGATCCGGTTGTCACCGGAAGTCGGCGAAACCGCCGCGAACCCGTAGAAGTCCAGCGAGCCCAGCATGAACCCGGTGCCGCCGTGGGCGTTGTCGAACTGGCCCGCCACTGGCTGCGCCGGGATGTCTGCCACCCAGCAGGTGATGCCGCCCTCGTGCAGCACGTTGTCGCGGGCGCAGGTCCCGTCCGGGGTGCGGATCAGGCCCATGTTCTCGCTCGCCACCGTGACCGACGGGTTCGGCTTCCCGTTGGCCAGCTTGACGGGCAGGCCGTGCTCCAGCGCGTTCTTGCCGAACGCGAACTCCTGCGCCCCGTTGAAGAAACCGCCGCCGAAGCCAGGCAGCGTCGACGGGAGAAGGGGGAACTCGTCATAGAACAGCAGGAAGGCGTCCCGGGTCACCGAGATCTTCGCGAAGTCATTGAGCAGGGACGGGGAGCCCGGCTCGGCCGGGTTGTAGTCGGCGTTGGAGAAGTACACGTGGTAGGGGCCGAACGGGCTGGAGCCGTCGGTGACCGCGATGCCCTCGTAGCATTCGTTGGCCACACCCGCGAAGCAGCCGGTGAAAGCGCCGCCCTTGGACTCCGGGCTGGCCGACACGATCTCGGTGAAGAACCAGTGGCCGCCGTTGGAGGAGTCATACTGGCAGGAGGGATCCCCGCCGCTGCTCCAGTTCTTCGTCGTGAGTCCCATGATCGTGTCGAGCGAGATCGGCGCGGACTGGCGCTTCAAGGCGGTGTTCAGGACCAGGATCTCGCCGATGTTGTTGGTCTCGACCACTGACCCGTTGCCAGCGCACAGGCCTTGGTCCGGAGGCTCGATGTCGCCGTTGGGGTTGGTGGGCAGCGACCCGCTGTCGACCGCGTTCAGGCCCTTCACGGCGGTGGCGCCACCCGCCGAGGTGCTGATGTTGTCACAGCCCGGCCGCAGGGGCACGCAGCTGACCGACGGGAGCGGGTTCGAGGGGCTGTTGGCGTCGAGCTGGCGCCGCTGCGCCGCGGTGATATGGAGCTGCCGGAGATCCGCCGGCGGCATCGCGCGCGCGGGCTCGGATTTCCCGGCTTGCCCAGAGGCGCCCAGCTGGTGGCCCGACGCGGCCGCTGCGGTAGACGGTGAATTGACCGGGCCGCTCAGCAGGGAGCAGTTGCTGGTACAGCCCGTGGCGGCCGGGCCGGCGAAGGTCGGCTTGAATGATCCCAGGCTTGATGAGGTAACAGCGCCCGCGGCGCTGTGGTGCGGCGCAGCCGCTGCCGGCCCCCCGGTGGCGACCAGGAGCATCGCCGGCAGGGATAGCAGCGACAGCAGCACTGCGATCTTGGAGCGCATGGCTTTCATTAATGTTGTCCTTCCCAACCGCCGGAACTACAGCCGGGCCGGGTGCCCGGCTGCGGATCTGTGGCCGGGCAGCTCACTCGTTGCAGTGAATCAGCGGGCGGGACGGGTCAGGGCGCCAGGCCGCCGTAGCTGAAGGTGCCCCCGCTGGGCAGCGTGGTGCGGATGCCCTGGAGGATCACTTCAACGCCCTGAACATCCCCCTTACTGAACACTCCATCGAGTAGCCACCCAGCGGCAACCCCCACAGGTGGGCCCTGCGAAGGCTGCGTTACAGGTGAGGCCGCCGCTAGGGGCGGCACTGGAAATGACCAGGATCACCGGCCTCGAGGGGCCAGCGGCGCCAGGCTGATATCGGCTGGGCTCGGGCAATTGCGCGGCCCGCTGAGCGAGAACAACAGGTACCCGATGCCCCCGGCAGTGACCGCGGTCACTGCCAGCAAACGAGGACCGGCAGAAGAATTGTCAACATTGACCTCCCCCAGAACGACATTGTTCCTCGATAACCGACACTAATCCTGGTACGAGATCGGCACAATAGTCACTGCTGACTGATCGGACAGCCCGGTCATTCCAAGCTCATGGTCCCGATGCCTAGCTCCACTTGATGCGTGACACATCGGCTTCGCTTGATGTGCGACGGTCCCTAGGTGTGCTGGTGATTGTGATGACGCCGCAGCCCGCGATGGTTGTCGGTCATGCGGCAGGTCCCCCGGGTTTCGAGGGGTGGCTTGGTGGTCTTGCGGTGCTGAGTCTGGTGCCACGATGGCTGGCTAAACCGAAGCTGACCACGAGACACAATGCCGGATTATGCCGTTCTCAGATCAGGCGGCGCGCCGCTACGCGGCGGGGCAGCGTCAGGAGCCGGGTTCGATGGCGGGGAAGGTCCAGGCGCCATCGAGGATCTCGGGCCGAGGCCGGTACAGGCGGATGAGGTAGTTCCAGCCGTCCGTGATGGGCAGGCAGTTGGGCCGCCCGTCGCCGCAGCCGCCGAAGTGGACGGTAGCCGATCCGTCCTGGTTCGGGGTGGCGGTGAGGTTGTTAACGCTGTAGGCGCCGCGATCGTTGGGCTCGATGTATCCCTTGGCGTTGTACAGCGTGATCGACCAAAAGCCGTCCACTGGGACGTCCCGTACCGTCAGCTGGTATTCGCCGGGCGGCAGGCCGGGGTTGACGTTGAGGTAGGTGGCTTCATGGTCGGGCAGCCCGCCCCAGCCACCCGCGCTGGCGATCAGGTGGTGCACAGGGTCGACTTCATCCTTGGCGCCGAAAGAGTGCTCGTAGCCGGACAGGCCGCTGCCCAGCTCCAGCAGGGCGCCCCGGGTCGCATCCAGGCTGGCCTGGTCATAGTCCGGCGCGGTGAACGGCTGGGCTGATCCGGCCTTGACGCCGAGCTGGTCTTGCAGCGCGTTGACGGCGGCCACGTCGGCGGGGTCGGGCGGGTCGACCAGCACCCGGGCCGCCACCAGCACGTACGGCGTGGCGAACTGGTCAAGGGTCAGCTCGTGCTCGCCGGGGTCGTGGAAGACCGGGTTGATGTAGTGGTCCTCGTTGACGACCATCACCGACACGTACCGGCCGCCCGCGTCCGGGATGGTGACCGTGGCTCCGGCGGAGAGATCTACCACAGCGGCGCTGTAGAGCGTGTCGCGGTTCATCCGGATCACGGTCTGCTGATTAACCGGGGTCGGCTCCCGGTAGTGGAACCACCGGTTCACCCCGCCCGCCTGCGTCTGGATCGCAGCGAACATCCGGTCAGTCTCAGCCCGGGCAAAGTTATCCGCGTTGACTTTCACGCTGCTCATAGCCCGAACCTGGCAGAAAGCGGCCGGCCGGGGATCACCCGTCGCGAGTGAGAACACACGAGGGCCGAGTGAGACCCGGGGATGGCCCGCTGAACGTACGTGTCCGACCGGCAAAAGCCTTGTCCCTGCGTCAACGACGCCGAAGGGACTCAGGTACGGGCACCGGCCCCGAGGAGCAAAGAAGCCCCCAGGTCAGGACCATACCGGCAGGTAGCTCCATCACTGGTCATAGTTCGAGCTCTACTACGGGTTAGATGGTGACGACGACTTTGCCGCGGGCGCGGCCTTCCTCCAGGTACCGGATGGCGTCGGGGGCCTGGCTCAGCGGGTAGGTCTTGTCGATGACCGGCCTCATCCGGCCAGAGTTGATGAGCTCGGTCAGCACGAGCAGGTCGGCGGCGTTCTCTGAGCACATGACCGCGGCCAGCCGCGGCCGGACGAACCGTGACAGCACCGGCGCCCGCAGGGCGCGGTCAAAGCCTCCGAGCCACCGGCCGCCGGTCTCACCCCCGACGATGACCAGCGTCCCGTCGCGGGTCAGGGCGCCGAGAAGCTGCCGCAGGGGGCGGTTCCCGCCAGTGTCGAGTATGACGTCGTAGCGATGCGCCCCGTCGGTGATGCCGCCCCGGGTGTAATCGACCACCTGGTCCGCGCCGATGGACCGGACCAGATCCATCTTGGCGGTGCTGCAGACACCGGTGACTTCGGCGCCGTAGGCCCGGGCGATCTGCACGGCGAACGTGCCGACGCCACCCGACGCGCCGATGACCAGGACCTTCTGCCCGGGCTGGACGTGCCCGTGATCACGGACCGCCTGCAGCGCGGTCAGAGCAGAGACGGAAACGGCCGCCGCCTGTACAGCGGTGAGGCTGTCCGGCCGGGGCGCAAGCTTTCCTGGCTGGGCGCATGCGTATTCGGCGAAGGCGCCCTCGGCGATGCCGAACACCTCGTCGCCGGCCTGGAAGTTGGTCACGTTCGGGCCGGTCGCCTCAACCCGGCCCGCGACTTCCCGGCCGCGCACCCGCGTCTTGGGCGCGCGGATCCCGTACCCGGCCAGGCGGACCGGATAGGGCAGGCCGGTCATGAGATGCCATACGCCCCGGTCGACGCCAGCGGCGTGCACTCGCAGCAGCACCTCATCGTGGCCGATGGCCGGGCGGGCGGTCTCCTCCGGCCGCAGCACATCCCCCGCCTCGCCGTACCGGTCCTGGACCACGGCCAGCATCGTCGCCCTCTCCTGGGCCGGCCTCGACTCGTGCTGCGCTACTGCCTTCATCGTCGCTCCGATGCTCGTTACTTACAATGTAAGTAACGTATACTTACGTTGTAAGTTGGTCAAGGCGGCAGCGGGAGGAAACGCACATGGCGGCACCGGCTCGACGCAGGGCAGAGCCCCGGACCCCGCTGACCCGCGACCGGGTGCTGCTGGCCGCGCTCGCCCTGGCCGACGCCAGCGGGATCGAGTCGCTCAGCATGCGCAAGCTCGGCGAGGCGGTCGGGGTCGAGGCGATGTCCCTGTACAACCACGTCCCCAGCAAGGCGGACCTGCTGGACGGACTCATCGACCTGGTGTTCAGCGAGATCGAGCTGCCGTCCGATGCGGCCGGCTGGCGGCTGGCGATGCGCGAACGGGCGATCGCGATCCGGGCCGTCCTCTCGCGCCATCGATGGGCCATCGGCCTGATGGAGTCACGGACCTCGCCGGGTCCGGCGACGCTACGCCACCACGACGCCGTCCTCGGCTGCCTGCGCCGGGCGGGCTTCCCGGTCGCCCTGGCCGCCCACGCCTACGCCGTCCTCGACAGCTACATCTACGGTTTCGCGCTGCAGGAAGCGAGCCTGCCCTTCGATACGGGCCCGCAGACTTCTGAGCTCGCGGAGGCGATACTCGCGCCATTTCCCGCGGATCAGTACCCGCATCTGGCCGAGTTCACCACCGACCATGTCCTGCAGCCCGGATACGACTACGGCCGCGAGTACGAATACGGGCTCGACCTTATCCTCGACGGCCTCGACCGAGCCCTGCGTCAGCGGTGACGCTGATGGAGGCACCGGACCTCGCGTCGATCCAGGCACGGTGGCTACCCAAGGCAAGGGCTACGCAGCCCGGCAATCAGTGGCAGTGAACCAGAGTCGCGGACAACCGGCGGGCAACTCGGAGCCTGATCAACTGAATACCCATCGTCGAGTTCTTGCCGTAGCCGGGGCAAGTCCACGAACACCGCGCTCACCCGCTCGGTGTAAATGGTCTCGCCTGCGCTGATTTTCGCCGCAGCGACATCTTTCGCCAATATCTTCAACGTTGTAACCCCGAAGAACTCCGGCTTGGCACCACGTTCCAGCCACCGCCCAAAGCCGATCACCCGCGTTTCGAGCACATCATCGACACCGACGCCAGTCTCCTCGCACAGCTCACGCTCCATACCGTGCACCAGCACATCCTGTAGGAATGCGCCGGTACCTGCAGCAGTCAGGTCATCGGGTTCAAGGGTGCCGCTGCCGGACGGCGCAAGTCATCTCGCAGTCCGAGCATGGGCCCATCGAAGATCACTCGACCGGCGCGCATGGTCCGGAGCGCAACCGGTGCCACCTCGCGCAGTTCGGCCGGCAACCGGTATGGCGTCGGATCTGTCTCCACCAGAATAGGGCCCTCTTGCAGCATCCGGTCGGTGAAGCGACGGCGACACATTGCAGGCGCGACCATTGCTGACGCGCAAGCATCACGTCCCGAATGAACATGCCGAAACCAACAATGAGCGCGACAACCGACAGACCAAGACCCCATTTACTCGGCGCCAGTGTCACCACACCGACCAGCACCCCGGCAATGCCGACGGCCAGCGGCCAGCGGCCAATGCCACTCAATGCACGCTGGAATCCGCGGGCATCGGGCCGGGGTTCCGCCCTTGTTCAGTTCGGGCGCGCAGGCCGGTCCAGGCGGCGACGGCGCCGCCCGCGGAGATGGCCATGGCGACCGCCATCGCCAGGGCGGAGTCGCCGGCCAGGGTGACCAGGGGGCCGGCCAGGCCCCCGACGGCGTACTGGGCACCGCCGAGCAGGGCTGAGCCCGCGCCCGCCGCCTCCGGATGGTTGAGCATGGCCAGGTTGGTGGCGGTGGGAATGATGGTGCCCATGGTGGCCACGCAGACGAACAGGAACGGCAGTACGGCCCAGGTCGGGGCGCCGGTCGCCACCACCGCGCACAGACCCGCGGCTCCGGCCAGCGCCGCCCCCAGGCCCACCCCCAGCAGCCGCTGGGGCGGGAACCGGCGCAGCAGGCGTACGGTCAGCGACCCGGCAGTGATGATGCCAACCGAGTTGACCGCGAACATCGCGGCGAAGGCGTTGGTACTCAGGCCGTAATCGCGCTGCAGGATGACCGAGCTGAGCGAGAGGTAGATGAACAGCATCGCGCTGGCCAGCACCAGGGCGCTCACCGCCCGGACGAACAGGCGGTCAGCGACGAGGGTGCGGGCCAGGCGGCCGGTGGCCCGGAGGCTGCCGGTCTGGCGATAGCCGGCCGGCAGGGACTCCGGCAGGAACAGCGTGGTGCCCGCGATCAGCACCACCCCGGCCCCGGTCAGCACGAGAAACAGGCCGCGCCACGACATCACGTGCAGCAGCACACCGCCGGCCACCGGCGCCACGGCCGGGGTGATGTTGCTGATCAGGGCGACCACGGCGAAGGCGCGGGCCAGGGCGGTGTTGTCGTACAGGTCACGGACGACGGCGCGGCTGAGCACCAGGCCCGCGGCGCCGCCGAACCCCTGAATCAGCCGCAGGATGACCAGGGCCGTGACGCTCGGGGCCACCGCGCACAGCAGCGCCGCCACCGTCCACAGGCTGACCCCGGCCAGCAGCGGGCGCCGCCGCCCGAACCGGTCACCGAGGGGACCGAACACGAACTGCCCGATGGCCAGGCCGGCCAGGCAGCACGAGATGCTCAGCTGCGCGGCGCCGTCGCTGGTGTGCAGGGTTCTGGCCACCTGCGGGAGGGCGGGCAGGTAGAGGTCCAGCGAGAGCGGGCCGAAGGACGACAGGCCTCCGATCACCGCCAGGCGGGCCGCCCGGCGGGTGCGATCGGGCACCCTCACGTCCGGTCAGGCCCGGATCCGTTGCGCCGGGCTGATCCGCCCGTGGCCAGGCGCATCAGGTCGGTGTCGAGGTCGATGGCGGGCTCGGCGCCGGCCGCGGCGCTGCCGAACTCGTGCTGGTAGCTGTCCCAGGACTCGTCCCGGACGGCGCGGGCGAAGCCGCTCTCCATGAGCAGGATCAGCTCGCGGGCGGCCCGGTCGGCGCGCTGGTTCAGGGCCGGGTCGGCCCAGTCCTCGGGGGCCGCGAACAGTGAGGTGGGCACGGGCAGGGCGCGCAGGTAGGCGAACAGCGGGCGCAGCTGGTCGTCGGCGACCAGGGCGTGCCGGGCGGTGCCGGCCGTGGCCGCCAGTATCACCGGCTTGCCGATCAGCAGATCGTTGTCGAGCAGGTCGAAGAACGCCTTGAACAGGCCGCTGGCCCCGGCCTTGTACACGGGGGTGCTGACCACCAGCCCGTCGGCCGCGCCCAGGGCGTCGATGGCCTGGCGCAGCCGGGGCGTGATCAGCTGGGACACCACCGCGTTGGAGATGTCGGCGGCCAGCTCGCGCAGTTCGACCACGGTCGTGGTCACCGTGTGGCCGCGGCGGCGGGCCAGGTCCACGGTGCGCTCGGTGATGCGGTCGGCCAGCAGCCGGGTCGAGGACGGGTCGCTGGTCCCCGCGCTGACCACCGCGAGCCGGAAGGTATCGGTCACGTCAGATCCTTGTCGTGGGCAGCGGCCAGCTTGCGGCACAAGGCCGCCAGCTGGCCGAGTTCGTCGTGGTTGAGGCCCGCGGTCATGGCCCTCGCCACGGTCCGGGCGTGGCCCCGGCCGGCCCGCTGCTGGACCGCCCGGCCGGCCGCGGTGAGCGAGAGCCGGACGCCGCGGCCGTCGGCCGGGTCGGTGCAGCGGTCGACCAGGCCGCGTTCGGCCAGCCGGTCGACCAGCCGGGACAGGGCGGGCTGGCTGAGCAGGACGTGCCGGTTCAGCTCGGACAGCCGCACCGGGGCGGGGCACTTGGACAGCGTGTAGAGCACGTCGTACTCACGCATCGACACCTCGTCCCAGCGGTCCTCGGCCGCGTACAGGCGCATCAGCGTGCCGTACGCGGCCAGCAGCTGTTCCCAGGCCTCGTTGGCGAGAGCGGGCATCACGCGCGGAGTGGTCACGCGGCGGTTTCCTCGGTGTCCTGGTAGGGCGAGCCGCCGGTGACGTTGTCGCCCCGGTTGGCGTTGGGCCGCGGCCGGCGGGGGGCCCCGGTGCCGTACTTGGCCCGGACCAGGCTGGCGTGGGTCGGCGCCTCGGGGGTCTCCGGGTCCTGGCGGGCGGCGATCTCCTTGCGCAGCACCGGGATGACCTCCCCGCCCAGCAGGTCCAGCTGGTTCAGCACGGTCTTGAGCGGCAGCCCGGCGTGGTCGACCAGGAACAGCTGGCGCTGGTAGTCGCCGAAGTGCTCGCGGAAGGTCAGCGTCTTGTCGATGACCTCCTGCGGGCTGCCGACCGACAGCGGGGTCAGGTCCATGAAGTCCTCCATGGACGGCCCGTGACCGTAGACCGGCGCCTCGTTGAAGTAGGGCCGGAACTCGGCCTTGGCCTCCTGGGACCGGTGGGCGATGTAGGCCTGGCCGCCCAGGCCGACGATGGCCTGCTTCTTGGTCCCGTGCCCGTAGTGCTCGAAACGCTGCCGGTAGAACCGGATCAGCTGGATGTAGTGCTCCTTGGGCCAGAAGATGTTGTTGGCGAAGAAGCCGTCGCCGTAGTACGCGGCCTGCTCGGCGATCTCGGGGGTGCGGATCGAGCCGTGCCACACGAACGGGGGCACGTCGTCCAGCGGACGCGGCACCGAGGTGAACCCCTGCAGCGGGGTGCGGAACGAGCCCTCCCAATCGACCACGTCCTCGCGCCACAGCCGGTGGAGCAGGTTGTAGTTCTCCAGGGCCAGCGGCAGGCTCTGCCGGATGTCCTGGCCGAACCACGGGTAGACCGGAGCGGTGTTTCCGCGGCCGAGCATCAGGTCGGCCCGGCCCTTGGCCAGGTGCTGCAGCATCGCGTACTCCTCGGCGATGCGCACCGGGTCGTTGGTGGTGATGAGCGTGGTGGCGGTGGACATGATCAGCCGCTTGGTGGTGGCGGCGATGGCCGCCAGCAGCGTGGTCGGCGCGGACGAGAAGAACGGCGGGTTGTGGTGCTCACCGATCGCGAACACGTCGAGGCCGACGTCCTCAGCCTTCTGGGCGATCTGCACGATCGCGTCGATGCGCTCGGCCTCGCTCGGCGTCTCGCCGGAGACCGGGTCCCGGGTGATGTCGCTGACCGAGAAGATCCCGAACTGCATGCTCAGCTCCTGCGGAGTAGTTATATATGCGTTTGCATCTATCCTCAACCAGGCCCGGTCGCGGGCTATTCCGCCCCGGATCCCGGTACGTGACCGTGACCATCCGGTTACGATCGGATGATGATCGGGTCTGAGGCCGATTCCCCCGCCGCCCGCGCTCTGCAGGACGTTCAGGCGTTCGCCGCCACCGCGGACCGGGAGGCCGGCCAGGACGAACTGGGCTCGCGGGAGCAGGCGGCGGCCTGGCTGCAGGCCGCGGGCTTACCCGAGCGTGGTGGCGGCGGTGGCCGTGGCCATCGCCCACGCCGCCTACTCCGGACAGTGGCCGCCCGGCCCCCGGCCTGATTCAGGCGAATAGGGTTCTTTGTTTAGTTTGCGGGTTTCGGCATACTTCGCCGCCGGGAGAGCACAATCTAGTTATGTGGGACGTTCGGCAGGTTCGGTGCAAAACACCATCTGACCTGCCTTATGCCACTCTCGGTGAGAATATCTTTACATTCAGTGTTAGCCGTGGCACTGTAGGGAGACACGTAGCGTAGCCGTCTGGATACAGGGGCTGGCCAATGATCGCGATGATCGTCGAAGACGTCGCCGTGGCGGTGGTGATCGCGCTGTTCGTATGGCTGGTGCCCATGCGACGCAATGGCATTCCTGGGCTTCGCGGGCGCGGGCGCGCCCCGGTCAGCCCGATGGCGGCCGGCTCAGCCCCGGAGCCCCGGCCCGTGCCCCTGGCCGAACAGGCCGGCGAGGCTGAGGGCGAGGATCGCGTGGTGGCCCAGCTTGGCCAGGCCCGGGGCGCCAGCTACACCGGGCCCAGGCCCGGGCAGGACCGGGGTCACAAGAACTCGGCCTAAAACCCCGCAGATATCGAATGTTACTGGCGGGTAGTAATCCGGCCGGGCCCGGTCTAGGGTTCAGGGCATGGGTGACCCCGACTACGACGTCATCGTCATCGGCTCGGGTTTCGGCGGCAGCGTGGCCGCGCTGCGGCTGACCGAGAAGGGCTACCGGGTGGCGGTCATCGAGGCCGGGCAGCGGTTCGACGACCCGGCCGCCACCGACCCGCGCGAACGGCACCAGGCTCTCCCCCGGACCTCCTGGCAGACCCGGCGCTACCTGTGGGCACCCGCGCTCGGCCTGACCGGCATCCAGCGCATCCACCTGCTGCGCGGGCGGCGCGGGGCCCGGGTCCTGGTGCTGGCCGGGGCGGGGGTGGGCGGCGGCTCGCTGGTGTACGCGAACACGCTCTACGAGCCGCCGCGGCCGTTCTTCGACGACCGGCAGTGGCGCCACATCACCGACTGGCGGGCCGAGCTGGCCCCCTACTACGACCAGGCCCGGCGCATGCTCGGGGTGACCGACAACCCGACCATGACCCCGGCCGACGAGGCCGTGGCCGCGGTGGCCAAGCGGATGGGCCGGGCCGATACGTTCCGGCTCACCCCGGTCGGCGTGCACTTCGGGGCCGAGCCGGGCGCGGAAACGGCCGACCCGTATTTCGGCGGGGCCGGGCCGCGGCGGGTCGGCTGCACCCAGTGCGGATCGTGCATGACCGGCTGCCGCACCGGGGCCAAGAACATGCTGACCGAGAACTACCTGTACCTGGCCGAGCGGGCCGGGGCCCGGGTCATCCCGCTGACCACGGTCACCGCGGTCCGGCCGTCCGGGAACGGCTACCAGGTGGACACGGTGACCACCGGGCCGCCGGGCCCTCGCGGACGCCGGCGGCGCAGCCTGACCGCGGCGCAGGTGGTGTTCGCGGCCGGGACCTACGGCACGCAGAAGCTGCTGCACCGGATGCGGGCCACCGGCGCGCTGCCGGGCCTGTCCGGCCGCCTGGGCGCGCTGACCAGGACGAACTCCGAGGCCATCCTGGGCGTCGAGCGGTTCCGGTCCCGGGGCCCGGATCATTCCCGGGGCGTGGCCATCACCTCGTCGTTCCACCCGGACGAGCACACCCACATCGAGCCGACCCGGTACGGTCCGGGCTCGAACACGATGGCCCTGCTGCGCACGCTGCTGGTCGACGGGGGCGGCCCGGTGCCGCGCTGGCTGAAGTTCGGCGGCCAGCTGGCCCGGCGCCCGTGGGACGTGGCCCGGCTGCCCAACGTGCGGAACTGGTCCCGGCGCACGATCATCGCCCTGGTCATGCAGAACGTCGACAACTCGGTGACCGTCAGCCCCCGGCACGGGCTGTTCGGCTGGACCATGCGGTCCCGGCCCGGGCACGGGGTGCCGTCCCCGGCCTGGATCCCGGCCGCGCACCGGGCCGTGCGGCTGCTGGCCGAGGAACTGGGCGGGATCGCGGGCGGCACCTGGCTGGACCTGTTCAGCATCCCGACCACGGCCCACTTCATTGGCGGCTGCGCGATCGGTGACTCCGCGGCCACCGGGGTCATCGACCCTTACCACCGCGTCTACGGGCACGCCGGGCTGCACGTGGTGGACGGGGCCGCGGTCAGCGCCAACCTGGGCGTCAACCCGTCGCTGACCATCACCGCCCAGGCCGAGCGGGCCATGGCCCTGTGGCCGAACCGGGGTGGGGCGGACCCCCGCCCGCCGCTCGGGGCCGCCTACCAGCCGGTGGCGCCCGTGGCACCGGGACACCCGGTCGTGCCCGCCGGGGCGCCGGGAGCGCTGAGGCTCAAAGCGGGACAGGGGCCGGCCGGAAAAACTGCGTAGGCTCCCTTCATGGGGTTGAGTAGAGGTGTGGATGAGTTCGGCACCATCGAGCGGATCGACGCCTTTTGCGACGCGGTGCCACGGCGCCGGGCGCGGGCCGAGGAGATCGGGCCCCTGGTGCTGTTCGTCCCGGTGGGGTCGGGCTGGCCGTACTACGCCCGGCCGCGGCCGGGCCATGGCCGCGCCGGCGACCCGGCCATCTCCCCCGACGACATCCGCGCCGTCCGGGCCCGCCAGCGCGAGCTGCTGATCCCCGAGTCGTTCGAGTGGATCGATGAGGCCGCACCGCACATGAGCGCGGCCGCACCCGCGGCCGGGCTGGCCGTGCGGGCCCACCCGCTGATGGTGCTGGGCACCCTGACCCCGCCGCCGCTGACCGAACCGGGCCTGTCCGTGCGCATCGTCTCGCCCGACGAGCCGGACCTGGACCGGGTCTGGGCCGTGCCCGCGGTGGCGTTCGAGCACCCGGGCACGGCCACCGGGCTGGCCGGCGCCATCGAACGGGACAAGATCGCCTCCGGCCACGACGAGGGCGTCATGACCATGCTGCGCGAGCGGCTGAGCTCCGGGCAGTCGGTCCTGGCCGCCGCGTTCGACCAGGACGGGCCGGTCGGCGCGGGCAGCTGCCAGCCGCTGGCCAGCGTGGCCGAGATCACCGGGGTCGGCGTCCTGCCCAGCGCGCGGCGGATGGGCCTGGGCGGCGCGGTGACCGCCGCGCTGGCCGCCGACGCCCAGCGCCGGGGCGTGCAGACGGTGTTCCTGGCCGCGTCCGACGACGACGTGGCCCGGGTCTACACGCAGCTGGGCTTCCGCCGGATCGGGACCGCCATGATCGCCGAACCCGATGCCGCCTGAGGCGGTTCTCAGCCGGACTGGCGCGCGGCCGGGTGGCGGGCGCGGACCAGGACGGCCGGGGTCAGGCCCGCCAGCTGGACCGACTCCCGGGTCAGGTGCGGCTGGTCGGCGTAACCGCTGCTGACGGCGGCTTCGGCCAGGTCGGCGGCCCCGGCCGTGGTGTCGATGAGCGAGACGAACCGGCGGAACCGCAGCACCCGCTGGAGCAGCTTGGGGCCGTAGCCGACCGCGGCCTCGGACCGGCGGCGCAGCTGGCGGGGGCTCAGGCCCACATCGGCGGCGACCTCCCCGGCCTGCGCGGCTGGGCTGGCCAGCAGGCGGCAGGCCCGCAGCAAGGCCAGGTCGGGCGGGCCGTCGTCGGCCAGCCGCCCGGTCAGCTGGGTGAGCCGGGCCGCCACCTGGCCGGGATCCAGGTCCGGGGGCAGGGCCCGGGCCAGCTCGGGCCGCAGGTCGGCCAGGTCGACACGCTGGTCGCGCAGCTCGCTGAGGGGAACGCCGAGCAGGTCACCGCCGGCCCCGGGCCGGAACCGGACGCCCACCAGCACCGCGCCCTCCGGCGTGGCCGCGGGCGACGGGCCGGTATCGGGGCCGGCCACGAACGCGCCCCGGCCCTGCTGCCAGATCAGGTCGCTGCAGCCGTCCGGCAGCACCAGGGTCGCGGGCCGCTCGCGGCTGGACCACAGGCAGGCCAGCAGCGGGCGCAGGGCGGGCGGTGGCACCCACTCCCGGTATCCGGCTGCGACCTCCACACCTACCAGGATGCCACCCGGGGTGGCCGTTTCGTTCAAGACGGCGGACGGCCCGGTGCGATGGAATGGCCGCCATGGCGACTCCAGACATCGACAAGGCAGTGCAGTTCCTGGCCGCGAACGCCCGCGTCATCGACCGGCGCCGGTATGAGCGGCTGTTCCAAGGCGGTGCCGCCCAGCCGGTACGCGACGCGCTGGCCGCCTACCGCAACGCCGACGGCGGGTTCGGGCACGCGCTCGAGCCGGACGGCCGCGCCCCGACCAGCGAGCCGATCGCGGCCGAGGTGGCCCTGCACATCATGGACGAGGCCGGCATCTGGGACCCCGAGATCGTGAACGGCATCCTGGGCTGGCTGGCCGCCACCGCCCCGGCCGAAGGCGGCGTTCTGTTCGTGCACGAGGGCATGGCCCAGTGGCCGCACGCCCCGTGGCTGGTGCCCGACTCCGGCCCCCGGGGTGTGGACGGCGCCCCGCCCGCCAACGACATCCAGACCGGCCTGATGGCGGGCACCCTGCACAAGCGGGGGGTCCGGCACCCGTGGCTGGACGGCGCCACCCAGGTCATGTGGACGCGGATCGACACGCTGACCGAGCCGACACCGTACGGGATGGCCGGGATGCTGGCCTTCCTCCAGTACGTGCCCGACCGGGACCGGGCCCGGGCCGCCATGGACCGGCTGGGGCCGATGATCACCGGCAGCGGCATCGTGACCCTGGACCCGGACGACCCCGGCGAGGTCCACTCCCCGCTGAACTTCGCGCCGCGGCCGGACTCGATCGCGCGGCCGTTGTTCGACGAGGGCACGATCAAGGCGCACCTGGACCACCTGGCCCAGGCCCAGCTCGACGACGGCGGCTGGACGTTCAACTGGCTGGCCTGGTCCCCCGCCGCCGAATGCGAGTGGCGCGGCTCCCTCACCGTCGACGCCCTCCGCCTGCTGCGGGACAACGGGCGCCTGTGACGCGGCCGGGGCGGCACTGGCCACGAGTGCGGGCTCGGGTCAGCCGTGGAACGGGCTCGGGTCAGCCGTAGAAGAGGCGGTCCATGACGGTGCGGGTGTGGCGGGCGGCCCGGCGGTAGTCCTGCTCCAGGGCCTGGCCTTCGCCGGGGCCGTAGCCGAGCACGTGGGCCACGGCGCTGAGCTCGCGGTACGCGGTCGGCAGGGTGTCGGCGGCGCTGCCGCGGACCAGGGTCACCGCGTCCCGGATGCGGGCCGCCAGCTGCCAGGAGCGGGCCAGGGTGGCCTGGTCGGCCGCGGTGACCAGGCCGGCCTCGCGGGCGGCGGCCAGGGCGGGCAGGGTGCGGGTGGTGCGCAGGCCGGGCACGGCGAAGGCGTGCCGGAGCTGGAACAGCTGGATGGTCCATTCCACGTCGGACAGGCCGCCGGGGCCCAGCTTGACGTGCAGGGTCGGCTCCACCCCGCGCGGCATGCGCTCGCCCTCCATCCGGGCCTTGAGCCGGCGGACCTCGCGGATGCCGGTCTCGGCGATGCCGCCGTCGGGGTAGCGGAACTCGGCGATCATCGCGGTGAACTCGGCGCCGAGGCCGGCGTCACCGGCCACCGGCTCGGCCCGCAGCAAGGCCTGCGACTCCCACGGCCGGGACCAGCGGCGGTAGTAGGCCAGGTAGGAGGCGAGCGAGCGTACCAGCGGCCCCTGGCGGCCCTCGGGCCGCAGGTCGGCGTCGACGACCAGGGCCGGGTCCGGGCCGGGCAGGGTCAGCAGGCGGCGCAACTCCTGGACGACGGCGTGCGCGGCCCGCCCGGCGCCGGCCTCGTCCGCACCCGGCCGCGGGTCGTGGACGAACATCACGTCGGCGTCGCTGCCGTAGCCCATCTCGTGGCCGCCGAAGCGGCCCATGGCGATCACCGCGATCCGGGTCGGCAGCGGCCCGCCGGACTGCTGCTCGACCTGGCGGACGGCCGCGGTCAGGGCCGCGCCGATACTGGCCGCGGCCACGGCGGTCAGCGCATCGGCGACCTCGGGCGGCGGCAGCAGCCCGAGCAGGTCGGCGGCGGCGATCCGGAGCAGCTCGCGGCGGCGCAGCGACCGGACCGCGGCCGCCGTGCCTTCGGCGTCGTCGTGACGGCGCACCGCCGCTTCGGCCTCGGCCCGCAGGGCGTCGAGCGACCGGGGCATCAGCTCGGTGTCCTCGCCGAGCATCGCCACCGCTTCCGGGGCCCGCAGCAGCAGGCCGGCCGCGTACCGGCTCGAAGCCAGCACGCGGGCCATCCGCTCGGCGGCCTTGGTCTCGTCCCGGAGCAGCCGCAGGTACCAGGGTGAGTTGCCCAGCGCGTCGCTGACCTGGTGGAAGGCCAGCAGCCCGGCGTCCGGCTCGGCGGCGTCGGCGAACCAGCCCAGCAGCACCGGCAGCAGCGTGCGCTGGATGGCGGCCCGGCGCGACACCCCGGCGGTCAGCGCGTCGATGCGCCGCAGGGCCCCGGGCGGGTCGACGTAGCCGAGCGCCTCCAGCCGGGCCTGGGCCGCGGATGGCGTGAGCCGGGCCACCTCCCCCGGCAGCCGGGCCACCGCGCTCAGCAGCGGCCGGTAGAACAGCTTCTCGTGCAGCCGCCGGACCTGGCGGGCGTGCTTGCGCCACAGCTCGGTGAACTCGGCCTCCGGGTCGGCCACGGCCGGGGCGGGTTCGGCGGACTGGCTTTCGCTGGCGGCGATGGAGCGGAGGGCCCGGCCCGCCCGGCCCAGGCGGCGCAGGACGGCGGGATCTTCGGGCAGGGTGTGGGTCCGGTTCAGCTGGTAGAGCTGGAGCAGGTGCTCGACCTGGCGCAGGAACCGGTAGGCGTCGGCCAGGTCGCTGGCGTCGTCGCGGGCGACGTAGCCGCCCTGGGCCAGCGCGGCCAGCCCGGCCAGGGTGGCCGGGCTGCGCAGGGACTCGTCGGTGCGGCCGTGCACCAGCTGCAGCAGCTGGACCGCGAACTCGATGTCGCGCAGCCCGCCGGGGCCGAGCTTGATCTCGCGGGGTGCCTGGTCCGGGGGCAGCGTCTTCTCCACCAGGCGCCGCATGGCCTGCACGTCCTCGACGAAGTTCTCCCGCTGGGCCGCCTGCCAGATCAGCGGGGTCACCGCGTCCAGGTACTCCCGGCCCAGCTCCATGTCGCCGGCCGCGGGCCGGGCCTTGAGCAGGGCCTGGAACTCCCAGGTCTTGGCCCAGCGGTCGTAGTAGGCCAGGTGGCTGGCCAGGGTGCGGACCAGCGGGCCGTTGCGCCCTTCGGGACGCAGGTTGGGGTCGACCGGGAACACCATGCCTTCGGCGGTGGTCCGGGAGCAGACCTTGATCATGTTGCTGGCCAGCCGGGTCGCGGTGCGCAGGGCGGCGTCGGTCTGCTCCGGGGTGGCCTCCGGCCCGGAGGCCGCCGGGGCCGGCGGGCCCGCCACGAAGATCACGTCCACGTCGCTGGCGTAGTTGAGCTCACCGCCGCCGCACTTGCCCATGGCGATCACGGCCAGCCGGGCTGGGGCCGAGCCCGCGGGCAGCTGGGCCCGGGCCACCGACAGGGCGGCGCACAGCGCGGCCGAGGCAATGTCGGCCAGTTCGGCGGCCGCCTCGTCCACGGTGACCACGCCGGTCAGGTCGCGGGCGGCCAGGTGCAGGATGTGCCGCTTGTAGGCGGCGGTCAGCGCGGCCGACGGGTCGGTACCGTTCAGCGCGGACAGATCGGAGACCGGGTACTCGTCGAGCGGGTTGCCGGCCACCGCGTACACCAGCGAGGCCCGCAGCTCGTCCGGGGCCGGCCGCCGGACGCCGTCCGCGCCGCGCAGCAGCAGCGCGTCGCCGGGGTGCCGGGTCAGGTGGTCGGCCAGGCCCACGCTGGCGCCGAGCACCGCGATCAGCCGCTGCCGGAAACCGGGTTCGGAGCGCAGCGTGGCCCGCAGGTCGGCGACGTCCTCGCCCCGCCCGGCGCCGGCCAGCCGGGACAGGCCGGTCACGGCCAGGTCCGGGTCGGCCGCGCCCGCGATCGCGGCCAGCACGGCCTCGTCCCGGCCGTGGCCGGTGGGGTCCAGGTCCAGACCCAGCTCGGCGGTAATCAGCTTCTCGGCCCCGGCCGCGTCGGCGAAACCCATCCGCGCCAGCCGCCCGGCCAGGGTCGTCCGCCGCGTCCCGCCCACCGAGCTGCCCACTGTGCTCACGTCCTGACCGTATTACGGATGGGCCGGGGTCCACGAGGACCCCCCAGGCGGCCGGCCGGGAGAAACGCCTTGCCAGGCGGGCCGGCCCTGGCCAGGGTGGGCACCATGACCGAGGTGACGATCGGCCGGGCCCGGGACACCGACCTGGCCGAGATCCTGGAGGACTACCCGCGGTTCTGGGGGGACCGCGAGGGGCCGCGGGCCCTGCACCACCCGATGTTCGTGATCGAGTTCGGTGACACCGCCTTCGTGGCCCGCCGCGACGGCGAGATCCTGGCCTATCTGCTCGGGTTCGTGGCCCCGACCCGGGACGCCTATGTCCACCTCGCCGCGGTCCGCGACGACGCCCGCGGCCTGGGCCTGGCCCGGCGGCTGTACGAGACGTTCACCGAGGTGGCCGCCGCCCGCGGGGCGCGGGCCCTGAAGGCCATCACCAGCCCGGGGAACGAAGGGTCACTGGCCTTCCACCGGGCCCTCGGCTTCACGCTGACGCTGGTCGAGGACTACGGCGGGGCGGGCCAGGCCCGGGTCGTGATGCGCCGGGCGCTCGCGGGCCCACCGTCCTGACCAGGGCCGAACGCTTTCCCCGCCGGCTGGCAATGACTGGGTGTAAGGCAATCCAGCTACGAGGAGGGCCATGACATCCGATCCGGATGATTCGGAGTTGATCGCCCGGTCGCTCGACGGCGACGAAGACGCCTTCGTGGAGGTGGTCCGGCGTCACGAGGCAGCGGTGGGGGCCTACCTCGCGCGGCGGGCCGGCCGGGACCTGGCCGAAGATCTTCTCGGCGAGGTCTGGCTGGCCGCGCTGGCCTCGCGGGCCAGCTACGACCGGGCGTTCCCCAGCGCGGGCCCGTGGTTGTTCGGTGTGGCCCACAACACCCTGCGGCGGCACTGGCGATCCCGCCCGGCCGAGGAGCCCTGCGCGGACGTGACCGGCCTGGCCTCCGGCTGGGACCCATGGACCGCGGTGGACCATCGCGTCGACGTCGAGTCGGCGCTGCGGCAGGCGCTGGCCCAGCTCCGGCCGCAGCAACGGGAGATCTTGACCCTGGTCGCCTGGGAGGACCTGACCGTCGCCGACGCCGGGCGGGTCCTCGGCATGCCACCGGGAAGCGCGCGCCGCTGCCTGCACCAGGCGCGGATGGCGCTGCGGAACACGCCGGGGATGGCCGCCCTGCTGGCCGATCAGAGCACGGTAAAGGAGCCCAACTGATGGTTGACGAAATGGACCTGCTGAGCGGCCTGAAGACCGCCGACCCGGTGCGGCCGCACGCGTTCGAGGAGGCCCGGGCCACCCTGCGAGCGGCCATGGTCATGGAAGACGAGGTGCCGGCGGCCGCCGCCGCCCGTGGCCGGCGGCCGCGCTGGGGACGGGGCCGTATCGCGGGCTTGAGCGTGGCCGCCGTGGGTGCCGCGGCCGCGGCGGTGGTGCTGGTGGTCGCGTCGACGTCGTCGTCGGCGCCCGGCCAGCACGCGACGGCCGGTGGCACTCCATCGGCCAGGGCCAAGACGGCCCCGGCGGCCGTGAACCCGGTGCTGGCCCAGCTGGCCGCGAACATCGCGATCCCGCAGGTCACGCTGCCGGGCAACGCGACGATGGAGATCCGCAACCAGTCGCCGACCAGCGCCACCCCGGGCGCCAACGGTATTGACCTGTACCTCAACGACGGCACCTACTACTGGGGTTACGACCAGAGCGACCTGCTGCGGTCGATCGCCTCCGGCCAGGACGTTGGCCAGGGCGCGTTCAAGCGGTCCATCGCGGCGGCGCTGCTGGCCGCGAAGGGCGACGTCGCCACCGGGCGGGCCAAGATGTCGGTGGCCAACTACGTGGGTGGCAAACCGTCGGCCACCGTCAATGCCCAGGCCAGGCAGGACGAGATCGAGAAGCTCAAGGCCGTCGCCAAGGAAAAGCACATCAAGTACACGCCACCGAAGCCGCTGAACCCGGCGCAGAAGCTGGAGCAGACCGACAACCTGATCTGGATGAACTCGAACTTCGCACTGACCGCGGCCCCGGAGAACCCCAACGTCCGGGCGGGCGTGCTCCGCATCCTGGCCACCATGCCCAACGTCAAGGTCACCCACACCACCACGGCGGGTAAGGCCACGCTCACGGTGTCCGACAGCTGGCCCAAGCTCTCCGGCGGGGACGAGGAGTCGACGGTGATCGACGCCCGCACCGGCCTGCCCATCGCTACGTCCGACAGCGGGGCGGGCCAGCCGGCCAGCACGTTCTACTACCACCCCACGCGGGTGTCCCTGGCCCAGGTCAAGGCGGGCAAGTTCTGACCTGCGCCAGCCAGTTCAGGCGGGCCGACCGGTTCTCCGGGCGGCCCGCCGCGCTGACCAGGACGTCCGGATTTGGGCCTTGTGGGGGATTCGATGGGCTCATACGCTCGATTCTGGGCGATGTGAGCGAACGTTCGCCCAAGTCTCTGGCCGGGGTTCTGGGAGGTGCGTTGATGAAGATGCGACTGCGCGGCGGACGGGCCGCGCTGGCGGCGATGGCGCCGGTCACGCTGGCCGCTGTGCTGGCCGGAGGGACGGCGGGCCTCGCCACGGCGGCCGGGCATTCCGCCCCGGCGGCGGCTCAGGCCCGGGCCGCGGCCCGGGCGCGGACGGCGGACAGCGTGCCGCAGCCTTACACGTTCATCCATGACCCGGCCATGGCCCGGCAGGGGAACACCTACTACGTGTTCTCGACCGGGGACCCGGCCGGGACCATCGGCCACGGCAACATCCAGATCCGCACCTCGCACAACCTGCGCAGCTGGCAGTACACCGGCACGGTGTTCGCCCAGCAGCCGTCCTGGATCACCAGTGCGCTGGGCTCGATCCCCAACCTGTGGGCCCCCGACATCTCCTACTTCGGCGGGCTGTGGCACCTGTACTACGCGGGCTCCAGCTTCGGGTCGAACAACTCGGTGATCGGGCTGGCCACCACCCCCACGCTGGACCCACACAGCCCGCGCTACCACTGGACCGACGACGGGCAGGTGTTCCGGTCCAGCAGCACCGACGACTACAACGCGATCGACCCGTCACTGGTCACCGACGCCTCCGGCGGCAAGTGGCTGTCGTTCGGCTCGTTCTGGAGCGGCATCAAGCTGCTGAAGCTGGACGGCAGCACCGGCAAGCCCGCCAGCTCGGCCACGGTGTACTCGCTGGCCGCCAAGCCCGCCCCTGACCCGGAGGAAGGCTCCGGGATCGTCTACCACGGCGGCTACTACTACCTGTTCGTCGCGGTCGACTACTGCTGCCAGGGCATTAGCAGCACCTACCACATCCAGGTCGGCCGGTCGGCCAGCATCACCGGCCCCTACGTGGACGCGGCCGGCACCACGATGCTGAACGGCGGCGGCATGGAAGTCCAGGGCGCCGACGCCGGGATGATCGGCCCCGGCTCCCCGTTCGTGTTCGGCCCCGGCGCGGGCGGCCCGTCGTCGCCGCAGCTGGTCTACCACTACTACGACGCCTACGACAGCGGCGACGCCTGGATCCAGACCCGCCCGCTGATCTGGGTCGGCGGCTGGCCCGTGACCGGCAACCCGATGGTGCCCGTCCCCGGCCAGCCCGGACCGCCATCGAGCTGAGGCGCGGTTATTAGCGGCCGGTGTATTCGGTGCGGGGCGGAACCTGGGTGATGTAGCCGTACTGGCGTGAACGGGGTGGCGGCCATGCACATCTTCGCCATCGGCCTCGGCTGATCGCGAACAAGGGCGGTACGGGAAAGGGGCGCCCCGCCGGGTGTGGTAGGCAGAGAGCATGACCGACCTCATCCCCCGTACCGTCCTGTTCGGCAACCCGGAGCGCACGTTCCCGCGGCTGTCCCCCGACGGCACCCGGCTGGCCTGGATCGCCCCGCACGACGGGGTCCTGAACGTCTGGGTCGCGCCGCTGCGCGTTGACCCGGGCCAGGACGACACGGTGAACTGGGAAGCGGCGCAGGTCGTCACCGACGACCACGACCGCGGCATCCGCATGTTCACCTGGGCCCACGACGCCCGGCACCTGCTGTACATCCAGGACACCGGCGGGGATGAGAACTGGCGGCTGCACGACGTCAACCTGGAGACCATGCGGCGCCGGGACCTGACCCCGTTCTCCGGGGTCCAGGCCCAGCTGGTGGCCGGGAACAAGAAGTTCCCGACCGACATCCTGGTCGGCCTGAACCGTGACAACCCCCAGCTGCACGACGTGTACCGGCTCGACCTGCTCACCGGCGACCTGACCCTGGTCGAGAAGAACCCGGGGTTCGCGGGCTACGAGGCCGACGAGGACCTGGTCATCCGGGCCGCCTACGCGCCGCTGCCGGACGGCAGCATGAACCTGATGGTCCGCGACCAGGCCGGGGCCGAGTGGCGGGAGCTCATGTCGTTCCCGGCCGATGACGTGGTCGCCAGCAACGTGGTCTCGTTCAGCCAGGACGGCCAGAGCCTGCTGGTCATCACCCCGGCCGACGCCAACACCGCCCGGCTGATCCGGGTCGACGTGACCACCGGGGACGTCGAGGTCCTGGCCGAGGACGCCGAGGCCGACGTGGACGGCGTGGTGCTGCACCCGGACACCCTCGAGCCGCAGATCGTCCTGGTCGAGAAGGACCGGGAGGAGTTCATCGTCCTCGACCCCGCCATCGAGCCCGACCTCAAGGCGGTCCGGGCCCTGCACCCCGGCGACCCGTCGATCAGCGGCCGCGAGTACGCCACCTCGCCCTGGCTGGTCACGTTCACCAACGACGCCGGGCCGGTCTCCTATTACGTCTACGACCCGGCCGCGCACAGCGGGCGATTCCTGTTCGACGCCCGCCCGGAGCTGAACCGCTACCAGCTCGCGGCCATGGAGCCGTTCAGCTTCACCTCACGAGACGGGCTGACCATCCACGCCTACGCCACGTTCCCGCCCGGGGCCGGCCGGTCCAGCCTGCCCGCGGTGGTCAACGTGCACGGCGGGCCGCAGGTCCGCGACGAGTGGGGCTTCGATCCGGAGGCGCAGTGGCTGGCCAACCGCGGCTACCTGTGCGTCCAGGTCAACTACCGCGGCTCCACCGGCTACGGCAAGGACTTCGTGGCCGCCGGCGACCGCGAGTGGGGCGCCAAGATGCACGATGACCTGATCGACGCGGTGGACTACATCGTCGGCCAGGGCTGGGCCGCCCGGGACAAGGTCGCGATCTACGGCGGTTCCTATGGCGGCTACGCGGCCCTGGTCGGGGCGGCGTTCACCCCGGACGTGTTCTGCTGCGCGGTGGACATCGTCGGGCCGTCGAACCTCAAGACCCTGCTGGAGACGATCCCGCCCTACTGGGCGCCGATGATCGCCCAGCTGTACAAGCGGGTCGGCAACCCCGAGACCGACGCCGAGTTCCTGTGGTCGCGGTCGCCGCTGTCGCGGGCCCGGGACATCCGCATCCCGCTGCTGATCGCCCAGGGCGCCAACGACCCGCGGGTCAAGCAGGCCGAGTCCGAGCAGATCGTGGCCGCGCTCAAGGAAGCCGGGGTCGACTACGAGTACATGCTGTTCCCGGACGAGGGCCACGGCTTCGCCAAGCCCGCCAACCGCCTCAAGTTCTACGCCGCGGCCGAGCGTTTCCTGGCCCGCTACCTGGGCGGCCGCTTCGAGGAGTAAGCCAGCGGTCTTGACCGGCGGCCGCAGGTCAAATCGTGACCAGACCGTACGCGATTCGACCGTGAGTGTGCTGTTAGGTTCGGGGCGTGAGCGGGGATCGCGACGAAGATATTGAACGCCGGTTCCAGGAGATCACGGCACGGATCGCGGCCGAGGGTAACCGTCTCTTCGGCCCCCGGGGGTCCGCCAAGCTCGACCGGGGTGCCCGCTGGCGGCGCGTCGGCGTACGCGGGTGGCTGATCGCGGCGGTGCTGGCCGGGCTGATCGTGGGCGGCACCTACCTGAGGGTGCACGGCCAGGAGTACCGCCCGAACGCGGACGTCCGGCCGGCCAGTCACGGCGCGACGCCCTCGCGACCGGCTCCCTAGCGGGCGGCGCGGTGCCCCCGAGGACGCGATAACGCATGTCCATGAACGGCCAGGTTAGAACTTCGAGCGCGCTCAAAGTCAAGATGCCGCTAGCACCACTGTGGGAAAATTTGACCGGTTACGTCCGATTCGCTGTTGCATTGCACCCATTGGTACCTTGCAATTGCATTTCGCAAACTGCAGATGAGCAGTACACCTTTTCGCATCCTACGAAAATGCATGATTGAGCGCTTCAGCTCGACTCCATCGGGCAAACTTCGAGGTGATGAGCGAGATGGCTGCCGCCAGTCCCCCGTTCCATCACCGTCCGCAGCAGCGGCCGATGACGAGTACGTGGGCGCTGCGGACACACCTGGAGCTCGGCGCCCTGCGGGGCGCCGTTCCGTGCGCGCGCCTGCACGCGCGTCACGTGCTCTGGGAGTGGCAGCTGTCGGACCTCGATGAGTCTATCGAGCTGGTCGTATCTGAGCTGGTCACCAACGCGGTGCAGGCTTCGGCCGGGATGAGCAGCCAGCTGCCGGGCTACGAGAACGAGAGCCTCGGCCTGCCCGTGGTCTGGCTGTGGCTGACCTCGGACGGCGACCAGATCATGATCGAAGTCGGCGACAGCAGCCCGCGCTCCCCCCGCGCCGCCGAGAGCGAGCATGACGTCGAGGGCGGCCGGGGCCTGCTGCTGGTGGAAACGGTCAGCCGCCAATGGGGCTACTACTTCCCCGCCGACGAAGACGACGGCCAGCGCAAGAACATCCAGAAAGTCGTCTGGGCTCTCGTCACCCGCCGCTAAGGCGCGCTGTCCGTTAATTTCAGCCGCCTTCCATTGGATTTAGGCAAATCCTTTGCCGAAGACCCGGCTGACCTGCTTCTTGTTTAGTGTCTCAGACCCGGCCAGGCTCAGATGCGGCGCAGGACCGAGACGATCTTGCCGATGATCTTGGCCTCGTCGCCGAGGATCGGGGTGTAGCGCGGGTTGTGCGGGATGAGCCAGACGTGGCCGTCGACCCGCTTGAAGGTCTTGACCGTGGCCTCGTCCTCTTCCCGGCCCTGGCCCTCGAACGTGGCCGCCACGATGTCGCCGTTGACCGCGTCCTCCTGCCGCCGGACCACCACCCAGTCCCCGTCGGTGATGGCGGCGTCGATCATGGAATCCCCGCGGACCTGGAGGATCAGGTGCTCGCCCTCGCCGACCAGCTGCTTGGGCAGCGGGAAGGTGTCCTCGATCGACTGCTTGGCCAGGATCGGGCCACCCGCCGCGATGTGACCGACCCAGGGCACGTAGGCCGGCTCCTGGGACGGGATGTCGAACGTGGGCAGCGCGGCCCCGGCGGCCTCGGGCGCCTCGGCACCGGCCGCGGCTCCGGGGCCCTCGGGGCCGAACGGGTCGGGCGGCAGCAGCTCCATGGTCCGCGGCCGGCCGCGGTCGCGCTGCAGGTAGCCCTTCTCCTCCAGCGCCTTGAGCTGATAGGCCACGCTGGACGTGCTGCGCAGGCCCACCGCGTCCCCGATCTCGCGGATCGACGGCGGGTACCCGTGCCGGGCCACTCCGGCACGAACAAACTCGAGCACCTGCTCCTGCCGGCTGCTCAGCATCATTCCCCCTCGGCAATCGTCCACTAGCACGAACCCTAGCAGCCGATTCCACCATCCTTCAATAATTTGTTCGAATGACCCGGGGTGACTGAACACCCGAGCGGAGGACTGGCTAGGTTGTGGTCATGAGTGAGCCGAAGAAGCCCGATCAGCTGCCGGCCGGGGCGACGCCCGAGGGGGACGGGATCGCCGTGGGCGACGGGCCGGTCCGGGTCGACATCTACATCGACTACCTGTGCCCGTACTGCCAGCGGTTCGAGCTGAGCGCGGGCGACGCGCTGGCGGCACTGACCGAGAGTCATCAGGCCACGCTGGTGTACCACCCGATGAACTTCCTCGACGAGGCGTCGACCACGCGGTACTCGACCCGGGCGGCGGCGGCGGCCGGGTGCGCCTCGGACCTGGGCCGGTTCGTCGAGTTCACCCACCAGCTCTATGTGCAGCAGCCCGAGGAGGGCGGGCCCGGGCTGAGCGACGCCGAGATCGCCGGGGTGGCCCGGGCCGCGGGGCTGGACCCGTCGGCGTTCACCTCGTGCACGGCCCAGGGGCGCTACCTGGACTGGCCGGAGTTCGTGACCGCCCGCGCGGTCGAGGCGCGCGTGCCCGGCACCCCGACCGTGCGGGTGAACGGCGCCGAGGTCGACCCGGACGGGGACAGCATCACCGCGGCCGTTCAGCAGGCGGGCCCGGCGCGCTGACCTCGGGTCCGCCCGGGTCACGGACCCCGGCCGGATCATTTTGAGACGATCTTGCATGGTTCGTTCTCTTGAACCATTCACGTTTATGCGGATAGGTTGGCCGGGTGCCTGTACCCCAGACGCCGAGCCCGGCACCCCAGACCCCGGTCCCGGCCGACGAGTTGCGCCAGGCCGGCCTGCGCGTGACCGCGGCCCGCATCGCCCTGCTGGAGACCGTCCGGGCCGGGGATCACCTCGACGTCGAGACGATCGCCACCCGGGTCCGGGACCGCCTGGGTTCCATCTCCGTGCAGGCCGTGTACGAGGCCCTGCACGCGCTCACCGCGGCGGGCCTGATCGCCCGCATCGAACCGGCCGGGCACCCGGCCCGGTTCGAAGGCCGCGTCGGCGACAACCACCACCACATCGTGTGCCGCTCGTGTGGCTCCGTCGTCGATGTGGACTGCGTGGTGGGCGAGCCGCCCTGCCTGACCGCTTCCGACGACCACGGGTTCTCGATCGACGAGGCCCAGGTCATCTTCTGGGGCCTGTGCCCCAGCTGCTCGACCGCCCGCAGTTCCTGAGACCGTCCAGGAAGGCCTGAAATCCTCTAGGAAGGATGCCATGTCTGAGAACCATGATCCGATCATCGCCGACGGTGAGACCCCTGAGGCTGCTGAGGTAAGCGGGGGCGCCAGTGCCGAGGGGTGCCCGGTCGTCCACGGCCGGGTCGACCCGGCTCTGGGCGACGCCAACCGTGAGTGGTGGCCGAACCGCCTCAACCTGAAGATCCTCAACAAGAACGCCCCCGGCACCGACCCGTACCACGGCGAGCTCGACTACCGGGCCGAGTTCCAGACCCTGGACGTGGCCGCGGTCAAGGCCGACATCGCGGCGGTGCTGACCGATTCCAAGGACTGGTTGCCGGCCGACTTCGGCAGCTACGCGGGCCTGTTCATCCGGATGGCCTGGCACGCCGCGGGCACCTACCGGCTGGGCGACGGCCGGGGCGGGGCCGGCTCTGGCCAGCAGCGGTTCGCGCCGCTGAACAGCTGGCCGGACAACGTGAGCCTGGACAAGTCCCGGCGGCTGCTGTGGCCGGTCAAGAAGAAGTACGGCAAGAAGCTGTCCTGGGCCGACCTGATCGTCCTGGCCGGCAACGTGGCCCTGGAGTCGGGCGGCTTCCAGACCTTCGGCTTCGCCGGCGGCCGGGTCGACGTGTACGAGCCCGACGCCGACGTGTACTGGGGCAGCGAGACCGAGTGGCTCGCCGACGAGCGTTACAGCGGCGACTGCGAGCTCGCCGACCCGCTCGGTGCGGTGCAGATGGGCCTCATCTACGTCAACCCGGAGGGCCCGAACGGCAACCCTGACCCGGTGGCAGCAGGCCGGGACATCCGCGAGACGTTCGG
>DASXMW010000300.1:0-3179 GCA_036495425.1 Streptosporangiaceae bacterium | reverse complement strand
TCGCCGCCGCCTCGGCCGCCCCGGACCGGCTGACCAGGACCAGCCGCCGCACCTGGCCGGCGGCCGCCAGCCCGGCCGCGAACCGCTCACCCAGGTCCCCGGCGCCGATGATCAGAACTGTGCTCACCCGCCGCATCCTAGAGGGTGGCCGGGCGCGACGCCGGCCCGGCCGCCGGCCGGCTCGGGCTGCGCGGGCCGGGTCTCTAGCATGGCGGGATGGATGCGGAGCGCGGGCTCGATGTGGTGGTGTTCGGGGCGACCGGGTTCGTGGGGCGGCTGGTGGCCGAGTATCTGGGCCAGCACGCGCCGGAGGGGACGCGGATCGGGCTGGCCGGGCGGTCGGAGCCGCGGCTGGCCGAGGTCCGGGCCGGGCTGGGGGCCGTGGCGGCCGGGTGGCCGCTGATCGTGGCCGACAGCGGGGACGAGGCGTCACTGGTGGCGCTGGCGCGGGCGGCGCGGGTGGTGGCGACCACGGTGGGGCCGTACGCCCCGCGGGGGCTGCCGCTCGTCGGGGCTTGCGCCGAGGCCGGCACCGACTACGTGGACCTGAGCGGGGAGGTGCTGTTCGAGCGGGCCAGCGCCGACCAGTACCACGCGGTGGCGGCGGCCTCCGGGGCGCGGATCGTGCACGGCGGCGGGTTCGACTCGATCCCGTCCGACCTCGGGGTGCACACGCTGTACGAGACCGTGCACGCGGACGGCGGCGGGGACCTGGAGGACACCACGCTGGCGGTGACCCGGCTGCGGGGCGGGTTCAGCGGGGGCACGCTGGCTTCGATCACCGGGCAGGTCGATGAGGTGCGGGGCGACCCCGCGCTGCGGCGCAAGGCGGCCGATCCGTACGCGCTGAGCCCGGACCGGGCGGCCGAGCCCGACCTGGGGCGGCAGCGGGACCTGATGAAGGTGCGGCACGACGCGGACCTGGGCATGTGGACCGGGCCGTTCCTGATGGCCAGCATCAACACCCGGGTCGTGCGGCGCAGCAACGCCCTGCTGGACTGGGCCTACGGGCGGCGGTTCCGGTACCAGGAGGTGTCCGGGTACGGGCCGGGGCGGGCCGGGTTCATGCGGGCGACCACGGTCACCTCGGCCCTGGGCGCGCTCACGGCGGGGCTGGCCTACCCGCGGACCCGGCGGCTGCTGGTGGGCCGGGTGCTGCCCGGGCCGGGTCAGGGGCCGAGCGAGAAGACCCGCCACGGGGGGCGATTCCGGATGGAGATTCACACCCGGACGTCGGCCGGGCGGCGGTACCGGGCCACGGTGGCGGCCCAGGGCGACCCGGGCTACCAGGCGACCGCGGTGATGATGGGCGAGGCCGTGCTGGCCCTGGTGCAGGACCGCGACCGGCTGCCCGGCCGGGCCGGGGTGCTGACCCCGGCCACGGCCCTGGGTACCGTGCTCACCGGCCGGCTGCGCGCGGCCGGGATGACGTTCGAGGCCGCGCGGGCGGACGGGGACTAGGGAATGAGGACGATCTTGCCGCGGGTGTGGCCGGCGGCCAGCTCGCGGTAGGCGTCCTGGACCTGGTCCAGAGGGTAGGTGGCGGTGATCGGGATCTCGATCTGGCCGGCCGCGATCAGCTTGGCCAGGTCGGCCAGGTTGGCGATGCTGGCCCCGGCCGTGTTGCCTTCGGCCTTGACGCCGAACTTCTCCACCGCCGCGAAGTTGGCGATGGTGTCGACCCGGGCCGGGGCGACGCCCAGGTCCAGGGCGATCCGCACGTAGTCACCGCCGACGGTGTCGATGAAGGCGTCGATCTTCCCGCCGGGGGCGGCGGCGCGGATGCGGTCCTCGACACCGACGCCGTAGGTGACCGGGATGACGCCGTGGCCCCGGAGCCACTCGTGGTTGTGCTCGCTGGCCAGGCCGATGACGGTCGCGCCGATGTGCCGGGCCAGCTGGACGGTGACCGAGCCGACGCCGCCGGCCGCACCCGCCACCACCAGCGTGTCGCCGTCGGTCAGGGTGACGGCGTGGATCGCGGCGTAGGAGGTGGCCCCGGCCACGTAGAGCGACCCGGCCGCGGGCCAGGAAACACCGTCCGGCTTGGGGGTGAGATCGGTGGCTTCGGTCACCGCGTACTCGGCCTGGCTGGCCCGGCTGTCGGTCCAGCCGAGCACCTCATCGCCGGGTTTGAACGCGGTGACCCCGGGGCCGGTCGCGGCCACCACCCCGGCCAGGTCGCTGCCCTGGCCGGACGGGAACGTCGCGGGCCACCGGGCCGCGAGCAGGCCCTCGCGGATCTTGGCCTCACCGGGGTTGATGCTGGCCGCTTTGACCTGGACCAGGACCTGACCGGGACCCGGCTCCGGCTGGGGCACCTCGACGACCTGCAGGACCTCGACCCCGCCGTAGTCGTCGAATCGCACTGCCTTGGGCATCACTGCCTCCTCCGAGGGGCCTGGTCAGCCCCTGCCGATCCCCGGTAACCGAGGCTCCCGGCCGGTTATGCCCGGAAGGGCCGCGCCGGCCCGGCCGGTCATGCCCGGGTCAGTGATTGAGATAGGCGAGGACGGCCAGGACGCGGCGGTTGTCGTCTTCGGAGGGCTGGAGCCCCAGCTTGAGGAAGATCGAGGCGGTGTGCTTGGCCACCGACCGCTCGGTGACGGTCAGCCGCTGGGCGATGGCGGCGTTGGACCGGCCTTCGGCCATCAGGGCCAGCACCTCGCGTTCGCGGGGGCTGAGCGTGCCGACCGCGTCGTCGGCGTCGTTGCTGGCCAGCAGGCGGGCGATCACCTCCGGGTCCATGGCCATGCCACCAGCCGCGACCCGGCGCACCGCGTCCACGAACTGGCGGCTGTCGAACACCCGGTCCTTGAGCAGGTAGCCGATGCCGCCCTGCCCGCTGGCCAGCAGTTCGCGCGCGTACAGCTGCTCGACGTACTGGGACAGCACCAGCACGGGCAGGCCGGGGATCTGGTGCCGGGCGGCCAGGGCGGCCCGCAGGCCCTCGTCGGTGAAGGTGGGCGGCAGCCTTACGTCGACCACGGCCACGTCGGGCGGACCGGCGACCGCGTCTCCCAGTAGCGCTTTGAGCAGGTCCTCGCCGTTGTCCACGGCGGCGGTGACGTCCAGATCGTGCGCGGCCAGCATCCGGGTCAGGCCGTCTCTCAGCAGGAAGAGGTCTTCGGCAATGACAACGCGCACGGGATCTCCAGGGTCACGACGGTCGGGCCGCC
>DASXMW010000299.1:0-10795 GCA_036495425.1 Streptosporangiaceae bacterium | reverse complement strand
ACCTGGTCGAGGTCACCATGGCCCTGGCCCGGGAGATGCTGGCCCTGGCCGGGATCGACGCCGACCCGGCCGCCGCGCTGGCCGACGGGCGGGCCCTGGAGGTCTACCGGGCCATGATCGCGGGCCAGGGCGGCGACCCCGACGCGGAGCTGCCGGACGCCGCGGTCACCGAGGTGGTCCCGGCGCCGGCCGCGGGCTGGCTGCGCCGCCTGGACGCCCGCGCGGTCGGCGTGGCCGCCTGGCGCCTGGGCGCGGGCCGGGCCCGCAAGGAGGACCCGGTGAGCGCGGCGGCCGGCATCTTGTGCCTGGTCAAGCCGGGGGAGCGGGTCGAGGCCGGCCAGCCCATCCTGGAACTGCGCGCCGACACCGATTCGGTCCTGCCCGACGCCCGCGCCGCCCTCTCGGATGCCATCGAGATCGGCTCCGGGGCCCCGGTCACCGGTCCGCTGGTCATTGACCGTATTAGCTGACCAAAATAGGTCTTTTCGCGCACTTAACCCGAAAGTATTGAAGTATCCGTCCAAACCCCTCATTCTGGCGGAAAAGGTGCCCCGTAGACCCGTACCAACACCTGGGTCTGAGGAACGGCCATGCGTGGCGACCAGTGGACCTGAGACCGGCCCCGGCGGAGGAGAAGAGCATGCGCGGCGTTTCCTGGGGATGACCCGCCGTTGAGCGGCGAGCACCGGGGCTGAGGACCGCCCCGCACACGGTGAGGCGGCAACGCGGGGCCTTCGGCATCGCCCAGGGTGGCATCAATCTGGGCCAGCTGACCCTCAGCCGTCCAGCCCCGGCAGGGTGAGGTTGGCCCCGCTGATCACCACGGTCACCTGCTCGCCCGGGCCGGGCCGGTAGGCCCCGGTCATCAGCGCGGCCACCCCGACCGACGCCGCGGGCTCGGCCGCGATCCGGAACGCCTGCCACAGCCGGGTCTGGGCGGCCCGGATCGCATCGTCGCTGACCAGGACCACCTCTTCTACGTAGGCCTGGGTGATCGGGAACACCAGCTCGCCGATCCGCCGCGGGGCCAGCGCGTCGGCGGCGATGCCCTCGGCCGGGGCGTCCACCGGCCGTCCCGCCTCCCGGGCCCGGAACAGGGTCGGCGCCCCGTCCGGCTCGACCGCGACCACCCGGGTGTGCTTGCGGAAGTAGGCGGCGATCCCGCCGATCAGGCCGCCGCCGCCCACCGGCACCAGCACCGTGTCCGCCGGCGCCGCCTGCTGGGTCAGTTCCAGCGCCAGCGTGCCCTGGCCGAGAAGCGTCTCCCGCTGGTCGAACGCGTGCACGCTCATCGCGCCCGACTCCGCGGCCCACTGCTGCGCCGCGGCCAGCGCGTCCGCGTACCGGTCGCCGGTGATCACCAGGTCCGCGCCCAGCCGCCGGATCCGTTCGATCTTGGCCGGGGACGAGATCGACGGCACGAAGATCTTCGCGGGCAGGCCCAGGCGATGGGCCGCGTACGCCACCGCGACCCCGTGGTTGCCGCCGGACGCCGCCACCACCCCGGCCGCGGGCACGTCCCGTAGCAGCAGGTTGGTGAACGCGCCCCGCGCCTTGAACGAGCCCGCGCACTGCAGGTACTCCAGCTTCAGCGTCAGCCCGGCCGGCGCGGTGCCTCCGGCCAGTTCCCCGCCCAGGTCGCCCGGGTCGACCGCCAGCACCGGCGTCCGCCGCACGTAGGACCGGATCGTCTGGTACGTCCGCTCGATCTCGTCGGGCATGATCCCCACGCCGTCACCAGCCACTGCTGAGCATCTCCTTCGCCGTCCCGCTGAGGCGGAAGTGCGCCTCTGGCTAAGTCCCTCAACCATGATTTATATCGAAGGCCACTACCCTCAGACCCGCTGATGCCCGCCAGGCCGGGCCTGACGGGTATCGGCGAATCAGCGTGTGACCGGCCGGGTCAGCCCGCCGGGAACTGGTCCGTGGCCAGGTCGTCCGAGCGGCCGGCCGCCAGGCGGGACCACTGGGCGGTGGGGCGGCCGTCGGTGCGGAACTGGTCGCCGTTCCGGTTGGTGACGAACCCCTGGGGCCAGCCGCCGGGGGAGTCCTCCCAGGCCTCCTGCCGCCCGTAGACGGTCATGTCCAGCAGCCCGTAGGCCGGGGCCATGACCTCGGCGCCGCGGCCGCTGGTCCAGTAGGTCTCGAACACGCGGTCGCCGTCGCGCAGGTAGCAGACCTGCATGCCGAACCAGCGCCCGGCCAGCAGCGCGTCGGCCGACCCGTCCCGCACCGAGTACCAGGGCACGTCCCAGCCCATGAAGTCCCGGTAGGCCGCGCTCTCGGCGTACGGCCCCTGGCAGAAAGTGGCGTAGGTGACATCGCGGGAGTGGAAGTAGGACAGCTCGCGGACCTGCCCGTTGAAGAACGTGCACCCCTCGCACTGCCCGGGCGCGGGCTGGCCGTCGTGCCACATGTGGAAGTACACGATCAGCTGGCGCCGGCCCTCGAACACGTCGAGCAGGGGCACCGGGCCGTCCGGGCCGGTCACCGGGATGGTCCCGTCCACCTCGACCATGGGCAGCCGCCGCCGCGCGGCCGGGAAACTCATCGGGGGCCAGAAACCGGCTTTTCGAACCAATAATGGGCGTAGGCCTCATCGTTGAACGCGGTAACTTCCCGGTACCCGGCGCGGCGGTACATGGCGATGGCCTCGGTCAGGTTGCGGTTGGTCTCCAGCCGCAGCAGCCGCACACCGTGCCGGGCCGCCTGCGTCTCCAGTTCAGCCAGTAGCCGCCGCCCCAGCCCGAGCCCGCGCGCGGCCGGGGAGACCCACATCCGCTTCAGCTCGGCGATCCCGTCGTCCGGATGAAACTTCAGCGCCCCGCAGCCCATCGGCTTCCCGGCCGCCGTCGCCACCAGCAGCAGGCCCGCGGGCAGCCGGAGCTCGTCGTCCCCGGCCGGAATGCTCAGCCCGGGGTCGAACCCGTCGTCGAACCGCTGCCCCAGCTCATCGAAGTAGGCCCGCATACACTCCCGCGCCGCCGGATCGCCCGGATCGGTCACCGCGATGTCCACGCCAGCGGCGGCCACGCGCCCGGCAGCCTGCGCCGGGCCGGCGGTCAGGATCCGGTCCAGGGTGCGGCGCCCCGTCGCGGCCATGGCCGGGTTGCTGTCCAGGTAGTACCAGACCAGGCCGATGGCCTGCTCGAACGCCCACGCCTGCCCGCGTGCCCACTCCTCGTCGCCGGTCCCCAGGACCTCGCGGAACACCCGCCGCGGCCCGTCGGCCAGCAGATGCCAGGCCGCCACCAGGTCCAGCGCCGGGTCGGCCGGCCCCAGCCCGCCGACGTCGAGCACCGCGGCCAGCCGGGCCTCGCGGCCTTGGCCCGCCACCAGCACGTTGCCCGGGATCAGATCACGGTGGCTGGTCACGTCCGGCTCCGGCCCGCGCGGCAGCTCCCGCATCGCCTGCCACCGCGCCCGCAGCCGGGGCACGTCGAGCAGGCCCTCGCTCCGGGTCAGGCAGGTCTGCACCCACTGGTCGTGGCTGCGCAGCACGCCACCCCGTCCCGGGCCGCCGAACACGCGGCCGCGCGTATCCATCCCCCGCACCGCCCCGATGAACTCGGCCAGGTCGCGCGCGAACCCGGCCGAATCACCCGGATCGCGGTCGCCGGCCGTGACCCCGGGCAGCCAGGTCTGCACCGACCACGGCAGCGGGTAGCCGGACCCCGGCTCGCCCAGCGCCACCGGCTCCGGTGTCGCGAACCGCGTCCGCCCGGCCAGCTCCCGGGCCGCCGCCGCTTCGGCCGCGAGCTGGACCCGCACCTCCCCGGCGTCGGCCGCCACCAGCGGAAACCGCGCCGCCAGCCCCTCGCCGATCCGGAAGATGGCGTTCACCGTCCCGGGCGAGTCCACCGCCCGCACCCCCAGCCCGGCCCAGGCCGGGAACTGCCCGGCCACCAGCGCCCGCACCGTGGCGGCCGTGACCGTCAGCTGCCCGTCGTGCATGTCAGCGGCCCGCTCCGGTCTCACCTCCATGGCCCCATCACCCCACTGCTCAACTCCGTCCCGGCCGCACCGGCCGGTCTCTCGCTAAGCTAACTGGCCCGCTTCGCCCGGAGGGCCAGCTCGAGCTCGAAGCGCACATCTGGATCATCGAGCGCGGGGCCGAACATGGCCCGGATCTGGTTCATCCGGTACCGCGCGGTCTGCCGGTGGATGTGCAGCAGGTCGGCGGTCTGGCCGATGCTGCGGGTCTGCAGCCAGGTCAGCAGGGTGTCGGCCAGGGCCTTGCGCCGGGACGCCGCGATCCCGCTGAGCGGGGCCAGCCGCAGCCGGGCCAGCCGGCCGAGCGCGTCCTGGCCGCGCTGCAGCACGATCTCGGTCAGGTGGTCGTCGCAGTGCACCACGCGCGGCACGGCCGCGGCCCGCCCGGACAGCAGGGCCAGGGTCTCGGCCGCCCACTGCCGTGAGACCGCGGCCGCGGTCACCGGCACCGGCGGGCCGGCCGCGGCCCGGAGCCCGGCCAGCGCCTGATCCAGCATGTGGCGGCGGCCGGGGCCGTCGGGATCGGGCACGATCAGGCATGGCTGCGGCCGGTCCAGGTCCACCAGCACCTCGGCCGGCAGTGCTAGCTGAAAATCGTGGGCCAGCGGCCGCCCGGCCGCCAGCGGACGGCCCGGCCCTGGCCGGCTCAGCAGCACCACCGATACCAGCCGGGGCAGCCGCCACCCGGCCAGGCTGGCCTGGGCCGCGATGGCCTCGGCCGGGGCCGGGTCGGCCAGCAGCAGGGTGATCAGCCGGTGCCGCCGCCGCTCGGTCTCCTCGGCGGCCCGCCGCTGCACCTGGTCGTACCCGGCGGACGAGAACGTGGCCAGTTCATCGATGTGGATCAGCAGCGCCTCGGCCAGCAGCCCCAGCGCGTCGGCCGGAATGACCGCGTGGCAGGCCGCCCCGGTCAGCCAGTGCATGACCACGCGGGCCCCGGCCCGCAGCGCGGCCTGCAGCATCTCCAGGCTGCGGCCCTCGGCCGCCTCGACCTTCCCGATCTTGTAGAACGTGTCGGCCAGCTGCTGCCGGGGCGCGTGCGGCCGGGCGATACGGTCCGCGAACCCGGCGATAGCGGTCTCGGCGCCCACCCGCAGGATGCTGGTGTTGGCCGGGTCGTCGAGCCGGGCGTACTCGGTCACGGCCGCGACGATCTCGCTGACCATCTCCGCGGCCAGGTCCGGGACGAGCGGGCGGATCTGGTCGGCGACCTGCGGCGGGACCGCGGGCCACGCGCTGCCTGCACCGTCGCTCATGCCTAGCTCCCGGGGATGGCGCCCGCTCGCCGTAAGTTACTAACAAGTTAACTTCGCGGCTGACCGGTGTCCAGCAGGGTGCTTTGTGCACCACGGACAAAAATCCGGCCCGCGACCGCGCACGCGGTACGTAGACGAGCGGGCGGCCCGGTCTCACCATCAGCTACATGCGGCGAAAGCGCAGCATGCCTCAGACCGTGGGAGACCGATGATGCCAGCTCCGCTGTTCCGCCGTTGCCAGGCGCTGCGCCTGGCCGCCGTGGCCGTCCCCACGCTGATCCTGGTGCTGGCCGCGGCCGTGCTGCCCGCGGCCCGGGCCGAGGCCAGCCCGGCCCGGGCCGCGAGGACGGCGGCCGGGGCGGGCCTGCCGGTGAACTACAACTTCCTGGCCGGGGTCGCGGCCGCGCTGGCCAACCCGAACGCCTCGCCGCCCGGGGCCAACAACTGGTCCTGCCGGCCCAGTGCGGCCCATCCGTACCCGGTGGTGCTGGTCAACGGGACCGGCGAGGACATGGCCGACGGCTTCAGTGCGCTGTCCCCGCTGCTGGCCGACAACGGCTACTGCGTGTTCGCGGCCAACTTCGGCGGCCGCCCCGGCGACCTGCTCCAGGGCGTCGGCGACATCACCCAGTCCGCCGCCCAGCTGGCCTCGTTCGTCAGCCAGGTGCTCGGCGCCACCGGAGCGGTCAGGGTCAACCTGGTCGGCCACTCCCAGGGCGGCATGATGCCGCGCTACTACCTGAAGTTTCTGGGCGGGGCGGCCAAGGTGCAGACCCTGGTCGGGCTGGCGCCGTCCAACCACGGGACGACCCTGGACGGCCTGGCCACGCTGACCGACGAACTGGCCAGCGTGCTGCCCGGCGTCTCGTCCGCGCTGGGTGCCGCCTGCCAGGCCTGTGCCCAGCAGATCGCGGGCTCGTCGTTCATGACCACGCTGAACGCGGGCGGCGACACCGTTCCCGGGCCGGGCTACACGGTCATCGAGACCCGCAACGACGAGATCGTCACCCCGTACACCTCGGCCTTCCTGTCCGGGCCGAACGTGACCAACATCGTGCTGCAGAACGTGTGCCCGCTGGACCAGACCGATCACATCGGCATCGCCGACGACACCGTGGCCCTGCACCTGGTGCTGAACGCGCTGGACCCGGCCCACCCGCAGGCCGTGCCCTGCGTGCCGGTGCTGCCCATCCTGGGCGGCTGACCGCCCGGCCGGCTCATGATCCACAAGTACGTGGCCGGTCAATTAGATGCGGGCCGCTTCCGGTGCAATACGCCCCGCGACTAAAGCAATAGTAAAAAGCAAAAGCGGCCGGCATTTGTTACCCGCCAGTTAGGTGGCGTGAATGCGCGCAATTCCGTCTGACGGCTATCTGCAAACGTTCGCAGATAACGTTGTCACCACCGATGACGCCTGCGGAGCGCGCTGAGCGTGAGTACCGTGGCTAGCCCGTTATGCGCCTTTTATCGGCAACGTCCTGCAGAAACTGCTAACGTGAGCGACCATTGACCGCCCGGCCGTCTGGTGTGGATGACCCTCGCCCGGTGACCGCTCGGTAAACCGATCCGCAATTGCGGAATGACTCCGGCTGCCCATCATTGTCCGGCCGGTGCGCGAGACGCTCCTTGAGACGACAGGGAAAGCGATGAGCCGGGTGACGACTGCTCCTGCCGGGGAGGGACATCTCCTCCGCCACTCCGGCCACCACCGTCCTCCGCCGGGCCAGCCGTCCAGTGGGCGCCAGCGCCCGATCCGCAGCACGCTGACCGTCCTCCTGGCCATCCCGGTGATCGCCATGATCGCGCTCTGGGGCTACGCCGCGGCCACCACCATCGGGCCCTATCTGGCCTCGCGCAACGGCCAGACCGATTACCGCCAGATCGGCGCGTCCAGCCAGACCCTGCTGCTGCAGCTGACCGAGGAACGCGCGACCACCCTGGCCTGGCAGAGCGCGCACGGCCTGATCCCGCGGACCGCGATGCAGGCCCAGCGGGCCAAGACCGACGCGGCGATCTCGGCCGTCCGGACCGGCCTGACCGGGACCAAGGGCGTGGGCGGGCCATCGGCCGCGGCCGCGATGGTGGCCCTGGAGCAGAAGTTCGGCCAGCTGGGCGTCATCCGGGCCGAGATCGACGCGGGCCAGCTCGCCCCGCTGGCGGCCTTCGCCGCTTACAACGGCATGGTCGACACCTACTTCCAGTTCATCCGCACCCAGCTGGTCAGCGACACCTCGGTCCCGCTCTACCAGCAGGGCGAGGCCGTGGTCGCCTCCGGTCAGGCCCTGGAGATGATGGGCCGGGAAGCGGCCGTGGTCGGCGGCGCGCTGGCCGGCGGGGGCCGGATGACGACCGCCGAGTACCGGCAGTTCCTCCAGGCCCTCGACAACCAGCGGTTCCTGATGCAGACCATCAACGCGCCGCAGTCGTGGCAGCTCGCGCCCGACACCTTCGCCCCGTTCTACGCCTCGCCGGCCTACCACCGGTTCAGCGCGCTGGAGGACCAGATCGCCAGCCGCGGCGCGGGCGCCCGGCTCCCGGTCACCCCGGCCGCCTGGCAGGGCGAGATCGAGTCCACGCTCGGGACCTACGAGCACTACGAGCTGGCCGCCACCACCTCGGTCACCCACAGCGCCGCCCGCGTCGGCCACGGCATCCTGCTCCGGCTCATCCTGGTCGGCGGGGCCGGCCTGGCCGCCGTCCTGGTGGTCGTGTGGCTGCTGATCCGGTTCGGCAACCGCATCACCGGCGAGCTGACCCGGTTCAACGGCGCGGTCCGGGCCCTGGCCGAAGAGCGCCTGCCCGGCCTGGTGCGGCGGCTGTCCGAAGGCGAGGACGTGGACGTGGCGGCCGAGGCGCCGCCGCTCGCCCTGAACACCAGGACCCTGGAGGTGGCCAGGATCGCCGACGGGTTCACCGCCGTGCAGCACACGGCGGTGGCCACCGCGGTTGGCCAGGCCAGCCTGCGCAGGGGTGTCAGCAACATCTTCCGCAGCCTGGCTCGCCGCAGCCAGTCGCTGCTGCAGCGGCAGCTGCGGATGCTGGAGGAGATGGAGCAGGGCACCGAGGACCCGGACATGCTGGCCCAGCTGTTCCGGCTGGACCACCTGACCACCCGCATGCGCCGGCAGTCCGAGGGCCTGATCATCTTGTCCGGGGCCGCTCCCGGGCGCCGCTGGAACAAGCCGGTGCCGGTTATCGAGGTGCTGCGCGGCGCCACCGGTGAGGTCGAGGACTACGTCCGCGTCGACCTGATGGCCGAGACCGACGACCTGGTCGCGGGCGCCGCCGTGGCCGACCTGACCCATCTGCTGGCCGAGCTGATCGAGAACGCCACCATGTACTCGCCGCCGAGCACCCGGGTCCAGGTCAAGACCGGCTGGGGCGCCAGCGGCTTCATCGTGGAGATCGAAGACCGCGGCCTGGGCATTCCCGCCGCCGCCATGGAGGAACTGAACCAGCGGCTGGCCACCCCGCCCGAGTTCGACCTGGCCGACAGCGACCAGCTGGGGCTGCTGGTGGTCGGCCGGCTGGCCCAGCGGCACGGCATCCGGGTGACGCTGCGCAAGTCCCCGTTCGGCGGCGCCGCGGCCATCGTGCTGATTCCCAAGACCCTGGTCGTGCGGGCCGACAGCCTGCCCCGGGCCGAGCTGACCCCGGGCCCGGGGCCGTCGCCGTTCCCCGAGCCGGTGGTGCCGTGGCAGCCCATTCCAGCGGTCGACCCGCCCCTGCCCGCGGGCCCGCGCCCGTACGCCATGACCAGCGACGACAGCGACCACCAGGGGCTGCCCCGGCGCACCCGCCAGGCCAGCCTGGCCCCCCAGCTGCGCGACGCCCCGCCGGCCAAGCCCGGCATCCAGGTGGCGGCCCAGGCGCGCCGGGCGCCGCTGACCCCCCGGCCACCAGACACCGCGGCCAGCGCCGGCGGCCCGGTCGGCCGGTCGGCCGAGCAGGTCCGCTCGCTGATGTCCTCGGTGCAGCGGGGCTGGCGCAGCGGCCGGGCCGCCGAACGATCCGCTGACCAGGCCACGGGGGACCCAGCCGCTGGCCGTTATCCTCCGCGCCCTGAGGAGCACTGATGACCACGTCGGCGCCGGGTGGCCTGGACTGGCTGCTGGCCAGCCTGACCGAGACCGTCGAGCACATCCACCAGGCGGTGATCTTCTCCTCCGACGGCCTGGTCATGGGGTTGTCGCCCGGCCTGGCCCAGGAGGACGCCGAGCATCTGGCCGCGCTGGCGGCCGGGGTGCAGAGCCTGGCCCGCGGGGCCGGGCAGCGGTTCCGGGGCGGCAACGTCCGGCAGACCATCATCGAGATGGACGCGGCCCTGCTGTTCATCACCACCGCCGGGCAGAGCACCTGCCTGGCCGTGCTGGCCGCCCCCGAGGCCGACGCCGGCTTGGTTGCCTACGAGATGACGCTGCTGGTCAAACGGCTCGGCCAGCATCTGGGGACCAGCCTGCGGACCTCGGCCCCGGAGACGGGCGCCAGGTGACCTCCGGTTATGGATTCCGACGACAGCCGGTGGGTGGACGCGGACGCCGGTCCCGTCGCCCGGCCGTACATGCTGACGGGAGGACGGACCAGGCCCCGGGGGCAGCTCCGCTTCGACCTCATCGACTTCGTCGTCCGGACCGGTAAGCCCGCTGAGGGCTACCCGTACACCCCGGAGCGGAGCCGGCTGCTGCAGCTGTGCCGGCAGCCGATGACCGTGGCCGACCTGGCCGCGGCGACCGAGATCCCGCTCGGCCTGGTCCGCGTCCTCCTGGCCGATCTGGTCGCCGAGGGCCTGATCACCGTCCGGGCCCAGGCCCCCGCCGCTGGGCCGGTCACCGACGCCGGGCTGCTGCGGAAGGTCCTCAACGGCCTGCAGCGCCTGTAGCCCAGGGCCGCCGGACAGGGGGGCCGGGACCACCGGGGCGGCCGGGACAGGGCCGGCCTCAGGCGCTGGCCGCGGCCGCTTCCGTCTCCCTGGGCCGGATGCCCGCGGCGGCCAGGATCTGGCCCGCCTGATGCGCGGCCGCGACCGCGCCCGCGTGCATCGAGGCGGCCAGCTCGGTGAACTCGTCCAGCGCCGGGAGGACCCCGACCAGGGTGAACTCGCGCTCGACCAGGGTCAGATCGGCATCCCACACCGCCGGGCATGCGGATGGGCCGCCGAATGGCCGGCGGCCCATGCCTCGCCGCTGCTGGCGGCTACTTGTGCGGCACGGTGTCGGCGTTCATGGGGCCCACGTTCAGGGTCTTGGACGTGATCAGCGGCGTGACGTAGCCGGCGTCTCGCGGGTGCGCGAACGGCTCCCGGACGCGCTGGTCGTTCCCGATCCGCCGGACGAGCACCCGGCCAGTGCGGCCGCCGCTTCCCCGGCCGGGGTTGGGCTTTTCCGCCGCCGGGCCGCTCAACGTGATCGGGCGGGCTGTCGTCTATGAGGGTGACCACGACAGTCAGGGGAACATGTGGACAGAAAGCAGACGCGGGCCTTCGAGGGCTTCGTCGCCGAGTCAGGGGACACCCTGCTGCGGATGGCGACCCTGCTCACCTCGGACGT
>DASXMW010000298.1:0-43243 GCA_036495425.1 Streptosporangiaceae bacterium | reverse complement strand
TTACCCCACCTTCACCAGGCCGGACTGGTAGCCGAGGATGACCAGCTGGACGCGGTCGCGCGCGTCGAGCTTGGCCAGGAGGTGGGCGACGTGGGTTTTGGCGGTGGCCGGGCTGATGACCAGGTGGTCGGCGATCTCGCCGTTGGACAGGCCCTGGGCGACCAGGGTCAGGACCTCGATCTCGCGCTCGGTCAGGCAGGCCAGCAGGTTGTCCGGCCGGGGGGCCGGGGCCGCGTCCGGGAGGCGGGCGAACTCGCCGATCAGCCGCCGGGTGATGCTCGGGGCCAGCAGGGCGTCGCCCGCCGCCACCACCCGGATCGCGGTCAGCAGGTCGGCCGGGTCGGTGTCCTTGAGCAGGAACCCGCTGGCGCCGGCGCGCAGCGCCGCGAACACGTACTCGTCGAGGTCGAACGTGGTCAGGATCAGCGTCCGGACACCGCTGGCCAGCTCGGTGATCTGGCGGGTGGCCTCGATGCCGTCCATGACCGGCATCCGCACGTCCATCAGCACCACGTCCGGCTCGGTCTGCCGGGTGACCGCGATCGCCTCCTGCCCGTTGCCGGCCTCGCCAACCACGGTGAAGCCGGGGGTGGCGTCGATGATGCCCCGGAACCCCACCCGGACCAGGGCCTGGTCGTCCGCCACCACCACCCGCAGCGTCATACCGCGGCCACCGTCTCCAGCGGCAGGGTGGCCGCGACCCGGAAGCCGCGGTCCGGCCGGGGCCCGGCGCTGAACTCCCCGCCGCACAGCACCACCCGTTCGCGCATGCCGATCAGCCCGTGCCCGCTGCCCGGGCCGGGCGGCGCGGTGCCGTCGCCGTCGTCGAGGATTTCGAGGCTCAGTTCCTGCTCCCGGTAGTCCAGCCGGACCTGGCAGTCCGGGGTGGCGGCGTGCTTGACCACGTTGGTCAGGGCCTCCTGGATGATACGGAAGGCGGACAGGTCGACGCTGGCCGGCACGGTCACCGGCTGGCCGGTTATCTCCAGCACCACGTGCACCCCTGCGTGCCCGACCCGGGTGATCAGCCTGTCCAGGTCGGCCAGGCCGTCCGCGGGCCGCAGCGGCGCCTCAGGAGCCGCCGGGGAGGCTTCCAGGTCCCCCTGGCGCAGCACGGACAGCATCCGGCGCATCTCGTCCAGGGTGTCCCGGCTGGTGCCCTGGATGGCGCTGAGCGCCTCCCGGGCCTGCCCGGGCTGGTTGTCGATCACGTACTGGCCGAAGCCGGCCTGGACCGCGATCACGGCCATGCTGTGGGCCACCACGTCGTGCAGCTCACGGGCGATCCGCAGCCGTTCCTCGGCCACCGCCTGGCTGGCCGCCTGATCCTGCAGGCCGCTGGCGTAGGCCCGGCGCTGCCGGGCCATCGACCCGAACGTCCAGCACACGATCAGCACCAGGCCGACCGGGATCAGCGCGTTGGACGCGGTGCCACTGGTGAAGGTGAGCACGGTCAGCACGGCCACCGCGGCGGCCAGGGCCGAGGCCGAGACCCGGCGGCGGTTGGTCACCGCCACCATGTACAGCACGTAGGCGGTGGGGAAGGCCAGGACCAGGCCCGCCGCTGGCTTGATCATGCCCAGCAGCACGGACAGGACCAGCAGCGCGCAGAAGGCGGGCAGCGGCCGGATGCGCCGCAGCGCCACCGGCACCGCGCCCAGCGTGGCCAGCAGCACGGCCAGGGCCAGCTGGGGCAGGGTGTGGGCCCTGCTGTGGTCGGTCACGTAGGCGCTCACGCCCAGCACCGCCGCGGCCGGAACCGCGGCCAGGACGTCGAGCGCGATCCAGTGCGAGCGGCGCAGCCGGGCGGTCAGCGGCGGCCGTACGCCGGTGTTGGTCACGGTTCTACGGTAACCGCGCAGGCCCCGCGGGCGCGTCGGCCGGCGAGCCTACGCCCGGGGGCGTACCCGGCCCGTTCAGGTTCGCTCCGGTGGCCGATGACAGGCCGGGGCCCGCGGGCCAGGGTGAGACCGTGATCGAAACCACCGCCCTCACCAAGCGCTACCCAGGCGGCGTTACCGCCCTGGACAGCCTCACCGTCGATATCCCGCCCGGCATCACCGGCCTGATCGGGGCCAACGGGGCCGGGAAGTCCACCATGATCAAGATCCTGCTCGGCCTGCTGCCGCCGACCAAGGGACGGGCCCGGATCCTGGGCCTGGAGGCCGCCTCGGCCCGCACGCTGATCGGCTACATGCCCGAGCACGACTGCCTGCCCCCGGACGTCAGCGCCACCGAGTTCGTCACCCACCTGGCCCGGATGTCCGGGCTGCCCGCGGTGGCGGCCCGGGAGCGCGCGGCCGAGTCGCTGCGCCACGTCGGCCTGCACGAAGAGCGCTACCGGGCCATCGGCACCTACTCGACCGGGATGAAGCAGCGGGTCAAGCTGGCCCAGGCGCTGGCCAGCGATCCGCGCGTGCTACTGCTGGACGAGCCGACCAACGGGCTGGACCCGGCCGGCCGGACCGCCATGCTGGAGCTGATCGCGCGGATCGGGGCCGAGTTCGGCCTGTCGGTCCTGGTGGCCTCCCACCTGCTGGGGGAGATCGAGCAGATCTGCGACTACCTGGTCGCGATGGAATCGGGCCGGCTGCTCCGGGCCGGGCCGCTGACCAGCCTGACCCAGGCCCGCCAGTCGCTGGTCATCGAGGTCGCCGACCGGACCGCCGACCTGGCCGGTGAGCTGGGCCGCCGCGGCCTGGACCCGCAGCCGTCCGGCCGCGGCCTGATCGTGCCCATCGCCGACGAGTCGACCTGCGACGTGATCCGGGACGCCGTGGCCGACATGGGGATCGCGCTGGCCCGCATGGAGCAGCGCCGGCACCGGGTGGAGGAACTGTTCCGCCCCGAGCGCCCCGAGGTGACCCGTGTCGGCTGACTCGGTCATCCACGACCTCGGCTACCAGCGGTACACCGGCGACCGCTACGGGCGGGCGGCCATCATCCGCACGCTGACCGGCTACAGCCTGCGGTCGGCCCTCGGGCTGGGCCGCGGCGCCCGCGCCAAGATCGTCCCGGTGGGCGCGTTCGCGCTGATCTGCCTGCCCGCGGTCATCAACGCCTTCATCGTGGCCCGGGGCGGCACCCGCGCTTTCCCCTACGACGCCTACTCCTACCCGGTCCGGGCCGTGGCCATGACCATCTTCCTGGCCGCCCAGACGCCCGAACTGGTGTCCCGTGACCTGCGGCACCGGGTGCTCCCGCTGTACTTCGCCCGCCCGCTGCGCCCGGCCGACTACCCGCTGGCCAAGCTGGCCGCGCTGATCGCGGCCTGCCTGGTCATGCTGGACGTCCCGCTGCTGCTGCTGTACGTGGGCACGATCGTCGGCGTGCACGGGCCCGGCGCGGTGTGGCACCAGACCACCCTCCTGCTGTCCGGCCTGGCCCTGGGCCTGCTGTGGTCGGTGGTGCTGGCCACGATCGCCCTGGCCATCGCCTCGTTCAGCGGCCGCCGGGCCTTCGCGGCCGGCGGCGTGGCCGGCTTCTTCTTCCTGACCTGGGTTCTGTCCCAGGTCCTGTCGACCATCGCGCCCCGGGCGGCCGGCCTGGTCAGCCCGTTCGCCCTGCTGGACGGCGTGCGCCTGTGGCTGGGCAGCACCAGTCCCGGCCCGCTGCCCGACCCCGGGGGCGGCTGGGGCACCGGCTACGCCCTGCTCCTGCTGGCCCTGGTCGCGGCCGGCCTGGCCGCCCTGGTGGCCCGGTACCGGGCGGTGGCGTCATGACCGCCATCGAGCTGCGCGGCGTCTCGCACTGGTACGGCAACGTGGTCGCGGTCAACGACGTCACCATGACCATCGGTCCCGGCGTGACCGGCCTGCTCGGGCCGAACGGCGCGGGCAAGTCCACCCTGCTGCACCTGATGGCCGGCTTCGGTGAGCCGTCCCGGGGCGAGCTCACCGTGGGCGGGGCCCCGGCCTGGCGGCGGCCGGACGTCTACACCGTCCTCGGCCTGGTCACCGAGGGGGAGTCCGCCTACACCTTCCTCACCGGACGGGAGTTCGTGCGGGCCAGTGCCCGGCTGCACCGGCTGCCGGACCCGGCGGCGGCGGCCCGCCGCGCCATCGGGCTGGTGGACATGGTGGGCCCGATGGACCGGCGCATCAGCACGTACTCCAAGGGCATGCGGCAGCGCATCCGGGTCGCCGCCGCCCTGGTCCACGACCCCGGGGTGCTGCTGCTGGACGAGCCGTTCAACGGCATGGACCCGCGGCAGCGGCTGCACATGATGGACCTGCTCGGGCGGCTCGGGGCCGCGGGCCGGACGATCGTGTTCAGCTCGCACATCCTGGAAGAAGTGGCCGAGGTGTCCGGCACCATCCAGGTCATGGTGGCGGGCCGCCTGGCCGCGTCCGGCGACTTCCGGGCCATCCGGCGGCTCATGACCAGCCGCCCGCACGTGTTCGTGGTCCGCAGCGACGACGACCGCCGCCTGGGGGCGGCCCTCATCGGCCGGCCCGCGGTCCGCGGCATCGAGCTGACCCCGGACGGCCTGCGGGTGCAGGCCGCCGACTACGGCGCGTTCAGCCTGGACATCGCCGGGCTCAGCCGCGACCAGGGCATCCGCCTGCGTGAACTGCTGCCCGCCGACGAGTCGCTGGAAAGCGTCTTCGGCTACCTGGTCGCGCCCGCCTTCGATGGGAAGTCATGATCTTCAATCCCACCGTCGCGTCGATCACGCTGCGGTCTGCGCTCGGCCGCCGCCGGGCCCTGCTGTACGCGATCCCGCCGTTCATCCTGATCGGCCTGTCGGCCATCCTCCAGCTCGGCCACCCGTCCGACTCCACCTGGCCCGCCCGCATCCTGGGCACGTTCGGGTTCTCGGTGGTGCTGCCGCTCACCGCGCTGGTCATCGGCACCAGCGTGCTCGGGGCCGAGGTGGACGACGGCAGCGTGGTCCACCTGCTGGCCACCCCGGTCCCGCGGCGGGCCGTCATCGCCACCAAGTTCGTGATCGCCACGCTGGTCACGATGCTGTTCGGAGCCCTGCCCGAGCTGCTGGCCGGGCTGATCGCCACCGGGCCCCGGCTGGCGTTCGGCCTGTTCGCCGGGGCCCTGGTGGCCGCGGTCGTCTACAACGCGCTGTTCGTCTGCCTGTCCACCGCGACGTCGCGGGCGCTGGTGGCCGGGCTGGCCTACGTGGTGCTCTGGGAGGGCGTACTGGCCAACGTGGTCGGCGGCGCCCGCATCCTGTCGATCAGCCACTACGGCCTGGCCGTGGCCACCTCGATCGCCCCCGGCCACGCCCTCAAGCCCGGCGTCGGCCTGGCCACGGCCTGCGTGCTGGGCGCGGTGGTCACCGCCCTGACCCTGGCCGTGGCCGTCCGCAAGCTGGGTTCGTTCACCCTGCGCGGCGAAACCGCCTGAAACGCCAGCGGCGGCCACCCATCGGGTGACCGCCGCTGGCGCCGGCTCAGGGCCGCGACCTTCGATATGTGAATCAGGCCTCGTCGTCCGGCTGGCCCTCATCGGGCTGGCCGGCCCCGACCGCGGCCCGCTCGCCGCTTTCGACCTCGCCGTGGCCGTTCGGGCCATGACCGTTGCCGTGGCCGTTGGTGGGCGGGGCCAGCGAGATGCCCTCGGCGAAGACCTCGTGCATCCGCTCCTGGAGCTTGCCCACCGGGTTGCGCGCCGCCGGCCGGGGCAGGCCGTTGTCGTCGATGTCCTGCGGCAGCGCCAGCGGGGCCGGCGGCGGCGAGACCATCGCGGCCAGCTCCGCCTCGCTGAGCGGCCGTTCGACCTCGATGAAGCCACCGTTGGGCAGCTGCTGGATGATGCCGGTCTCGACGCCGTGGCTGATCATCGCGGCGTCGCGGCGCTGCAGCCCGAAGCAGACGCGCCGGGTGATCCAGAACGCGACCGCCGGCCCGATGAACACCGCGTAGCGCGCGAACTCGGTCGTCGTGTACAGCGAGATCTGCAGGTGGTCGGCGATCAGGTCGTTCGCGCCCTCCAGCCACATGATCCCGTAGAACACCACGCCCGCGATACCGACCGCGGTCCGGGTCGGAGCGTTGCGCGGCTTCTGGTTGATGTGGTGGTAGCTCTTGTCGCCGGTCGCCCATCTCTCCAGGAACGGCCACACGCCCAGGACGGTGAACAGGAACCCCAGGATGACCAGGGCCGGTATGAACACGTCCCAGGCCACGGTGTGGCCGCCGATATCCCAGGTCCAGCTGGGGAAGATGCGCAGCGAGCCTTCCAGGAAGCCCATGTAGAAGTCCGGCTGTGAACCGGCCGAGATGGCCACCGGGGTGTAGGGGCCGACCTGCCAGATCGGGTTGATCTGAGCGAACGTGCCCAGCAGGGCCAGCACGCCGAACACGAAGAAGAAGAACGCGCCGGTCTTGATCGCGAAGTACGGGTAGGCCGGCTGGCCGACCACGTTGCCTTCGGTGCGGCCCTCGCCCGGCATCTGGGTGTGCTTCTGGTGCACCATCAGGAACAGGTGGGCGCTGACCAGCGCCAGCAGCAGGCCCGGGATCAGCAGCACGTGGATGATGTAGAACCTGGCCACGAACTCGGCGCCGGGGAACTGGCCGCCGAACAGGAAGAACGACAGGTAGGTGCCGACCACCGGGATGCCCAGCAGCACACCCTCGGCGATCCGCACCCCGGTGCCGGACAGCAGATCGTCCGGCATCGAGTAGCCGAGGAAGCCCTCGAAGATGCCGAGCGTGAACATGCCCAGGCCGATCAGCCAGTTGGTCTCGCGCGGCTTGCGGTAGGCGCCGGTGAAGAAGATCCGGAGCAGGTGGCAGATGATCGCGGCCAGGAAGACGTCCGCGGCCCAGTGGTGGATCTGCCGCATGAGCAGGCCGCCGCGGACGTCGAAGCTGATGTCCAGCGTCGACGCGTAGGCCTGGCTCATCCGGACGCCGTCCAGCTTGGTGTACGAGCCGTGGTATATGACGTCGCTCATGCTCGGCTTGAAGAACAGCGTCAGGAAGATCCCGGTCAGGATCAGGATGATGAACGAGTAGAGCGCGATCTCGCCGAGCAGGAACGTCCAGTGGTCCGGGAACACCTTGCGCATGAAGGTGCGGATGCCCTTGGCCGCGTGGTACCGGTCGTCGAGTTCCCCGGCCTGCTTGACCAGTGGCTTGGGTATCTCGAGCGGCCGGCTTGTGGCCGGCCGGCCTTTAGTAGTGCTCATCCCCGCTCCCAGAAGCTTGGCCCGATCGGTTCCTGGAAGTCACTCTCCGCTACCAGGTAGCCCTCGGCGTCGGTCGTGATCGGAAGCTGCGGCAGCGGGCGCGGGGCGGGCCCGAAGAGGACCGTCGCGCCGCGGGTGGCGTCGAACGTCGACTGGTGGCACGGGCAGAGAATCTTGTGCGTCGTCTGCTCGTACAGCGCCGCGGGACAGCCGACGTGAGTACAAATTTTAGAGTAGGCGACGATGTTGTCGACCGTCCAGTTCATCGAGTTCAGGAGGGTCTTCGGCCCGTTGACACCGTCGTTGTGCCGCGTGGGTATCTGAAGCTGGCCCGGCTCCATCTTGATGATGATCACCGTGGCCTTGGCCAGTACCTCGTCGTTGTCCTGGTACCCCTCGGGGATGACGGTGATCATGCCCCCCGGCGAGTTGAAGTCGGCCGGCGTGATGGGGTGGTTCGACCCGTAGACGGTCAGCCTCGTGCCCTTCTTCCAGACCGTGTAGCGCAGGGTCTTACCAGGCAGCGGCCCGAGGTCACGCAGCACGACCAGGGGCGCCACCGCCACCGGCAGGATCGCGGCCAGCAGCGTGCGCCGCAGCAGCGGGCGCTTGGTGATCTGGCTGGCTTCCGTGCCCTCGATGAACGTCTCGGCGAACGCGGCCCGGTCGGCCGGGTCCGAGGCCAGTGGGTGCCGCTGCTCGGTCACCTCGCCCGGCGGCATGATGTACCGGACCCAGATGACCATGCCGATGCCGATGGCCAGGAAGGCCACGGACATGGCCGTGCCCAGGGCCAGGTTCGACCGCAGCGTGGCCACGACCACGTCGCCGTTCTTGTCGCCGATCTCCAGCCCGACGTAGGCGGCGATGAAGCCCGCGCTGGCCAGAGCCGAGAGCAGGAACAGCACCGCGGCCACGCGTTCCCAGTTCCGGGCCGAGGCCGGGTCGGGGGGGTCGACCGGAATCCAGGGCTCCGGGACCGGGCCCTCTTCTTCGCCCTCGCCGCGCACCGGGTCGGTGAGCAGTCCGGCCGCGGGCGGCGGGGTGCCGATCACGCGGTGCGGCCGCCGCTCCTCCGGTGCGTTTTCCAGGTCTGCGTCGTTATCGCTCATCGGTTATCGGTGATTTCTCCCGTGCGCCCTTCCCGGCGCTTGGCAGTGATCCAGATGGCGGCCAGCACCAGGGCGAAGATGCCGCCGAGCCAGGCCACCAGGCCTTCGGTGGTGGGACCGACCCGGCCGAGGCTGAACCCGCCCGGGTTGGCCTCGGACCGCGTCTGCTCCACGTACGCGATGATGTCGCGCTTGTTCTCCGGGGTGAGCGTGGTGTCGTTGAACACCGGCATGGCCTCGGGGCCGGTCAGCATGGCCTCGTAGATCTGCTTGCTGTTGGCCTGGGTCAGCGGCGGCGCGTACTTGCCGTCGGTCAGCGCGCCGCCGGCCCCGCTGTAGTTGTGGCACTGGGCGCAGTTGGCGTTGAACAGGCTCTGGCCCAGGCCGGTGTTGGCCCCGGCCGTGCTGACCTGCTGGTCGCTCGGGATCGGGGGGCCGCCGCCGAGGGAGGCCACGTAGGCGGCGAGCGCGTAGATCTGGGACTGGGAGAAGACCGGCGGCTTACGCGGCGCCTCGGCGTTCGTCTCCTTCAGCGGCATGCGGCCGGTGCCGACCTGGAAGTCCACGGCGGCCGCGCCCGCGCCGACCAGGCTGGGCGCGACCTTGCTGCCCTGGGCGTCCTCACCGTGGCAGCTGGCGCAGGAGACCGCGAACAGGTCTTTACCCTCGGTGATCTGCGATGACGACGAGCCCGAGCCGGCCGACGCGCGGCCGCTGCTGCCCATGCCCGTCGCCGCCGCGTACAGGCTGCCGACCGCGACCAGCGCCAGCAGAACGGCGGCGTAGCCGAAGATCGGGCGACGTCGCCGCGCGGTGATCCACCTCACTGCTGCCCTCGGATTTCCGGATAGTTGTCCATTGGATGCTTCGTTGCTTCAGGTGCGGTCGGATGCGGCCCGGGTTGTGAACTGGCCCGCATCCGGGGTCAGTGGATCAGATAGATGGTGGTGAACAGCCCGATCCAGACGACGTCGACGAAGTGCCAGTAGTAGGACACGACGATCGCGCTGATCTGTTGCTCACGGGTGAAACGTTTAGCCGCGTAGGTACGGCCGAGCAGGAACAGGAAGGCCACCAGGCCACCGGCCACGTGCAGGCCGTGGAATCCGGTCGGGATGTAGAACACCGACCCGTAGGCGCTGGACGAGATGGTCAGGTGCTGGGCGCTGACCAGGTCGTGGTACTCGTAGGCCTGGCCCAGGTCGAAGTACAGGCCCATCAGGAACGTGAGCACGTACCACTCGCGCAGGCCCCACTTGGCCACGTTGAAGATGCTGCCCAGCCGGCCCACCTGGCCGCGCTCGACCGCGAACACGCCCATCTGGCAGGTGACGCTGGACAGCAGCAGCACGGTGGTGTTGATCGAGCCCAGCCGGACGTCCAGGTGCGCCCCGGGCCAGTGCACGCCCTCGCCCTTGTAGACCGAGCGGACCGTGAAATACATCGCGAACAGCGCCGCGAAGAACATCAGCTCGGAGGACAGCCAGATGATCGTGCCCACGCTGACCAGGTTGGGCCGGTTGGCCGGGGTACGAGGTACTGCCTCGCGTACGGATGCTGTCGCCACGACGTCATTATTACGACAACCCGTAGGCGTGCGGCAGCCGCCCCCCCAACTCAGTAGCATTTATTTTTGTGAAGGTCGTTGTCTATAGCAGTGATGCGGATACCCGCGCGCAGATCCGGCTGGCCATTGGCCGCCGGCCGGAGCCTGACGCGCCGGACGCCGAGATAATCGAGGTCGCCACCGAGCCGGCTCTGTTCCGGCTGCTCGACGAGGGTGGCGCCGACGTGATGGTGCTGGACGGTGAGGCGCAGCCCGCGGGCGGGATGGGCGTCTGCCGCCAGGCCAAAGACGAGATCTATGACTGTCCACCGGTGCTGCTCATTACCGGGCGCCCCGATGACGGCTGGCTCGCCACCTGGTCCCGGGCCGACGCCGTGACCAGCCATCCGATCGATCCGCGCCAGCTGGCCCGGGAGCTGGCCCGCCTGATGCGGGCCCGCGCCCAGCGGTCCCCGGCCTGACCTCCAGGTATGGAGGCCAGGACGACCTGGCCGGCGCTGATCGGTGCGCTGGTCAAGGGGGAGTCGCTCACCGCCGATGAGGCCGCGTGGGCCATGAACGAGATCATGGACGGCGCGGCCACCGGCAGCCAGATCGCCGGCTTCGCCGTGGCCCTGCGGATCAAGGGCGAGACCGCCACCGAGGTGACCGGGCTGGCCCAGGCGATGCTGGATCACGCCACCCCGATCCACGTGCCCGGGCGCCTCACCGACCTGGTGGGGACCGGGGCCGACGGCGCCCACACCGTGAACATCTCCACCATGGCCACGGTGGTGGCGGCCGCGGCCGGCACCCGCATGGTCAAGCACGGCAACCGGGCCGCCAGCTCCAAGTGCGGCGCGGCTGACGTGCTGGAGGCGCTGGGTGTGGTCATCGACCTGGCCCCGGCGGCCAGCGTGGCCCTGGCCGACGAGATCGGCGTGGCCTTCCTGTTCGCCCCGCTGTACCACCCGGCGCTGCGACACGCGTCCGCGACCCGCGGTGAGCTGGGCGTGCCCACCGTGTTCAACTTCCTGGGCCCGGTGGCCAACCCGGCCCGGCCCCAGGCGCACGCGGTGGGCGTGGCCGACGGCCGGATGGGGGAGGTGCTGGCGGGCGTGCTGGCCGCCCGGGGCTCGAGCGCGCTGGTGTTCCACGGCGGCGATGGCCTGGACGAGCTGACCACCACGACCACCTCGGCCGTCTGGCTGACGCACGGCGCGGAGGTCACCGCCACCGAGTTCGACCCGGCCGAGCTGGGCCTGGCCCGGTCCGCCCCGGAGCAGCTGCGCGGCGGCGACGCCGGCCACAACGCGGCGGTGATGCGTTCGGTGCTGGCCGGCGAGCCCGGCCCGGTCCGGGACATCGTGCTGCTCAACGCGGCCGCGGCCCTGGCCGCCGACACTGGGGTGGGCCGGCCGGAGGACCTCTACCCGATGCTGTCGGCCGGGCTGGACCGGGCCACCGAGGCGGTGGACTCGGGCGCGGCCGCGGACCTGCTGGACCGCTGGATCGTGGCCAGCCAGCGCCTGACCGGCTAGACGCCCAGGGAGAAGGCGGCCTCGAGGTCGTGCCGGGAGTAGGACCGGAACGCGATGTGGGTCTCGGTGTGGGTCACGCCCGGCACCTTGTTCAGCTTGCCCGGGATCACGTCGGCCAGCTCGTCGTGGGCGCGGACCCGCACCATGGCCACCAGGTCGAACTCACCGGTGACCGAGTACACCTCGCTGACCTCGGTGATCTCCGCGACCTGCTCCGCGACCTCGGGGATCTGCTGGATGTCGGCCTTGACCAACACGATCGCGGTGACCACGGCTGCCTCCCGGCCAGTTGATGAACACTGCGCTGGACGGGGCTCAGGGTACCGAAAGCCAGTTGCTGAGGTCGTCCAGGGTGCGGACGCCGAGCAGGGCCAGCCGGGTGATGAGCACGTCGAGCACGGCCGCGGTGGCCCGCGCGTCGGCCAGCGCCCGGTGCGAGGGCGCGGCCGGGGTCTCGAAGTAGGCGGCCAGCGTGCCGAGCTTGCAGTCCGGCACCTCGCCCCTGACCAGCACCTGCCGGGCCACGGCCACCGTGTCCAGCACCGCGAAGTCCGGCCACGGCAGCCCGCAGGCCCCGCAGGCGGCGGTGAGGAATCCGAGGTCGAACGGGGCGTTGTGCGCGGTCAGCACGCTGCCCTGGGCGAACTGCAGCCAGGCCGGCATGACCTCCTCGGGCCGGGGCGCGGCCGCCACCATCTGGCTGCTGATCCCGGTCAGCGCCTCGATGTCCGGCGGTACCGGCATGGCCGGGTCGACCAGCGTGGAGAACTCGCCCAGAACTTCCCCGGCCCGCATGCGGACCGCGCCGATCTCGGTGATGCGGGCCTGCTCCGGTGACCACCCGGTGGTCTCGACGTCGACGATCACGTACTCCAGCCGGGTCAGGCTGCTGACCGGCCGCTGCCACAGCGGCGGGGCCGGGACGCCGGGCGTCCAGGCGGTGTCCCGGTAGGGGGCCAGGTCGGTCACATAACCCACGCTAGGGGGCACCACCGACAGTTCGCCGTGCGGCACGCCGCCGAATGTCGGTGGGTTTACCTAACGTGTCCGGCGTCACCTGATCACGGAATGGAGACGCCATGGTTATCGACTGCTCACGGTGCGCTTATCGCGCCACGGCCTGCGCCGACTGCGTGGTCACAGTTATTACAGAAAAAGAAACATTCAAAGGCCTCCGCCGCGGCCCGGAATTGGATATCAAGGACGTTACCGGGGCGGACCACGCCCTCGGGGCGCAGGAGCTGCGGGCACTGAACGTGCTGGCCAAGGCCGGTCTGGTGGCGTCCCTGCGTTACCGGCCGGCCCCGGTGGGCGAGCATGTGGACGCGATTGTAGCGTTATGAAGTCGTGCTCGTGCGGTAATCGGTGAAACTCGGACGACTCTCGCCGAAGCACTTGAAACGGCTAAATGCTTTCACTATGGTCTCATCCCGGTTACACCACCCGATTTGCCCACTGGGCATTCACTGTCAGCAAGATCCCGCGGGGGAGCGGACCTTAGTTTTCATTCCCGAAGGAGCGTGTCTGGCACGTGCGTATGCCGCTACCGGGCTTCAAATCCCGGCTGAAGAGCTGCGTGGCCGCTGCGGCGGGTCTGGCGACCCTCGCGGGCCTGGCCACCTACGCGGGTACGGCCGGTGCAGCGCCACAACCGTCCATTACCCAGGTTGAGTCCAAGGTCAACCAGCTGACCTCGCAGTTTGACCAGGCCAACCAGCAGTACGACCAGGCCGCCCAGCAGGCGTCGCAGGCCCGGGCCAAGCTGGCGCAGGCCGACAAGAAGGTCGCCGCCAACCAGGTGCAGTTCAAGAAGCTCCAGGGCGCCGTGGCCGCGATCGCGGCCCAGAGCTACGAGAACAGCAACATGACCTCGATCGCCGGCCTGCTCAGCTCCGACAACCCGGACACCGTGCTCAACAGCGCCTCGCTGCTGCAGGAGATCTCGCGGGGCCGGAATCAGCAGCTGAGCGCGTTCCTGGTCGCGGCCCGCCAGCTGAAGGACTCCCAGCAGCAGGCCCAGCGGACCAAGGACGCGCTGGCCTCGGTGGAGAAGCAGAAGCTGACCCAGAAGCAGAAGGCCAGCAAGTCGCTGTCCGACGAGAAGACCGTGTACGCCAACCTGACCGCGGAGCAGCAGCAGACGGTCCAGGCCAAGTCGGTGGGCGGCACCGGCGGCAGCACCACCCCCACGACCACCACCGTTTCCAGCTCGACCAACGGCGGCCAGGCGGCCAATTTCGCCCTGTCGAAGCTCGGCTGCCCCTACCTCTACGGTGGCACCGGCCCGTGCGGCTCCGGCTACGACTGCTCCGGCCTGGCCCAGGCCGCGTGGGCGGCCGCGGGCGTCTCGATCCCGCGCACCACCTACGATGACTGGGCCTCCCTGCCCCACGTCTCCCTGTCCTCCCTGGAGCCCGGCGACCTGATCCTCTTCGACGGCGAGGGCCACGTGGCCATCTACGTGGGGGGCGGAAAGATCGTCGACGCACCCCACACCGGGGCCGTCGTCGAGGAGATCTCGATGAGCGAGTCCTGGTACGCCCAGAATGAGGACGGCGCCGTCCGCCCGTAGTCCGTCCCTGATCCACTCCAACGTGCCGCGCGTAGCGCCCTAGACTCGGGGCCTATGCGCGGCACGTTGATCGTTACCAACGACTTCCCGCCCCGGCAGGGCGGCATCCAGTCGTTCGTGCACGGGCTGGCCGGCCTGCTGCCCCAGGTGGCCGTCTACGCCCCGGCCTGGGACGGGGCCAAGGCCTTCGACAGCCGCCAGCCGTTCCCGGTTGTCCGCCACCCGACCTCGCTCATGCTCCCGGTCCCGGCCGTGGCCCGCCGGGCCGAGGCCGCGCTGCGCGAGTACGACTGCGACACCGTGATCTACGGGGCGTCCGCGCCGCTGGGGCTGCTGGCGCCCACCCTGCGCCGGGCCGGGGCGACCCGGCAGATCGCCCTGACCCACGGGCACGAAGCGGGCTGGGCCATGCTGCCCGGCGCCCGGCAGCTGCTCCGCCGGATCGGGGACACCGTCGACGTGGTGACCTACCTGGGTGAGTACTTCCGGGTCCGGCTGGCCCGGGCCCTGTCGCCGCGGGCGGCGGCGCGCATGGCCCGGCTCACGCCCGGCGTGGACGTGGCCACCTTCCGCGATGCCCGCCCGGCCGAGCTGCCCGCGGGCGGCCCCACCGTGCTGTGCGTGTCCCGGCTGGTCCCGCGCAAGGGCCAGGACACGCTGATCCGGGCCTGGCCCGCGGTCCGGGCCGCGATCCCGGACGCGCGGCTGCTGCTGGCCGGTGACGGGCCGTACGGTGGCGAACTGCATCGGCTGGCCGGCCAGCTGAAGGTGGCCGGCTCGGTCACGTTCACCGGCGCCGTCGACGATCTGCCCGGCTACTACGCGGCCGCGGACGTGTTCGCCATGCCCTGCCGCACCCGCCGGGCCGGGATGGACGTGGAGGGCCTGGGCATCGTCTACCTGGAGGCGTCAGCGGCCGGCCTGCCGGTCATCGGCGGCGACTCCGGTGGCGCCCCCGACGCCATCCTGGACGGCGAGACCGGCTACGTGGTGCCCGGCGGCAGCGTGCCCGACCTGGCCGAGCGGATCATCGCCCTGCTGGCCGACCCGGCCCGGGCCCGGGCCATGGGCCAGCGCGGCCAGGCCTGGACCGAGCAGGAGTGGGACTGGTCCCGGGTCGCGAGCCGGCTGCACGCGCTGGTGACGGCGTGATCGGCGTAACGGGCTAGTTGGCGTAGAGGGCCTCGAGGTCCGTGGCCCGGTCCTTGACCACCACGGTGCGGCGCACCTTGAGCGACGGGGTGAGCTGGCCGTTCTCCTGGGTGAAGTCATCGCCCACGACGCGGAAGCGGCGGATCGACTCCGCCCGGGACACGGTGGAGTTCGCGTCGTCCACCGCGGCCTGGATGTCCGCGATCAGGTCGTTGTTGTCCCGCAGGTCGGCGATGGTCGCGTCGGCCGGCTTGCCGTGCTTCTGCTTCCAGGCCGGCCATGCTTCCTCGTCGATGGTGATCAGGGCGGCCACGTAGGGCTTGCCGTCGCCCACGACCATGGCCTGGCTGACCAGCGGGTGGGCCCGGATGCGGTCCTCCAGCGGGGCCGGGGCCACGTTCTTGCCGCCCGCGGTGACGATGAGCTCCTTCTTGCGGCCGGTGATGCGCAGGAAGCCCTCGTCGTCCAGCTCGCCGACGTCGCCGGTCTGCATCCAGCCGTCCTCGGTCAGCGTGCCCGCGGTGGCCTCGGGGTTCTGCCAGTAGCTGGCGAACACCGTCGGGCCCTTGATCAGGACCTCGCCGTCGTCGGCGATCCGGATCGCGTCGCCCGGTACCACCTGGCCCACGGTGCCGATCTTGTTGCTGTTGGGCCGGTTCACCGTGGCCGCCGCGGTGGTCTCGGTCAGGCCGTAGCCCTCCAGGATCGTGATGCCGACCCCGCGGAAGAAGTGGCCCAGCCGCTCGCCCAGCGCGGACCCGCCGCACACCGCGTACCGGACCTGGCCGCCCACGGCGTGGCGCAGCTTGACGTAGACCAGCCGGTCGAAGACCGCGTGCCGGGCCCGCAGACCCAGGCTGGGACCGCGGCCTCCCCGCGCCTGCTCGGCCTGGGCCTGGCTGAAGTCGATGGCGGTCTGCGCGGCCCGCCGGAAGATCGCGCCCTTGCCGTCGGCGTCGGCGGTCTGCGCGGCGCCGTTGTAGACCTTCTCGAACACCCGGGGCACGGCCAGCAGGAACGTCGGGCGGAACGAGCCCAGGTCGGGCAGCAGGTTGTTCACGTCCGGGCTGTGGCCCAGGACCACGCCGTCGTCCAGGCAGCCGATCTCGATGATCCGGGCCAGCACGTGGGCCAGCGGCAGGAACAGCAGGGTCGAGCTGTTCGCGGTGCTGAAGATCTCCGGCGCCGCCGCGCTGGCGTTGCGCACCTCGGCCAGCAGGTTGCGGTGGGTCAGCTCGCAGCCCTTGGGCCGCCCGGTGGTCCCGGAGGTGTAGATGATGGTGGCCAGGTCGTCCGCGGCGGCCGCGGTGGCCCGCTCGGTCACGGTGCCGTCGCCGACCGGCGCGCCCTCGGCCCGGAGCGCGTCCAGACCCGGCGCCTTGCCCTCGCCTTCCTCGGCGCCTTCGATGCGCCACATGTGCTCCACGGCGGTCAGCCGGTCCCGCAGCCCGGACACGATGGCCTCGTGGGCCGCGCTCTCCACGAAGATGGCCTTGGCGCCGGAGTTGCTCATGATCCATTCGACCTGCCCGGCCGAAGAGGTCTCGTACACCGGCACGACCACCGCGCCCGCCGTCCAGATGGCGAAGTCCAGGGCCGTCCACTCGTACCGGGTCCGCGACATGAGCGCCACCCGGTCGCCGGTCCCGACGCCCGCGGCGATCAGCCCCTTGGCCAGGCCGGTCACCTCGTCGCGGAACTCGCCGATGGTGACGTCCTGCCAGGTCTCGCCGTTCTTGCGGCGCAACGCGATCTGCCGCGGGTTGTCGGTGGCTCGCTGGGACACGATGCCGGCCAGGTTGGCCGAGGCGGGAATCTCCACGAGAGCCGGGATGGTGTGCTGGCGCACGACGCTGTCTCCTTCACGGGCCAGGGCGGATGCCAAACGACCGTATCGTGTAAAGCTACTGGCCGGTAGTGTTCACCCGGTTCCGCTGCCGGAGCGAGATCACCGCCCCAAGGCTACGTCCGGCCGGCCCGCCTTCACGCCACGTCCCGGGCTTAGCGTGGAGGCATGCGGATTCACCTGGTGAGCGACGTGCACGGCCGGTCCGACGCGCTGCCGGACGCGGCCCGCGACGCGGACGCGCTCGTCTGCCTGGGGGATCTGCTGCTGTTCCTGGACTACGCGGATTACCGGCGGGGCATCTTCGCCGATCTGTTCGGGGCCGAGCAGGCTCGCAGGTTCATGGCCCTGCGGCTGGAGAAGCGCTTCGACGAGGCCCGGGCCCTGTCGGCCCGGCTGGCCGAGGGCCTGCCGGAGGGATCGATCCGGGAGGCGATCAACGGTGCCGCCATGCGCCAGTACGCGGGCCTGTTCGCGGCCCTGCCCGAGCCCGCCTACCTCACCTACGGCAACGTCGACATCCCGCGCATGTGGGCCGGGCACCTGAAGCCCGGGCACCGGGTGCTGGACGGGGCCCGGGCCGAGCTGGACGGCTGGACGTTCGGCTTCGCGGGCGGCGGCCTGAAGTCGCGCTACCACACCCCGTACGAGATCGGCGATGACGAGTACGAGGCCAAGCTCGAGGCCATCGGCGAGGTCGACGTGCTCTGCACGCACATACCGCCCGCCGTGCCCCAGTTGCTGTACGACACCGTCGCCCGCCGGATGGAGCGGGGCAGCGCCGCCCTGCTGGAGGTGATCCGCCGGACCCAGCCCCGTTACGCCTTCTTCGGCCACGTGCACCAGCCGCTGGCCCACCGGGCCCGGGTCGGCCGGACGGAATGCATCAACGTGGGGCATTTCCGGGCCACCGGCGTGCCTTATGTCCTCCGCTGGTAGAGGTACGCTCCACAGTAGGCACGACGAACAGGGAGGCGCCACGGTGACCGAACGGGGTCCTGATCCGCTGGGCGACTTCCAGCGCTGGCTGATGCGCACCGGCGCGCGCAGCGTGAGCAAAGAAATGACCGGCTCGGTCCGCCGGGCCCTGCGACAGGACCGGCCCGCGGCCGACGTGTGGGACACGGCCACCAGCGTGCCCGCCGACGAGGCGCCCGAGTGCGCCTGGTGCCCGGTCTGCCGGGCCGCCCGCCGGATGCGCGAGAACCGTGGCCTGGGCCCCTCGCTGGCCGGGGCCGGCGACGCGCTGGCTTCGGTGGTCCAGGAGGCCTACGCGGCCTTCGAGTCGGCCATGAAGGCGCCCCCCTCCAGATGGGAGGACGCCGGTCGTGAGCCTGACGATCGGCGTTGACGTAGGGGGCACCAAGGCCGCGGCCGGCGTCGTCGACGCCGACGGGCACATGATCGAGAAGCTGAAGCGTTCCACCCCGGCGGCCAGCCCGGTCCGCACCGCTCAGGTGATCGCGGACGTGGTCACCGAACTGGCCTCCGGGTACGACGTGGACGCGGTCGGGCTGGGCGCGGCCGGGTTCATCGACGAGGCCCGGTCCACCGTGCTGTTCGCCCCCAACCTGGCCTGGCGTAACGAGCCGCTGCGGGAGTCGGTGCAGGAGCGGGTCGGGCTGCCGGTGTTCGTGGAGAACGACGCCGACAGCGGGCTGTGGGCCGAGGCCAAGTTCGGGGCCGCCCGCGGCTACCAGGACGTGATCATGATCGCCGTGGGCACCGGCATCGGCGCCGCCATCCTCATCGGCGGCGACCTGTACCACGGCCGTTACGGCATCGCCGGCGAGCCCGGCCACTACCGGGTGGTGCCGGACGGCCGGCTGTGCGGCTGCGGCAACCGCGGCTGCTGGGAGCAGTACGCCAGCGGCAGCGCGCTGGTGGCCGAGGCCCGCGACTTCGCCCGGCGAAGCCCCGAGGGCGCGATGCGCCTGCTCCAGCTGGGCGGCGGGCGCCCCGAGGGCATCTCCGGGTCCCAGGTCACCGAGGCCGCCCGGGAGGGCGACCCGGCCGCGCTGCGCTGCTTCCAGATCGTGGGCAACTGGCTCGGGCAGGGCATGGCCGACCTGGCCGCGATCCTGGACCCCGGCTGCTTCATCATCGGCGGCGGCGTCTCCGAGGCGGGCGACCTGCTGATCGAGCCCGCCCGGTCGGCCTACGAACGGGCCCTGGTCGGCCGCGGCTACCGGCCGCTGGCCCACATCAGGCTGGCCGAACTGGGCGCCGACGCGGGCGTGGTCGGCGCCGCCGACCTGGCCCGCCGCTACGCGGCCGTGTCCTGAGGGTCCCTAGACGACGGCGCCGTCGTCGGGTCCGTCGCCGTCCCGCGGCTCGTCGCCCATGCGCATGACCAGGATGGCGAACCCGCCCACGAACGCGCCAATGGCGAAGAACGCGGCCACCGCGGGCACCGTCCAGCCCACCGCGGTGGCGATGAGCAGGTAGGCCGGACCGCCGAACAGCGCGGCCCAGGCCCCCTTGGTCACCGGGTCCAGCTTGGGCAGGGGCGGAGGCGGCGGCGGGAAGTAGTGCTCCTCCTGCATCTCCGGCTTCTCGGGCGCCGGCCGGCCGGTCCCCGGGCGGTCGGTCCCCGGGCGGTCGGGCCCAGCCCGGCCGGGCCCGGGCAGATCGGGTGCGGTCAGGTCGGGGGCCGTCGCGTTGAACGGCGGGTCCACCGGCACCGGCCGCGCCTTGGCCTGCGGGCTCTCCGGGGCCTTGGGCGTTCTGACCTGCGACGCATCCGGGATGGACGCCTCGGATTTGGGGACCAGATTCTCTCGCTCGGGCCAGCTCTGGCCCGCCGCGGGCGCGTCGTACTGTGCGATCAGGTCGAGCCAGGCCGCTTCTTCGTCGTTCTCGCCGCTGCTCACGTCCTCGCCTCGCCCCTCCCTCCGCCAGGTTCCGGGACCGCCTGCTCCCGGACGAACTGCACGCTTCCGGTAAAAATAGCCTGCGCGTCATTGTCCATTGTCGCAACGTGGTAACTGTCATGACAGGCCCGGACCGTGAGCAATTCCGGCCGCAGGCCCGCCTCCAGCACGCGCATGCTCGGCGGTCCCACCACGTGGTCCTCGGTGCTGCGGTACACCAGTACCGGCTGGCTGACCCGGGGCAGGTCCCGTGCGGTCGCCTTCCACAGCCGCGGCAGCGACGCGGCGGCCACGGCCGGCACCCGGTCGTAGGACAGCTCCACGTTGCCCGGCTTCTTGATGTCGTTGCCGATCGCGGGCATCGAGCGGACGAAGTGTTTGAGCACCGGGGCGACCAGGAACAGCTTGGTGTCCGGGGCCAGCGACGGGTTGACCAGAACCAGGCCGCGGACGCCGGCGCCGTGGGTCTCGGCCAGCCGCAGGGCCAGGCAGGCACCCAAGGACAGGCCCATCACAAACACCGCGCCGCACCGGTCCCGCAGCTGGGCCAGGGCCTCCTCGGCGGCCGCGTACCAGTCGTCCGAGGTGGTGTGGTTCATCTCCTGCCAGCTGGTGCCGTGGCCGGGCAGCAGCGGCAGCGACACGCTCAGGCCGGCCTCGGCCAGGAAATCGGCCCACGGGCGCAGGGACTGGGGGCTGCCGGTGAATCCGTGACAGAGCAGTACACCGGTGGCGCCGCCCTGGTGGGAGAATGGTTCCGCACCTGGCAACAGGCCCATGTTCCTCCCCTGGTCAAACCGCCCGGTGCTAGGCATCGTCGCACGCGGGCGGCTAGATCGCATCCCGCGTGGGGTAGAAAACAGCGCCGAACATGGGAATATTTGGGCGTGTACTACAAACTGGCTCAGCTCACCCTCGGGGTGGCGCTGAAGATCATCTTCCGCCCGAAGGCGGAAGGCGCGCGCAACGTGCCCAAGCAGGGGGCGGCGATCATCGCCAGCAACCACCTGTCCTTCTCCGATCACTTCTTCGGCCCGCTCCCGCTGCGCCGGCAGGTGATCTTCCTGGCCAAGTCCGAATACTTCACCGGCAAGGGGCTGAAGGGCTTCATCAGCAAAGCCTTCTTCAGCGCGCTGGGTCAGGTTCCCATCGACCGCAGCGGCGGCGCGGCCAGCGAGCGGGCCATGCGGACCGGCCTGCGCGTACTGGCCGAGGGCAACCTGCTGGGCATCTACCCGGAGGGCACCCGCAGCCCGGACGGGCGGCTGTACAAGGGCAAGACCGGGGTGGCCCGGCTGGCCATAGAGGCCCAGGTCCCGGTGATCCCGTGCGCGATGATCAACACGTTCGAGTTCATGCCGTCCGGCCAGACCAGGCCGAACTTCCGCGTCCGGCCCGGCGTCCGCTACGGCGAGCCGCTCGACTTCTCCCGCTTCTACGGCATGGGCTCGGACGCCCGCACGCTGCGTGAGATCACCGACGAGATCATGCGGGTCATCGAGAAGCTGTCCGGCCAGCAGAGCGTGGACATGTACGCCCAGGCGGCCAAGGAGAAGCTGGCTCGCGGCCTGCCCGCCGAGCCCACGGCCCGCTCCCAGGAAGAGCCGCCGTCCGAACTGTAAGCCCGGGTCACCCCGTAACCACTAAGGTTGGCGCCATGAGAGTGGGAGTCCTCACCGGGGGCGGCGACTGCCCCGGCTTGAATGCTGTGATCCGGGCCGTCGTGCGCAAGGGCGTACAGGAGTACGGCTATGAGTTCGTTGGCTTCCGCGACGGCTGGCGCGGTCCGCTGGAGGGGGACACGGTCCCCCTGGACGTCCAGGCCGTCCGCGGCATCCTGCCGCGCGGCGGGACGATCCTGGGCACGTCGCGGACCAACCCGTTCGCCGGCGGCGGCAGTGGTCCCTCCGGCGCCGAGCGGATCAAGGACAACCTGGCCGGCCTCGGGGTGGACGCGCTGGTCGCGATCGGCGGCGAGGACACCCTGGGCGCGGCGACCAGGCTGTACGCCGAGGGCGTCAACGTGGTCGGGGTGCCCAAGACCATCGACAACGACCTGGGCGCGACCGACTACACGTTCGGCTTCGACACCGCGGTCAACATCGCCATGGAGGCCATCGACCGGCTGCACACCACGGCCGAGAGCCACCACCGCGCGCTGATCGTCGAGGTGATGGGACGGCACGCGGGCTGGATCGCGCTGCACGCGGGCCTGGCCGGCGGGGCCAACGTCATCCTCATCCCGGAGAAGCCGTTCAGCATCTCGCAGGTCTGCAAGTACGTGGAGCACCGGTTCCAGACCCGCTACGCGCCGATCGTGGTCGTGGCCGAGGGCGCCCAGGCCGCCGACGAGGAGTTCGCGGGCGAGGACCAGGGCGTTGACTCGTTCGGCCACACAAGGCTGGCCAACCGCGGCATCGGCCAGCTGCTGGCCGACCAGATCGAGCAGCGCACCGGCAAGGAGGCCCGCACCGCGGTGCTGGGGCACATCCAGCGCGGCGGTACGCCGACCGCGTTCGACCGGGTGCTGGCCACCCGGTTCGGCGTGCACGCGATCGACGCCGTGCACGACGGGCAGTTCGGGATCATGGTCGCGCTGCGGGCCACCGACATCATCCGGGTGCCGCTCACCGAGGCGACCGCCGAGCTCAAGACGGTCCCGCCCGAGCGTTACGCCGAGGCCGAGCCCTTCTTCGGCTGAGGTCAGGGTCCGGCGGTCACCACGGCCGCCGGACCTTCTGCCGTCTCGACGCCGGGGACCGCCGGGGCCTGCCTGCGGGTCCGGACGTCCCGGGGGATGGCCGCCACCGCGGACACCGCGGCGATCAGCCCGGCCGCCGCGTACTGGGTCTGCCGCACCCCGTAGTGCGTCGCGGCCGGTCCCGCGATCAGCGCGCCCACCGGGGTGGCCATCATCGAGCCCAGGCCGTCGTAGCCCGACACCCGGGCCAGCGCGTCCGGCCGGATGTTCCGGGCCATGGCCACCGTCCAGACCACCATCATGTACTCGGTGGCCGTGCCGACCACGAACGACACCAGGCACACCAGCGCCAGCGGCCACACCATGGCCAGGGCCAGCGGGCTCAGGGCCAGCACCACGCCGATCCCGGCCACGGCCAGCATCGGCCGCCGCGGGGGCCGCCACAGCGACAGCAGCCCGCCCGCGACCAGGCCCACCGACTGCGCGGCCATGATCGCGCCCCAGGCGGCCGGGCCGCCCAGTTCGGCCTTGGCCACCACCGGGCCCAGCACCTCGAACCCGCCGAACCAGGCCATCATGACCACGCAGTACTGGGCCACGATCACCCACAGCCAGGTGTGCGACCGGAACTCGGACCAGCCGTCCCGCAGATCACGGAGCATGCTGTTCGCGGCCGCCTCGCGGGACGTCCCGGCCCGGATGCCGAGCAGCATGGGCACGGTGGCCGTCACCCCGGCCCCGCAGATGGTCAGCGCCCAGCCCGGGCCGACCGCGGCCACCACCACGCCGGCCACCGCCGCCCCGCTCATCTGGGCCACGTTCATGGCCAGCCGGCTCAGCGCGCTGGCCTGCTGAAGCTCTTCGGCCGGGACCAGTGCGGGCAGGAGCGCCTGCGAGGCCGGGTAGAAGGTGGCGATGCCGGATCCGGTCACCACCTCGAGCAGGATCATCTGCCACAGCTGCGGCCGCCCGGTCAGCACCAGCACCCCGAACGTGCCCTCGCCCAGGGCGACCAGCAGGTTCGAGGCCGCGATGACCTTCTGCGGCGCGATGCGGTCCGCGATCACGCCGCCCACCAGGCAGAACACCAGGCACGGGGCGATCTGGGCGGCCAGCACATAGGACAGGTCGGCCGGTGTCCCGCCCGCGTCCAGCACCGCGAACGACACACCCACGATGGAGAACGCCATGGCGCCCGGCGCGATGAGCCGGTCCGCCAGGAGGAGCAGGAAATCCCGGCGCCTGAGCACCGGGAAACGACGGGCCAGCATGGGACTTCCGATCTCTTACGGGGGCCGAACGAGGCTAACCGCCAGCTCAGGGGGCGGACAAGTGGTTTTCCGCCCGCTGGCCGTAGCCAGCCGGCCGTCCCTTTCGTTCCCGGAACACGGCCGCCTTGACCCGGTTCTGGCAGGCCGTCGAGCAGAACCGGCGGGTCCCGTTGCGGGAGGTGTCCACGTAGACCCGGTCGCAGCGCGGGGCCGTGCACACGCCCAGGCGGCCCCATTCCGGCCCGCCCAGCACCACGGCCAGCCCGGCCGCGCAGCCCGCGGCCCAGCCGGTGGCCAGGCCCTCCTCGGTGCCGTGGTAGTGCAGGTGCCACGGCTCGCCGTTGTGCCGCTCCAGGTACGGGTGGGCCCCGGTCCGGGCCAGCAGCCGGTTGACCCGCCCGGCCGCCTCGTCGGCGTCGTCGCGGGCCAGCGCCTCGAACACGGCCCGCAGTTCGCCCGCCACCCCGGCCAGCGCGTCGGCCTCGCCGGCGGTCAGGGACCGGGGCCGGGCCACGCCGTCGGCGTTCAGCGCGTCCCGGGCCGCCTCGGCCCGCTCGTCCCCGGCCGGCGGCCGGTAGGACCGTCCGTGGGCGTCGCCCGGGGTGAGCGCGTTGACCAGGGCTACCGTCACCGCCAGCACGGCATCCGTATGACTGTTGTAATCCACTTGACCAGTTACATTTCTCCAGCGTACGTTGTCACTGTCTAATTAATCATAGACAGGCATGTCAGGGAGGCTCGGCCATGACTGAACTCGCTCAGGACACCGCGCTCGGCTGGATCGACCGCTGGGAGCGCCAGCAGGAGGAGCTGCTGCCGGACCGGGAGGAACGGTTCACCGCCCTGATCGACGCGGTGGAGCTCGGCAGCGGCCGCGAGGATCCGGTCGTGGTCGACCTCGGCTGCGGCCCGGGCTCACTGTCGGTCCGGCTGCTGGACCGCCTGCCCAAGGCGACCGTGGTGGCCGTGGACGCCGACCCGGTCACGCTGGCCCTGGGCCGGGCCGCCTACGGGAGCCGCCCCGGCCTGCGCTTCGTCGACGTCGACCTGCGCACCGACGACTGGACGGCCGCCCTGACCGGCCCGGCCGACGCGGCCGTCAGCACCACCGCCCTGCACTGGCTGACCGCGCCGGACCTGCGCCGTCTCTACGCCACGCTGGCCACGGTGCTCGGCCCCGGCGGCCTGTTCCTCGACGGCGACCACTTCGGTTCCGATCCGGCCGCGGCGACCCTGGTCCGGCTGGAGCACGAACTGGTCGAGCGCGAGGACCAGCGCCGGTTCCCGGACGGGCACGGCGAGGGCTGGACCCGCTGGTGGGAGGCGGCCGCCGCCGACCCCGCGCTGAGCAGCCTGGTCGCCGAGCGGTCCCAGCGGGCCGTGGACGCCAACCACCACGGCTCACCGTCCGGCCTGCTGGCCACCCACGTCGACGCGCTCCGGGCCGCGGGCTTCGCCGAGGTCGGGACCTTGTGGCAGCGCGGCGGCAACCGCCTCCTGTGCGGAGTCCGCTAGACCCGTTTTCACCGTTGTCACTGGTGGTGCGGGCTGGTCCTGGCCTGGGTTTGTGTGCAGAAAGTGCCGCTATCAGGCCCCATCAGAACCCGGTGAACAGGGTGATCGTGGTGCCCTTGGGGGCCTGGCCGGTGGGGTTCTCGGTCAGCACCTTGTTGAACGGGCCGATCTTGTTCACGTTGACCTTGAACCCGGCCTGCTCCAGTTGCCGCCGGGCGTCGTTCACGCTCTGACCGGCCACGTCGGGGATGTTGACCTGCGGCGGCCCGGTCGAGACGAACACGGTCACCGTCTCGTTCTGGGCGATCGGCGTGTTGGCGGCCGGGGACTGCTTGGTGATCGTGCCCTGCGCCTGGTCGCTGTTGGTGTCCTGCTGGACGTTCAGCTGGATGCCGTTCTGGCCCGCCCAGGCCTGGATGGCCTGCACGTTCTGGCCGACGAAGTTGGGCAGCGGCGGTCCCTCGCTGACCGAGATCGTCACCGGCCTGGTCTGCGGCCAGCGCAGCCCGGCGGCCGGAGAGGTGCTGATCACGATCCCGGCGTCCACCGAGGAGGAGGGCACCTTCTGCACGTGGCCCGCGGTCAGCCCGTCGTGCCGCAGCGCCTGCCTGGCGTCGGGCAGCTGCTGGCCGCTGACGTCCGGCACCTTGATCAGCCGCGGCCCCGACGACGGGATCAGCGTGACGATCGTGCCCTTGTGCAGCTTGGTCCCGGCCGCGGGCTGGGTTCGCACCACGTCCCCGACCTTCACGGTGTTGCTGATCACCGGGCTGGCCTCGTGCACCGAGAAGCCGTCCTGCCGCAGCTGGGCGACGGCCTGGCTCTCGGTCAGGCCCGCGACGGCGGGCACCTTGGTGTCGGCCCGCTGGGTGAACCACCAGCCGCCCGCCCCGGCCGCGGCCAGCAGCAGCACACCGAGGGCGATCCACACGCCGATCCGGCGCCGGGACGAGCCTGGGCCGGCGCGGTGCCCGGGCGGCTGGGGCCAGCCGTCCCGCTGGGCGATGATCGTCCGCCCGTCCGCGCTGGGCGGCGCGCCGTTCAGCACCTGCGTGCTGTACTGGCTCGGCTCGCCGTACTGGCCGGGCTGCCCGCCGTATCCGGCCCAGTCGTTGATGGCGACCGCGCCCTGGCTCTGCCCGGGCCAGTCGCTGCCCAGCCCGCGCGCCACCTCGAGCAGGGACTGCAGGTACACACCGGCGTCGGCCGGACGCCCGCCCGGGTCCCGGCTGGTGGCCTGCAGCACCAGCTGGTCCACCGGGGGCGGGATCCCGCCCGCCAGCCGGGACGGGGCCGGGACCGGCTCGTTGACGTGCTTGTAGGCCACGGCCAGCGGGCTGTCGCCGGTATGCGGCTTGGTCCCGGTGAGCAGTTCGAAGAGCACGATGCCGGCCGCGTAGATGTCGGTCCTTGTGTCCGCGCCGGTGCCGGTGACCTGCTCCGGCGCCAGGTAGGCCACGGTGCCGATGATCTGGCCGGTGCGGGTCTGGTGCTGGTGGGCCATCGTGAGCGCCCGGGCCAGGCCGAAGTCCACCACCTTGAGGTGACCGTCCGGTGCGACCAGCACGTTCTCCGGCTTGACGTCCCGGTGCACCAGCCCGGCGCGGTGGGCGGCGGCCAGGCCGGACAGCAGCGGGACCATGATGCCCAGCGCCTCGCGGGGCGGGAACCAGCCGCGCTCGTCGAGCAGGTTCCGCAGCGTGCGCCCGGGCAGGTACTCCATGGCCAGGTACAGGTAGGAACCGTCCCGGCCCTGGTCGTAGACGGACACCACGTTGGGGTGCGACAGCCGGGCGACCGACTTGGCCTCGCCGATGAACCGGTTGACGAACTCCTCGTCCCGGGCCAGGTCGGCGTGCATGACCTTGAGCGCCACCTGGCGGTCCAGCCTGGTGTCCATGGCCCGGTACACCGTGGCCATGCCCCCCATGGCGACCTGCGCCTCCACCTGGTAGCGGCCGTCAAGCAGCCGTCCGACCAGGGGATCTGCCAGGGTAGCGTCCATCGTGGTTAATTGTACGAGGCGGTCACCCGAGCCGGGACGTATTGGGCCGGACCGGGGACGAAGCCTGGGCGTAGCGACGCTCCGGGACCCGCCCGGCCAGCCGGGCCCGGCGCCCGGCGATCACCGCGTGCCGCATGGCCTCGGCCATCAGCTCGGGGTCGCGGGCCCGGGTCACCGCGGTGGCCAGCAGCACGGCGTCGCAGCCCAGCTCCATGGCGATGGCCGCGTCGCTGGCGGTGCCCACCCCGGCGTCCAGCACCACCGGCACCCCGGCGTCCTCGACGATCAGCTCGATGTTGTGCCGGTTCCTGATGCCCAGCCCGGACCCGATCGGCGCGCCCAGCGGCATGACCGCCGCGCACCCGGCCTGTTCCAGCCGCCGGGCCAGCACCGGGTCGTCGTTGGTGTAGGGCAGCACGGTGAACCCCCGGGCGACCAGCATGTCCGCCGCGTCCAGCAGCTCGATCGGGTCCGGCAGCAAGGTCCGCTCGTCCGCGACCACCTCAAGCTTGACCCAGTCGGTGCCGAGGGCCTCCCGGGCCAGCTCGGCGGTTTGCACGGCGTCGGCGGCGGTGTGGCAGCCGGCCGTGTTCGGCAGTACCCGCATGCCGCGCTCGGACAGCAGGCCCAGCACGGTCTGCCCGCCGCCGGGGGCCACCCGGCGCATGGCCACCGTGGTCAGTTCGGTGCCGGACGCGGCCAGCGCCCGGTCCAGCACGTCCAGGCTGGGCGCGCCGCCGGTGCCCATGATCAGCCGCGAGCCGAACTTCTCGCCCGCGATGACGAGCGGATCAGTCATGGTTCAGCCTCCCTGGACCGCGGTGAGCACTTCGACCTGGTCGCCGTCGGCCAGCGGGGTGGCCTCCCACTGGCTGCGCCGCACCACCTCGCCGTTGACGGCGACCGCGATACCGCTGGGCGCGCTGGTCAGGACCTGGACGGCGGCCGCCGTGGTCGCGCCGTCGCTCAGCTCGACCCGCTGGCCGTTGACGATCACGTTCACGCTGGACCTCCGAACCGTTCGATGGTGAAGTGCGCCGCCACCTCGGGCAGCTGCCCGTCGGTCAGGTAGGCGACGATGGCGTCCGCGGTGACCGGCGTCAGCAGCACGCCGTTCCGGAAGTGCCCGGTGGCCAGGACCAGCCCGTCCGCGGTGCCGCCGGCCGGCCCCGGCCCGGAGCTCGGCCCGGGGACCGGCCCGAGGACCGGCCCGTTGTCCGGGGTGCCCGGCCGCAGCCGGGCCACGGCCTCGGTGAACTCCAGCTCGGTCAGGCCCGGGATCAGGGTCCGGGCGTCCCGCAGCAGCTCCCACAGGCCGCCCGCGGTCACCCGGGTGTCGTCGCCCAGCTCCTCCTGGGTCGCCCCCACCACCAGCTCGCCGTCGTCCCGGGGCACCAGGTAGACCGAGGAGCCCCGGACCACCCCGCGCACCACGCGGTTCAGGAACCCGCCCGGCGCCCGCAGCCGCAGGATCTGCCCCTTCACCGGCCGGATCGGCGGCACGGCCCCGGGCGGCAGCCCGTCGATCTGTCCCGAGTTCCACCCGGCCGCCAGCACCACCCAGTTTGCCTCGGCCACCGTGCCGTCGGCCAGCCGGGCCGTCCGCCCGTCGATCCGGGTCACCGGCTGCCGGATCACCTGGACCCCGGCCCGGTCCACCGCCGCCAGCAGGGCCCGGGTCAGCTGCCTCGGGTCCACCGACCCGTCCGCCTCGGCCAGCAGGCCGCCGCGCACCGACGGGTCCAGCATGGGCTCCAGCCGGCGGCACTCGCGCCCGGTCAGCCGCTGGCCCGGGACGCCCAGGCTGTCCTGCAGCATCCGCAGCTCGTCGATGACGGCTAGGTCGTCGTGGTCGTAGCCGACCTGCAGGGTGCCGGTCAGCCGGAACCCGGTCGGCAGCCCGGTGGCCTCGGTCAGCTCGGCGGCGAAGGCCGGATAGCGCTCCAGCGACGCGGCCCCCAGGCCGAACAGTTCCTTCTCGGTGTAGGCCGCCTCCGAGACCGGGGTGAGCATGCCCGCGGCCGCATGGCTGGCCCCCTGGCCCGGGTCGGGATCGGCCACGGTCACGTCGAACCCGCGCTGCGCGGCCCGCCAGGCGATGCTGAGACCGATCACGCCGGCGCCGGCGATGAACACATCTGCCATGTCGCTCCCTTCGCCGGCATGACCCGGATCAGGTTCCTGCGGTCGGAAGCTCCCAGCTTCCCTCTCAGCCCGGTCGGCACCGGGCTCCCGCGCGCCTTTACCCTATGTCGTCATGCAGGTCGTTATCGCTGGCGGGGGACTGGCCGGTCTCCGCACGGTCGAGGAACTCCGGGCCGGCGGCTTCGAGGGCCCGATCACCATGCTGGCCGCCGAGGGCCGCCCGCCCTACGACCGGCCGCCCCTGTCCAAGGCGGCCCTGGCCGGAGAGCCGGACGCGCCGGAGCTGGAAGCGGAACTGGACACCACCCTGTCCGCCGACTTCGGCGCGCTCGACGTGGACCTGCACCTCAGCGAGCCCGCCACCGGCCTGGACCTGGCCGCGGCCCGGGTCCGCACCGGTGCCGGGGAGTACCCCTACGACCGCCTGGTCGCGGCGACCGGCGCGGTCCCCATCGTGCTGCCCGGCCCGGGCCGCCAGCGGTTCCTGCGCACCCACGAGGACGCCCTGGAACTGCGGTCCCGGCTCCGGCCCGGGGTCCGCCTGGTCATCGTGGGCGCGGGCTGGATCGGCGCCGAACTGGCCACCGCGGCCGCCGCCCGCGGCTGCCGGGTCACGGTGGTCGAAGGCGGCCCCGCCCCGCTGTCCGCCGCCATCGGCGCCGAGGTGGGTGCGCGCACCGTGCCCTGGTACGCGCTGGCCGGGATCGAACTGCGCACCTCGGCGCTGGTCGAGTCGGTCGAAGACGGTGGCCTGGCCCTGCGGGACGGCGGCTGGATCCCGGCCGATGAGGTGGTCACCGCGGTCGGCGTCCGCCCCGCCATCGGCTGGCTGCGGGACTCCGGCCTGGCCCTGGACAACGGCGTGGCCGTCGACTCCGGCCTGCGCGCCTCCGCGCCCGCGGTGTTCGCGGCCGGCGACTGCGCGTCGTTCGAGTCCCGGCGCTACGGCCGCCGGCTTCGCTTCGAGCACTGGGACATCGCCCTGCACGCGCCTCAGGTCGTGGCGGCCAACATCGTGGCGGACGCGGCGGGCTCCGGCGAGGGCCAGGTGTATGACCCGGTGCCGTACTCCTGGTCCGAGCAGTTCGGCCACATGATGCAGTACGCGGGCTACCACACCGCCGCCGACCGCCTGGTCTGGCGGGGGCCCGCGCCCGGCGCGGGCGAGCCCGGGCCGTGGACAGCCTGCTGGCTGGCTGGCGACCGGCTGGTGGCCCTGCTGGCCGTGGACCGGCCCCGGGACCTGTCTCAGGGCCGCCGGGTCATCGCCGCCGGGACTCCGGTCGACCCTGATCGCCTGACCGACCCGGCCGTCCCGGTGAGGAACGCCACCGTGTCCTGACCGGGGCCCCCTGGCAACCGGCCCGGTGAGCGGGCCGGGTCAACTAGGCTGTGCATCCGTGTTGCTGCTTGCCTTCGATACCGCCACCCCCGCCGTCACCGTCGCGTTGCACGACGGCCAGCGCGTGCTGGCCGAGACGTCCACGGTGGACGCGCGTCGGCACGGCGAGCTGCTGGCACCATCGATCGCCAAGGTCCTGTCGGGTTACGAGCCCCGCGACCTGACCGGGATCGCGGTCGGGGTCGGTCCCGGCCCGTTCACCGGCCTGCGGGTCGGCGTGGTCACCGCCCGGGTGTTCGGCCGCACCCTGGGCGTCCCGGTGCACGGGGTCGTCACGCTGGACGCGCTGGCCCGGGCCGCCGTCGACACCAGGGCCACCGGCCAGGACTTCCTGGCCGTCACCGACGCCCGCCGCAAGGAGCTGTACTGGGCCCGGTACTCGGCCACGGGGCAGCGCCTGGACGGCCCGGCCGTGGGCCGCCCGGACGACCTGCCACCCGGCCTGCCGATCGCGGGCCAGGCGGTCAGCCTGTACCCGGCCCTGGGCGAGTCCATCTGGCCCGAGCACCCGTCGGCCGCGGTCCTGGCCGCCGTGTCCGCCGAGCGCCTGGCCGGCGGCGGCGCGGGCCTGCTGCCGCCGGAGCCGCTGTACCTGCGCCGGCCGGACGCGCAGATCCCCGGGCCGCCCAAACGGGTCACCTCGTGACCACCTTGCGCCCGCTCCGCTATGACGACCTGGCCGCCATCCTGGACCTGGAGCGGACGCTGTTCCCGGACGACGCCTGGTCACCGGGGATGTTCGCCGAAGAACTCGCCCTGCAGGGACACGGCCGCCACTACGTCGCGGCTGAGGAAGGAAACACGCTCGTGGGATACGCCGGGATGATGCTGCCCGGTGGCCGCCAGGCGGAAGTGCTGACGCTGGCCGTCGATGAGAAGTACTGGGGGCAGGGCATCGGGTCGGCGCTGCTGACCGATCTGCTGGAGGAGGCCCGCCGCAAGGAGTGCCGGGAGATGTTCCTGGAGGTGCGCGCGGACAACCCGCGGGCCCAGGACCTCTACCGCCGGTTCGGCTTCGAGCAGATCGGCGTCCGCCGCGGCTACTACCAGCCGTCCGGCACGGACGCGATCGTGATGCGCCGCGAGGTGGCGGCATGACCGGCCCCCTGGTGCTCGGCATCGAGACCTCCTGCGACGAGACCGGCGCTGGCCTGGTCCGCGGCCACGAACTGCTGGCCGACAGTGTCGCCTCCAGCGTGGACGAGCACGCGCGGTTCGGCGGCGTCGTCCCCGAGGTGGCCAGCCGCGCCCACCTGGAGGCCATGACCCCGGCGGTCGACCGGGCCCTGGCCACGGCCGGGGTCACCATGACCGACGTGGACGCGATCGCGGTCACCGCGGGCCCGGGCCTGGCCGGGGCCCTGCTGGTCGGCGTGGCCGCGGCCAAGGCCTACGCGCTCTCGCTGGGCAAGCCGCTGTACGGCGTCAACCACCTGGCCGCCCACGTGGCCGTGGACCAGCTGGAGCACGGCCCGCTGCCGACCCCGGTGGTGGCGCTGCTGGTGTCCGGCGGCCACTCGTCCCTGTTGCTGGTTCCAGATGTGGCAGTTGGTGTCAAGCCGCTCGGCGCCACCGTCGACGACGCGGCCGGCGAGGCCTACGACAAGGTGGCCCGGGTGCTGGGCCTGCCGTTCCCGGGCGGGCCGCCCATCGACGCCGAAGCCAGGAACGGCGACCCGGCCGCGATCAGCTTCCCCCGCGGCAAGCTGCACGACGGCACCCTGGACTTCTCCTTCGCCGGCCTGAAGACCGCGGTGGCCCGCTGGGTCGAGGCCCACGGCGAGCCCATCCCGGTGGCCGACGTGGCCGCCTCCTTCCAGGAGGCCGTGGCCGACGTGCTGACCCGCAAGGCGGTCGAAGCCTGCCGCCAGCACGGCGTCGACCACCTGGTGATCGGCGGTGGCGTGGCCGCCAACTCCCGCCTGCGGGCCCTGGCCCAGGAGCGCTGCGCCAAGGCGGGCATCCGCCTCCGTGTGCCCCGCCCGGGCCTGTGCACCGACAACGGCGCCATGGTGGCCGCCCTCGGCTCCGAACTGGCCAGCCGGGGCCTGCCCACCTCGCCGCTCGACCTGCCCGCCGACTCTTCGCTGCCGGTGACCGAGGTCGTCGTCCGCTAAGCGGCTCAGGACGCCTTGCGGCGCCGGACGCGGCGGACGATCCAGGTGATCAGCACGGCGCCGGTCACCGCCGCGACCACCGGAGCGGCCCGCTTGGCGATCACCGGGCCCGCGATGCTGAGCAGGTTGAGCGAGTCCTCCTGGTCCGCGGCGGCCGGAGCCGCCGGAGCCGCCGGAGCGGGGATGGTGGGCGACGGGACCGTCGGGGTCCGGGTGGGCTCGGCCGCCGCGGGCGCACTGGCCGCCGGAGTCTCCGCAGGCACCGAGGCGGTCTCCACCGGCGCCGATTCCGAAGCCGCCGTCCCCGCCTCGGCCGGCCCGCCCGCCGCGGCCGTCGCGGCCGCTGTCCCGGCCGCCTCCGCGGCCGGTGCCCCGCCGGCCAGCTGCTCGGCCAGGTTGTCGGCGAACTTGTCGATCAGGCGGGACCCGACCTCGGCGATCACGCCCCGGCCGAACTGCGCGGGCCGCCCGGTCACGTTCAGCGTCGTGTGCAGGGTGACCAGGGTGGTGGCGTCCGACCCGTTCTCGGCGGCCAGGGCCGCGCGGACGGTGGCGGACGCGGTCCCGGACCCCCGCATCTCCTTGCCGGACGCCTCGACCAGCAGCGACCGGTCGCCGGGGTCACGGTCCTTGAACGTGGCCGTGCCCTTGTAGGTCAGCGACACCGGGCCGACCTTGACCTTCAGGCGGCCCGCCACGTCGTCGCCTTCCACCGTGTCGACGGTCGCGCCCGGCATGCAGGGGGCGATCCGCTGCACGTCGAGCAGGACGTCCCAGGCCTGGGCGGGCGGGACAGGAACGGTGAACGAGTGGTCGAGCTCCATGGCCATGACAGGTTCACTTTCGGTAGATAGCAATTCTTCACTGTAGTCCTGACCCCACCGGTCAGGCCGTCTCCAGCACCTGGAACGCCTCGGCCAGGCGCCCGGCCGGCAGCCCGGCCCGCTCGGCGGTGGCCACCAGCCGTTGCCGCAGCAGCTCCTCCAGGTCGGCCCGGTGCCCGGTCTGGCTCTGGTGGGCCCGCAGGGCGGCCAGCTTGCGCGGGAAGGTGCCGGTCACGTCGACGTAGTGGTTGGGCGACGGGCCGCCGCCCGCGATCCACACCTCGGGCACGATCCACGCGGCCAGGCCCTCGTCGGCGACCAGCTCGGGGAACGTGAACGGGTTCCGCGCGTCCGGGTACACCGCGTCCAGGGCGGCCGACCCGACCGCACGGTGGTCGGGATGGCTGGTGCCGATCCGCGCATAGTTCCGTTCCGGGCTCGGGCACAGCACCCGGTCCGGCCGCACCTGCCGGATGACCCGGGCCAGGTCCCGGCGCAGGCCCAGGGTCGCCTCGACCATGCCGTCCGGGTAACCCAGGAAGCGCAGGTCGTAGACGCCCACGGCCTTGGCCGCGGCGGTCTGCTCGGCCCGGCGCAGCGGGGCCATCTCCTCGCGCGGGAACGACTCGTCGAAGCCGCCGGCGTCCCCGTCGGTCACGATGCAGTAGACCACCTCGAGGCCCGCGTCGGTCCAGCCGGCGATCGTCCCGGCCGCACCGAAGTCCAGGTCGTCGGGGTGGGCGGCGATGGCCAGGACCCGGCTGATGTCAGCGTCTTCTCGCACACGGCGATCTTACGGACTGGCTGTGAGCGCGTACCGGACGGTGGACCTACTACGGATGCCGTAGGTCAGAAGCCTTCCGTCCACTGCTTCCGTCAGTGAAATGTACATGTTACAACTGAAAACCTCGTGCATATGAATTTCGTGTGCTAGAACCGTCGTCAACAGCTGATGGCGCGACAGGAGGGGGTCACGAGATGACCGCGGCCGAGGAATCCGTGCGCCCTACCGAGGAACCGCTCGACAAGGGCCTCAAGCCCGGTGCGCTCGGGCTGGTATCCAGCGTCGTCATGGGCGTGGCGTCGACGGCTCCGGCCTACAGCCTGGCCGCCACGCTCGGGTTCATCGTGGCCGCCATCGGCCTGCAGTCGCCCATCGTGGCGGTCCTGGCGTTCGTCCCGATGCTGCTCACCTCCATCGGCTACAGCGAGCTGAACAAGGCCGACCCGGACTGCGGCACCACGTTCACCTGGGCCAGCCGCGCCTTCGGCCCGAAGACCGGCTGGGCCGGCGGCTGGGCCATCATCGCGGCCGACGTCCTGGTCATGGCCAGCCTGGCCCAGGTCGCGGGCCAGTACGTGTTCCTGCTGTTCGGGGCGAAGGGCATCGGCTCCAATCCCACCAGCGGCTGGGTGCTGCTCGTCGGGGTGGTGTGGATCGTCGCCATGACCTACATCTGCTACCGGGGCATCGAAGTCTCGGCCCGGCTGCAGCGCGTGCTGCTCGGCATCGAGATCGTCATGCTGCTCGTGCTGTCCGTGGTGGCCCTGGTGCGCGTGGGGAGCGGGAACCACCCAGCCGTATCGATCCAGCCGGCCTGGTCCTGGCTCAACCCGTTCTCCATCAGCAGCTTCCAGGCGTTCGTCACCGGCCTGCTCCTGATGCTGTTCATCTACTGGGGCTGGGACACCGCCGTCGCCGTCAACGAGGAGACCGCCGACCGGAACAAGACCCCGGGCCGGGCCGCGATCATCTCTACGGTGGTGCTCCTTCTCACCTACGTGCTGGTCATCTTCGCAGCCCAGGCGTTCGCGGGCATCGGCACCAGGGGCATCGGCCTGGGCAACGCCAACAACGTCGGCGACGTGCTCTCGGTCCTCGGTACCGCGGTCTTCGGTGGCTCCGGCTTCGGGACCTTCCTGGCCCGCCTGCTGGTCCTCATGGTCCTCACCTCGGCCGCGGCCTCGACCCAGACCACCATCCTGCCCACGGCGCGGACCACGCTGTCGATGGCGGTCTACAAGGCACTGCCCGCGGCCTTCGCCAAGATGCACGGCAAGTACCTGACGCCCACCGTGTCGACCCTGGCCATGGGCGCGATCTCGATCGCCCTGTACATCCCGCTGAACTACCTGTCCGGCGGCAACGTCCTGGCCGACGCGGTGACCGCCATCGGCCTCTACATCGCGTTCTACTACGGGCTGACCGCGTTCACCTGCGCCTGGTACTACCGCAAGACGCTGACCAGGAGCGCGCGCGACCTGTGGATGCAGGGCATCCTGCCGGTCCTCGGCGGCCTGATCATGTACTTCGCCGGCGGCTGGAGCCTGTGGGCGGACTGGGACGTGGCCAGCGAAAACAGCTACACCACATGGCTGATGCCGTTCTACCCGCACTGGCGGATCGGCGGCGTGTTCGTGATCGCGTTCCTGTCCGCGCTGGCCGGAGTGATCGGGTTCATCTACTGCCGGATCGCGCTGCCCGCCTTCTTCAACAAGCAGACCCTGACCCGGGCCACCCCGACCCTGGTCCCGGAGACCAGCGAGGGCCTGCCCGGCGCGCCCAACTGAGCGGAGACGAAACGAGGCCCCAGCCAATGGCTGGGGCCTCGCCCGTGGCCTTCGATAAAATCTAGGGCAGCTCGTCCCGGATCTTCTCCAGCAGCGTGATCGAGTCGGCCGCGGTCTCGGCCTGGACGCAGAGCCGCTCCATGACCTCGAGGTAGCGGTCGACCTCGACGGGCTTGTCGATGTACAGGGCGCTGGTCAGCTGCTCCAGGTAGACGACGTCCGACAGCTCGGGCTCGGCGAAGCGCAGGATGGAGAACGGCCCGCCCGCCGCCGAGTGCCCGCCCACGTTGAACGGCACGATCTGCAGCGTCACGTTCGGATCGGCGGTCATCTCCAGCAGGTGGTCGACCTGCTCGCGCATGACCGAGGCGTCGCCCATCGGGCGGCGCAGCACGGCCTCGTCCAGCGCGGCCCACAGCCGCGGCGCGGCCGGGCGGGACAGCAGCCGCTTGCGGCCCATCCGCAGCTCGACCCGGCGGTTCAGCTCGTCGGCGCTGATGGCCGGATGGCCCAGCCGGATGACCTCGCGCGCGTAGGACGGCGACTGCAGCAGGCCCGGCACGAACTGGACCTCGTAGTTGCGGATGACCGACGCGGCCGCCTCGAGGCTGATGTACGGCTCGAACCAGTGCGGCAGCAGATCGCCGAAGTCGTGCCACCAGCCCGGGTTGCCCGCCTCGCGGGCCAGGTTGAGCAGGCTCGCGCGGTCGCCGGGATCGGTCACGCCGTACAGGGTGAGCAGGTCCTCGACGTCGCGGTCCTTGAACCCGACCCGGCCGTGCTCCATCCGGCTGATCTTCGAATGTGAACCACGGATGGACTCGGCGGCCTGCTCCGTGGTGATCTCCCGGGCCTCACGCAGCCGGCGGAGCTGGGCACCCAGGACAATCCGCTGAACCGTCGGCCCGCTCGCACGCCGGCCGAAATTCCGGACCGGCCCCTCCCAGGCAGCGCCTTCGGACGCGCTCATCGCCACCCCTCGGTCGTCGACACATTGCAACGCGTGGTCAAGTTTTGCACGTGATCTTGGGATTGCAAAGAGTGCATGTCATATTTTGACATGCCTTTTTGTTACCGGTCAGTTAAGCAGATGGTTAGCGGAACCACCCTCCAGGCCCGGCATAACGGCTGCTATCACGCATTGACCTCGATTCGGTCACGCCGTAGCTGTGGGCGCCAATTCGGCGCGCGGGGCCGCATTTGCGGTCATCCGGGCGGCGGGCCTGACCTCAGGACAGCACATAGTCGAACTCCCCCTCCTTGGCCCCCTGCAGGAACGCGGCGACCTCGGCCTGGGTGTAGAGCAGGACCGGGCCCGCTGGGAAACGCGAGTTGCGCACCGCCACCTCGCCGGTGGGGAGGCAGGCGACCTCGACGCAGTTGCCGCTCGGATTGCTGTGCCTGCTCTTGAGCCAGCTGATCTGGCCCAGCCCCGTGGCCGGCATTCCGTTGTACGGCTCATCCATGACGTGGCTCCCTCGATGAACGCGACCCCCTTGGTGACGCGCTGGTCAGTCCGTTAACCTCGCGACCCGGTATGACGTGCCGGAAGGGCCCCCGGAGCCCCCATTGGCACTGGCCGCGTACCTCCAGAATCGCACACTGCACATTCAAATGAACGTGCATTGGGCCTTGCACTTGCACAATGTATCAGGCAGCATGGGGATGACGTTGGACAACTACGCGGCGACGGACAGGGCCTCGTACCTGCAATGACATCGTGATCACCAGCAGCAGCTTCCTCGGGTGCGGGACCTTTCCGGGACCAGGGGTGACGATTTGGCTGTGAGCGGCACCGCTGACTCCGAGCCGGGCTTCGGCTCGCCACGGCTTTTGCCGGTACCGTCCGCGTGGTGGGAGACACCCGCTGTCACCTCCTGTGTACTGGCCGCTTCTCCCGAGTCGGCCCGCGCCGCCCGCCACTTCACCCGTGAGATCCTGGAGTCCTGGGGCTTCGGCGAACTGGTCGACGAAGCCGAGACGATCATCGGTGAGCTGGTGGTCAACGCGGTCCAGCACGGGACCGTGCCCCGCACCGGGTGGCCCGACCACGGACCGAACGTCCACCCGCACCCCCGGGCCTGGAACGCCTGGTCCAGTGCTGCCGATCGCCGGACCGAGCCCGACGTCCTCAAGCTGTGCCTGCTCAAACGGGTCAGCGAGGTCATGCTGGCGGTCATCGACGCCAGCGACGACGCGCCGACGCCCCGCCAGCCGGACTGGGTCCGGGAGAGCGGCCGCGGCCTGCAGATCGTGAACGCCCTGAGCACCGTGTGGGGCTGGAGCCCCATCGAAGGCCACGGTAAGGCCGTGTGGGCCGTCCTCCCGACGGATTTATTTATATCGAAGGTCTTGTCCCCGGGTTCCCGGGTCAGCGCCGGGCGGTCACGACGCCGGTTCCGCACGGCTCAGCCGCGGGCCGCCGCCTCGGGCTGGCCGGGGGCTTCCTCGACCGACATCAGCACGTGCTCAACCAGCGCGATCAGCACTTCCTTGGCCGAGTCCTTGCTGCGCGCGTCACACAGGACGACCGGGAACCCCGGGTCCAGGTCGAGGGCGACCCGGATGTCCTCCGGACTATGGGTGATCGACCCTTCGAAGCAGTTCACCGCGATGATGAACGGGATCCCCCGGCGCTCGAAGTAGTCCACGGCCGGGAAGCAGTCGGCCAGCCGGCGGGTGTCGGTGAGCACCACCGCCCCCAGCGCCCCGACCGCCAGCTCGTCCCACATGAACCAGAAACGCTGCTGCCCGGGCGTGCCGAACAGGTACAGCACCAGGTCCTCGCGCAGGCTGATCCGGCCGAAGTCCATCGCCACCGTGGTGGTGGTCTTGCCCTCCACCCCGGCGGTGCTGTCGGTGCTCATCCCGCGCTCAGTCAGCGGCTCTTCCGTGCGGAGAGGCTTGATCTCGCTGACCGCGCCGACCATCGTGGTCTTGCCCACGCCGAATCCGCCGGCCAGCAGGATTTTGATCGCCGTATGTCCACGTCCGGCGGCGGACGCCGGCTCAAAGTGCCCGTAGGCCATTGAGCACCTCTCTCAGAATGGAAGTGTCACGGTGACCCTGCCCGGCCTCCGGGGAACGGATGACGAGGAAGCCGCCGTCGCGCAGGTCGGCGAGCAGGATCCGGACGACCCCCAGCGGCAGGTTCAGCTCGGAGGCCAGGTCAGCGACGGTTGTCGGTTGCCGGGCCAGGTTCAGCGCCCACATCTGCTCCGGGCTCAGGGCGGCCGGGTCCGAGATCGTCTTGTAGGTCGCGCTCACGGTCGCGACCAGGTCGAACTTCTCACCAGCGTGCCGAGTTCTGCCGCCGATCAGGGCGTACGGGCGCACGATCGGCCCGGCCTCAGAATCCAGCCAGCGTTCCTCAGGGCTCGGCATAGCGTGAATCACTCCGGGTACGGCGCCGGGCCGGGACTCGCGGCCGGCGTTGGGTAGGGCGCATACACGGAGTTCGGTGCGGGTGCGACTCGTGGCTGCGAGGCTTGGTAGGAGACGGCCGGGCCAGGTCCGGGGTAGCCCTGCTGGTGGGTGCCTTGCGGGTGGCCCGGCTGGGCCTGCTGGCCCTGCGGATAACCCTGGGTCCCGGTGGGCCGGGCCGCCACCCCGAGGTGCTCGTTCGACCGCCGGACCAGCACGGCCATCTCGTAGGCGACCAGGCCGATGTCGGCGTCGCCGGTGCTGAGCACGGCCAGGCAGGTGCCGTGGCCGGCCGCGCTGACGAACAGGAAGGCCGACTCCATCTCGATGATGGTCTGCCGGACCCGGCCACCGCCGAAGTGCTCGCCGGCGCCGCGGGCCATGCTCTGGAATCCGGCGGCCAGCGCCGCCAGGTGCTCGGCGTCCTCGCGGGACAGGCCGGCCGACGCGCCGATGGCCAGGCCGTCCTGGGTCAGCATGACCGCCTTGCTGACCTGCGGCACGCGTTTGACCAGGTCATCGAGCAGCCAGCTGAGCTCGCCGCCCTGGTTGACGTAGTGCGGAGTCATCGTTTGCCCCCGGGTTTTCGATCAGCCTTCATCGGACCCCCCGCGGTTTCCCTCGCCGGCCTCCCCTTCGGCCGGGGGCAGGTGGCCAGAGGCCACGCTGTCGGTGCCGGTGCTGTCGTCACCGGTCACGCTGCGACCCTGCTGCCAGCCCCGTTGCATGGCGGTCAGGGCGCTGCGGATGTCGTCGGGCGAACGGTTGGCCACGGTGTCGCCGGACGGCGTCTCGGCCTGGCTGCTCGCGGCCGCGTCCCGCAGCTGCGGGGCCAGGTTGGCCTGGCGCACCCGGCGCGGCAGCCCCTTGTAGTCGCCGCCGTCGGCCGGTATGCCGTCGGGGTGCTCGTCCACGGGCGCGGCCGGCGCGGGCGGCTCCGGGGCGAACTGCGGCTCGGGCTGCTCCATGCTGAATTGCGGCTCCATGGGCTGGGCGGGCTGCGGCTGGCCCGGGCTGAAGCCGGGTGGCTCGGACCCGAACTGCGGTGACTGCGAGGCCTCCGGCGCCGGCGTGCGCCGCGACGGGCGGGACCCGGAGCGGCGGCGGAGCGGCAGCGACGGCCGCGAGTCGGTCCGCGCGGGCGGCGCGCCCTCGGCGCCCGGGAAGGACGGCTGCGGCGGGGCCGGAGGCTGCGGCGGCTGGTAGGGCGGCTCGGCGCCGGGGAAGGGCGCGGGCGGGAACGGCGCCGACGGCGCCGGCTCGTCCGATCCGGGCTCGTTCGGCGTGAACGAGGGCTGCGGCGACTCGTAGGACTCGTTCGGGGTGAAGGACGGAGCCCCATGACCGGTGGGAGTCCCGTTGCCGGCCGGGGTCGGCCGGTCGTACGGCCAGGGCAGGCCGGTCTCGGACGGAGGCCCGTCGCTGACCGTGCCGAACGGCGGTGCCTCCTCCGGGCTGCCGAAGTCCTGGCCGGCAGCCGGGGGCCGTTCCGCGGTCGGGGTCAGCCAGCCGAAGCCCGTCTCGTCGCCGGACCCGTTCGCGGCGCCGTTCCCGGGGCCGTTCCCGGGGCCGTTTCCGGCCGCCGCGTACGGGTCGGTGCCCTGGCTGGGGCTGGTGTAGGACTCGAACGGGTCGGCCGGGCCGTCCGGGCCGGCCAGGGCCGCGCCGCCAGCCAGGGCCCCGTTACCGTTCCCGTTGCCCTGGGGCAGCGCGCCCCAGGCCGGGCCGCCGGTGAGCTGGGCGGGCCCGGGGCCAGGTGCGGCCGGCCCGGGGGACGGGAAGGGCGGCGCGGACGACGACGCCCCGGCGGGCAGGCCCTCCATGAATCCGTCGTCGGTGCCGACCAGCGTGTTCGGGATCAGCGCGATGGCGGTGGTGCCGCCGTACGGCGACGGGCGCAGGGTGACCCGGATGCCGTGCCGCTTGGCCAGCTGGCCGACCACGAACAGGCCCAGCTGCTCGCTGTTGAACACGTCGAACTCGGGCGGCTCCTCCAGCCGGTGGTTGAGCTCGGCGTAGCGCGTCTCGCCCATGCCCAGGCCGCGGTCCTCGACCTCGACCGCGAAGCCGCTGGCCGCCATGTCGCCGGACACCCGCACCGGGGTGTACGGCGGCGACAGGGTGGTGGCGTTCTCGATCAGCTCGGCCAGCAGGTGGATGACGTCGGCCACGGCCGGGCCGGTCAGCGCGGCCTGGGACGGCGTGGTCACCGTGACCCGGGAGTAGTCCTCGACCTCGGCCGCGGCCGCCCGCAGCACGTCGATCATGCGGACCGGGTGCACCCAGCCCCGGCCGGGCGCCGCCCCGGACAGGATGATCAGGCCTTCGGAGTGCCGGCGCATCCTGGTCGTCAGGTGGTCGAGCCGGAACAGGTCCTCGAGCTGCTCCGGGTCGGTGGTCCGCCGCTCCATGCCGTCCAGCACGGTCAGCTCGCGGTGCAGCAGCGACTGGTTGCGGCGGGCCAGGTTGCGGAACACGTCGTTGACGCCGCGGCGCATCCGGGCCTCGCCCACGGCCGCTTCCACCGCGGTCTGGCGGGCCACGTCGAACGCCCGCCCAACCCGGCCGATCTCGTCCTTACCCAGGTCGGAGGTGGTGCGGGCCAGCCGCTCGACCGGCACGTCCTCGCCCCGCCGGAGCCGGGCCACCACGTCCGGCAGCTCCTGGATGGCCAGCGTCTCCACCGAGTCCTGGAGCCGGTCGAGGCGGCGGACGATCCTGCGGGCGATCAGCGCCGAGAGCAGGATGGACAGGATCAGGCCGAGCAGCCCCAGGCCGCCGGACAGCGCCACCCGCCGCCAGGCGGCGTTGGTGATGGTGTGGTCGTGCTTGACCTGGTTCTCCACCGCGCCCACACCGGCGGAGAAGATGCCCGACGACATGCTCTTCAGCACTGGATCCCACTGCGCCGCCGTGAACGGCGGGAACGCGGTGGTGTCGGCGGCGATCCCGTTCTCCAGCTGTGCCAGCTGGTTCTGGACGGTCGCCGGCGCGTACTTGCTGAGCTGGCTGTTGAACACGGCCAGGTCGGAGGGGCTCAGCCTGCTGGTGGCCGCCTGGAGCATGGCCCGGCGGGCCCCGGCCAGCTGGGTCACCTGGATGTGGGTGTCCCGGGTCAGGTCGTGCGCGGCCAGCGCCGCCGAGACCAGCGCGTCCTCCTGGCTCATGAACTCGCCCGACTCGGTGCTGTTGATGACGGCCAGCGACCCGGTGGCGGCGGGGGCATTGGTCAGGCTGGCGTTCTCCTCGACGAAGAGCTTGAGCTCCTCGCTCAGGATGCTGCTGAACGCGCCGAACACCTGGGTGGGCTGGATGGCCCGGGCCGTGATGGCTGGGCGGATCTTGCTGAGGCCCTGGATGCTGGTCAGCATCTGGTGGATGACGTTCAGCTCGTCGGTGGTCGCCGCGTCGGTGGTGGCCGCGCCGGTCATCTTGGACTGGAACGAGGGGAAGGCCTGGGTGGTGGCGTTCTGC
>DASXMW010000297.1:0-2803 GCA_036495425.1 Streptosporangiaceae bacterium | reverse complement strand
CCAGGGGCGCAGGCGGGGCCGCCAAGCGGGCTCAGGTCCAGCCGGTCAACGCCTTCGCCCGCCGGGTCACGTCCGGCCTGGCCCGGACCGGGACCAGCGGCTCGCACTTCTCCGGCGACCTGTTCCTGGCCTTCTCCACGGCAAATTCTGGCGCCGGCCGCCTCACCTAGTCAGGCGCTCCGAACAGCGCCACCGGATTGTCCCAGCAGACCGCGCGCAGCCAGTCCTCGCCCAGGTCCAGCCGGGCCAGCCCCGCGAGTTGCCGCGCGTAGGGATAGGGGATGTTCGGGAAGTCGCTGCCTAGCAAGATCTTGCCCGCCAGCCCCAGCTCGCGGGCCAAAGGCAGGGCCGCCGCCGGGAACGGGGCCAGGTGGTCGAAGAAGTCGGTGAAGATCATCGTGGTATCCAGCATGACTCGCTCGTGGTCCAAGGCCAGCCGCAGGAACGCCTCATAATCCGGCGCCCCCATATGCGCGATGATCGCCGTCAGCCCCGGATACCGCGCCAGCACCGCCCCGAACGGCTCCGGCCCCGTGTGCTCGGTCCCCACCGGCGCGTGCCCGGCGTGCACCACCACCGGCGCTCCCGCCTCAGCCAGCAGCCCCCACACCTCATCTAGCCGCGGGTCGAGGGGGGAGAACCCGCCCACCTGCAGATGCACCTTGAAGATCCGCGCCCCCGCCTCCACCGCGTCGGCCACGTACCCGGCCACCCCCGGCTCCGGATAGAACGTCGCCGACGCCAGGCACCCCGGTGTGGCCTTCGCGAACCCCATCGTCCACGCGTTCAGGTCCGCCGCCATGTCCGGCCGGTGCGCATAGGCCAGCGCGCTGAACATCCGCACCCCCAGCCCCTGCAGGTGCGCCACCCGCTCCTCGTCGCTCCACTTGTACCGGATCGGCCACCGAACCCCCACCAGCGGCCCCGCCGCGTCAAAGTACTCCCACACCCGCCGCATCATCCGCGGCGGCAGGAAGTGCGTATGAACGTCCGCCAGCCCAGGTACCCCCAGCTCCCGCCAGAACCCCGGAACGTCCCCGTCCTCCGCCACGTCCATGTCCCGATTCAACTGCACGACCGCGCCGCCCGGGAAATCCGATATGCCTCACCCCCGCGTGCCGTTCCGGAAAATGTCAGTGTGTTTTGATAAAATCGAACCCAGATCCTAACAAAACCCACCCGCTGTGCGACCCCGAGGGAGGTGGCAGCTCAGGTGAGCACCATCCCGGCTCCGGCCAGCGAGGCCGAGGCAATAAAGATGGTCCTGACCGGGCTGAGCCACCTGGCCGCTACCGATCCCACTTCCATGGCCGTTCAGGCTCAGGCCGAGTGCCTGCTGGCCCTGGAGCAGGGCGACGCGATCTCCACCGCCGCCCGGGCCCGGATCCTCGCCGCCTTCACCGCGGGCCGGGGCTACTCCGCCGACGCGGACTACAGCCCGGCCTCCTGGCTGATCCACCGGACGAAGGTGACCAAGGGAACGGCCCGGGGTCACCTGGCCTGGGCTCATCGCGCTACCGCGCACCCGCAGGTGGTGGCGGCGCTGGCCGAGGGAACCGTGCTGTCCGAGTCGATGGCCGACACGATCTGCGGCTGGACCGACAAGCTCCCGGCCGGCTGCCGGACGACCGCCGATAATATCCTGGTCGCCGCGGCCCGCGCCGGGGCGCGCAAGGAGGACCTGGCCGAGCTGGCCGCCGAGATCTACGCCCGTTCCCTCCCCGAAGACGACGACAATCCGGAGCCGGCCTTCGAGGACCGCAAAGTCCGGGTGGAGACCACGTTCGCCGACGCTGGGGTCATCGCCGGAGACCTCACCCCCGAGTGTGCCGCCGTCGTCACCGCGGTGCTGGAGGCGCTGTCCGCGCCGATGGGGGCGGAGGACACCCGGACCCGGGACCAGCGGTTTCACGATGCGCTGGAGGACGCGATGCGCCGCCTGGTCGCCAGCGGCCTGCTGCCGGAGCGGGCCGGTCAGCCGGTGAAGCTGTGGGGACACGTGTCCCTGGCCGAGCTGCGCGCCCTGGATGACGGGTCGGTCCTGCAGGACCAGTGGATCGGCGAGATGACCATCTGCTGGGCCGCCCGCCGGGCCGCCGCCTCCCAGACCGGCAGTGACGGCGCCGCCTGGCTGAACGGCACCTCCGCCGGAGCCATCGCCTGCGACGCCACGATCATCCCGGTCGTCACCGGCCAGGTCGACCCCGCCGCCCTCGATGACCTGGTGAGCTTGTGCCTGCAGTTCGCCGGCCACGGCCCGCACTGCGGATCACCACAGGACGCCGCCCCAGCCGCCCAACCGGGCCAGCCGGCCGATCCACCCGGCACGGCCGGGTGGGCCAACAGCCCAGACCTGGTTTGCGGGCCAGGCCAGCCCGAGGACCGGACCGGCCCGCGGCCGGCCACGCCGCAGGCGCTGGAGATGCTCCGCCACGCCATCATCGGCAAGGCCGTCGACCTGGTCTCCGGTCCGGGCGGCCTGGCGTCGTTCCTGCGGACCCGGCTGCTGGGCGCCCGGCTGGCCGGGCCGTCCCTGCCGCTGGACGTCGGGCACAGCGCCGAGATCCCCGCCGCGATCCGCCGGGCGGTGATCCTGCGGGACCAGCACTGCCGCTGGGCCGGCGGCTGCGACCAGCCCGCCTCGGCCTGTGAGGTGCACCATGTGACCCACCTGGCCGACGGCGGGAAGACCAGCGTCGATGGCTGTGCGTTGTACTGTTTCTTTCATCATCATGTGGCCATCCACCAGTGGGGCTGGACCGTCACCCTGCACCCCGACGGCACCACCACCGCCCGCAGCCCC
>DASXMW010000296.1:0-7690 GCA_036495425.1 Streptosporangiaceae bacterium | reverse complement strand
CATCGACCAGAGCAAGAACAGCAGCCGCCGGTGGTGCAGTATGGACGACTGCGGCAAAGCAGCGAAGATCGCTCGCTATCTCCAGCACCGGTCCGACGCGCAGGGGCGATGAACAGGCCGGCCATCCTGGCGTGTCCTCGCAGGTGACGGTGTGCACCACGGTAACGAGGAGGGGGCCGGGGGCATGCACCACGTTCCGTTCGGCAGAAAATTTCGGAGGGCCGGTGGGAACGATATAGCGTACCTGTAGCAGATAATCACCTCGTATGCGAACACTAGGACGGCTGCTTGACTGGGGCGGGAATCTTCGGGACGGTGTGGCGGTGGAGTGGACGGGTGCGCGGTATGCGGACAAGCCGACGGTCGAGGTGCCGATCGAGATCGACGCGCCGCCGGAGCGGGTGTGGGCGATCGTGTCGGAAATCGAGACGATGCCGGGGGCCAGCCCGGAACTGCAGGGCGTGGAGTGGCTGGACGGGTGGAGCGGGCCGGAGCTGGGGGCCCGGTTCGCGGGGCACAACCGGCATGAGGCCTTCGGTGAGTGGTCCACGGAGTCCGTGATTGTGGCGTACGACCCGCCGCGGGTGTTCGCCTGGGCGGTCGGGGACCCGGAATTCCCGGCCGCGATCTGGCGGTTCAGCCTGGAGCCGCGGCCGGGCGGGACGCTGCTGAGGCAGTGGGTGCAGGTGGGGCCGGGGCGTTCGGGGTTGTCGGTGGCGATCGAGCGGATGCCGGACAAGGAGCAGAAGATCGTCTTCGTGCGGCTGCGGGAGTTCGAGGCCAACATGGGGGCCACGCTGGCGGCGATCAAGCGGCTGGCCGAACAATAGTGCGTACGGCGACCACGATCGAGGCGTCGGGCGGCGACTGGGCGCAGACCGTGGAGTTCGTCCGCGAGGCGGAGAAGCTGGGGCTGGACATCTGCTGGGTGGCCGAGGCGTGGGGGGCCGAGGCGCCGTCGGCGCTGGGGTACCTGGCCGCGCGGACCGAGCGCATCCTGCTCGGGTCGGGGATCATCCAGCTCGGCACGCGGACGCCGATGGCCATCGCCCGGGCGGCGATCACCCTGTCGAACATCTCGGGCGGGCGGTTCCTGCTCGGTCTGGGGGCCTCGGGGCCTCAGGTGATCGAGGGGCTGCACGGCGTGGCGTTCGGCCGGCCGCTGACGCGGATGCGGGAGACGGTCGAGATCGTGCGGCTGGCGGCTTCGGGTGCCCCGGTCTCGTTCGCCGGACGGGAGTTCACCATCCCGCTGCCGGGCGGGCAGGGCCGGCCGATGCGGCTGTCGATGCGGGCCGAGCATCCGATCCCGGTGTACCTGGCCACGCTGGGGCCGGCCATGCTGCGGCTGACCGGGGAGGTCGCGGACGGCTGGCTGGGGACGAGCTTCGTGCCCGAAGCCGCGGCGGCTTACTTCCGGTATCTGGACGAGGGGCTGGCCACGGCGGGGCGGACGCGGGCTTCCCTGGACGTCTGCCAGGGGGCGGAGGTGGCGCTCGCTTCTGATGACCGGGCCCTGGAGGCGATGGTGGCCTCGCGAAAGCGGGGGCTGGCGTTCAGCCTGGGCGGGATGGGGACGGCCAGCACGAACTTCTACAACGACGCCTACAGCCGGCAGGGCTGGGCGGAGGTCGCGGCCGCGGTGCGGGAGCGGTGGCAGGCCGGGGACCGGGACGACGCGGCCGGACTGGTCAGCGACGAGATGGTGCTAGCCACGACGCTGATCGGGACCGAGGACATGGTGCGGGAGCGGCTGCGAGTGTGGCGCGATGCGGGGGTGAACACCGTGCGGCTGTACCCGGCGGGCGAGACACTCGACGATCGTCTGGTTACGTTGGGCCGGGCGCTGGACCTGGTCCGCGCGCTGGGTCCCTAGGCCAGGCTGGCGCGGAAGCCGCAGAGGTCGTCGGCCAGAACCGGGGCCTACGGCGGGTACCGTTCGGTGGCAGGAAGCGGTAAGGAGGGCTGAGCGTGGCGGCGGTGGATGAGGGCTCGCCGCGGCGGGCGGGGTACCGGAGGTCGGCGGGGACGCCGCGCGGGGAGGCGCGGCGCCGGGAACTGCTGGACCGGGTGGTCGACGACCTGGCGGTCAACGGCCTGGTTGACTTCTCGCTGCGGCGCGCCGCGCGGGCGGCCGGGACCACGCATAAGGTACTGCTCTACTACTTCGACGGGGCCGAGGACCTGCTCCAGCAGGCCATCTGGCAGCTGCGCGAACGGCGCATCGCCAACTCGCTGGCTTCTGCTGCCGCGGCCCGGCCGCAGACGCTGGCCGCGCGGGTGCGCGCGGTATGGCCCGCCCTGGTGGGCGAGGAATCGCGGGTGCTGGACCAGGCCATCGGGCTGATGATGTACGACTCCGAGCGCTACGCCGGGCTCGGCCAGGGCGCCTCCCAGCAGTACATGCCGTCGCTGCTGGGTATCTGCCCGCCGGACTGGCCCGAGCAGCGCAAGCTGGAAGTCTCCGAGCTGGTTCTGGCGGCCCTGCGGGGTTTCCTCATCGACCTGCTGACCAGCGGGAGCAGCGACGGAGCGGAGGCCGGGTTCGAGGCCCTGGCTCGCGCGCTGGACCGGGAGGAGGCGGCCGGCGCCTAAATTACCTGGACGATCTGCGAACCACGTGGTTCACTTTGGGTATGGGTGAATACGGGGCACGGGAGAAGATCCATTTCGAGGTACGGGGTACGCAGTGCGCGGCCTGGCATTATCCGGGCACCAACGGCGGCTGCGTGATCATGGCGGGCGGGTTCGCGGTGACCAAGGAGCCTGGCACCGACCTGTTCGCGGCGCGGTTTCGTGACTTTGGGTTCTCGGTGCTGGCCTTCGACTACCGGCACCTGGGCGAGAGCGGCGGGCAGCCACGCCAGGTGGTCCGGGTCCGGGAGCAGCTCGCCGACTGGGACGCCGCGATCTCGCGGGCGGCTACGCTACCGGGCGTCGACCCGGCCCGGCTGGCGATCTGGGCCTTCTCGGCCTCGGGGGGTTACGTCTTTCCGCTCGCGGCGCGCGACACGCGACTGGCCGCGGCGATCGCCCAGACGCCGAACGCCGACAACCCGGCCGCCGCCCGCAACGCGGCGCGCTACCAGAAGCCGCGAGCGATGCTGCGGTTCACCGGCCGGGCCCTGCTCGACGCGGCCGGAGCCCTGGCCGGCCGGCCGCCGCGGCTGGTGCCGCTGGGCGGGACGCCGGGGACGGTCGCGGTGCTCACCACGCCCGACGTGGCCGACAGCGGCCCCGCGCTCAACCCGGGCGGACGGTATCCGGACTGGCAGCAGGAGGTGGCGGCGCGTTCGGCGCTGCGGCTGACGGTCGGCCGGCCCGGCCGCTGGGCCTCGCGGGCGCGGTGCCCGCTGCTGGTCGTGGTGTGCGACCAGGACCGGTCCGCGCTGGCCGGGCCCGCGATCCGGGCCGCGGGGCGGGCGCCCGGGGCCGAGCTGGTCCGGTTGCCGGGCGGGCACTACGCGCCGTTCCTAGACGCCCACGAGCAGGCGGTGACGGCCCAGCTGTCCTTCCTGCGCCGGCATGTGCTCGCGGCCGATACGGTCCGGAGCGCGTCATGACGTCGATCGAGCTGTCCTCGGGGACGATTGACTACACCGACACCGGCGGCAACGGGCCGGTGCTGGTCCTGCTGCACGGGCTGATGATGGACGCCTCGCTGTGGGACGGGGTGATCGCGGGGCTGTCTCCGGAGCTTAGGTGCGTCGCGCCGACGCTGCCGCTGGGGGCGCACCGGCACCCGATGCGTCCGGACGCGGACCTGTCGCTGCCCGGGATCGCCCGGCTGGTCGCGGAGTTCATGGACCGGCTGGATTTGACCGACGTCACGCTGGTTGGCAACGACACCGGCGGGGCGGTGGTCCAGCTGCTCATGGCCGCGGGGCAATCGCCGGCGCTGGGCGGGGCGGTGCTCGTCTCGTGCGATGCGTTCGACAATCTCCCGCCCGGGCTGACCGGCAAGGCGCTGGTGGCCTCCGGACGGCTGACGCCGGGGATGTTCGGGCTGTTCATGCAGCAAATGCGGTTCCGGCCGGTGCGCCGGCTGCCGATCGCGTTCGGCTGGCTGACCAAGCGCGGAGACGCTGTGGTGGCGCGGTGGATGCGGCCGGTGCTGACCCAGGCCGGGATCCGGCGCGACACCGTGCGCGTCCTGCGGGCGGTCGCGGCCTCGGCTCGGGGCGGCCTGCTGGTGGCGACGGCCGAGCGGCTGCCGGAGTTCAAGCACCCGGCCCTGGTGGTCTGGGCTAGCGAGGACCGGGTGATGCCGCCCGAGCACGGCGCCCGGCTGGCCGCCTTGGTACCTGAGGGGCGACTGGTGGAGGTCGAGGACAGTTACACGCTCATCCCGCTGGACCAGCCCGCCCGGCTGGCCGAGATCATCGGGGCGTTCACCAGCGCCACATGATCTACGCTAGCGGCCATGGTGGCACCCTGGGTCTGGGCCGTGGCGGCGGCGGCACTGGCCGCGGCCATCGCGGCCGAGGCGGTGCTGGGCCGGGGATCGTTTACCGCCCGCCGGGCGATCGGCTGGGTCGGGGTCTACGTGTCGCTGGCCGTCCTGTTCGGGCTGGCCGTGGGGGTCACGGCGGGCTGGGTGACGGCGGGCCAGTTCTACACCGGTTACCTCACCGAATACAGCCTGAGCCTGGACAACCTGTTCGTGTTCTCGGTGATCATGACCTGGTTCGCGGTCCCGGCCGCCCGGCAGCCCCGGATCCTGCTGCTCGGCATCGGGCTGGCGCTGGTCATGCGGTCGGGCCTGATCGTGGCCGGGGCGGCCGCGCTGAACCACTTCGGATGGCTGTTCTACCCGCTCGCCGCGGTCCTGGTGTGGACCGCGATCGGCCTGATCAGGGGGTCACGGGACGCCCCGGACGGCGAGCTCGAACGGCACACCCGGCTGGCCGGGTGGCTGCGGCGGCAATCCGGGCGGCAAGGGGCCGCGCCGCTGCTCCTGCTGGCCGCGGCGATCGGGCTGGCCGACCTGCTGTTCGCGTTCGACTCGATCCCGGCCATATTCGGCATCACGACCAACGCGCTCCTGGTCGTGGCGTGCAACGTGTTCGCCCTGATGGGGCTGCGTCAGCTGTACGCGCTGCTGGCCGGGGTGCTGGGCCGGATCGTCTACCTGAAGACCGGCCTCGGCCTCATCTGCGCCTTCATCGGGGTGAAGCTGCTGCTGCGCGCGCTGCACGACTCGGGGCTGGGCTGGGCGGCGGACATCCCGGCCTGGCTGTCGGTCCTGGTGGTCGCCGGGGTGCTGCTGGCCACGGTCGGCGCCGGGCTGATCGACGGCCGACGCCCGCACGGCCGGCTGGCCCGGACTATGCTCGAGCGCCGCTTCGCCGTGGTCGACACCGACGGGAACGGGGTCTGGGAGCGGGATGACTGCCGGCTGCTGATCCAGCGCCTCGGCCAGACCTTCGGCCACTCCGCCGATTCCGCGACCGGACACGCGGTGGCCACGGCCCTGGACATCCTGTTCGACACCATGCTGTCGCACCTGGATGCCAATCGGGACGGTGTGATCAGCCGCGAGGAGTTCGTCGCCGGGGTGGGCCCCGATCTCGCGGGCCGGCCGGAATTCGACGCCGCGGTCGGCGCCACCGCACGCAGCCTGATCCAGGTGGCGGACGCCGACGGTAACGGGGTGCTCGACCCCGGGGAGTACACCCGGCTGGCCGGGGTCTACGGGGCCCGGGCCGACCAGGCCGAACGGGCCTTCGGCCGGCTGGACCAGGACCGCAACGGGGTGCTGGACGCGACCGAGCTCACCTTGGCCATCGGCCAGTTCTTCGCCAGCCGGGACCCGGGCGGCTACGGCGACGTCGCGTTCGGCCACGTGTGACCGCTGCTCTTCACGATCCTTTCATCCTCGCGCAGCATCCTTTGATCCATGGGGATTCGCGTGCGGAGCCTGCTGCCGCTGGCCGTCACGAGCCTGGCCGTGGCCTCGTGCAGCGCCCCCGCGCCGTCCGGGTCCGGGCCGGCTCACGCCACCCCCCCGGCCAACCCGCCCGCGTCCGCCTCGCCCCGCTCCCCCTCGCCCGCGTCCGCCTCGCCTGCGGGCAGCGCCCGACCCGGGACCGTCGTTCCCGGGCAGGCGCTGCCCGCCCCGGCCGACCTGGTGCCGTTCGGCCCGGCCGGGGCCGGGCAGGGCGTGTGGCGGCCGGCCGGCCGCCCGGTCGCCGAAAACGGACAGAGCGTGCGTGCGGTCTACGAGACCACCCTCATCCCGCCGGGCGGCACGCAGCCGGCTGGGATCGCGTGGCTGGACACCGGCCTGCTGGCGGCCCGGCTGTACTCCGGCTCGGTGAGCCCCGGCGGCGGCCCGTACCGGTACACCGCGCCCATCCGGCCGGCCCAGGCCGCGACGCTGGTGGCTGCGTTCAACGGCGGGTTCAAGATGAACCAGGCGCGCGGCGGGTACTACACCGAGGGCCGCGCGATCGACCCGCTACGGGCCGGGGCGGCCTCGCTGGTGATCTACGCCGACGGCAGTGTCGGCATCGGCGCCTGGGGCCGCGACGTGACGATGACCCCGCAGGTGGTGAGCGTGCGCCAGAACCTGCTGCCGCTGGTGGCCGGCGGGCGCCCGACGCCGCGGGCGGCGAGCGCGAGGTGGCAGGCCTGGGGGTCGACGTGCGGCGCGTCCTCCTGCGCGCCCACGGTGCCGGGCATCAAGCACCAGTGGCGTTCGGGCCTGGGCATCACCGCGGACGGAGCCCTGGTCTACGTGGCCGGCCCGGCACTGGACCCGCTGCAGCTGGCCCAGCTCCTGGTCCGCGCCGGGGCGGTGCGCGGCATGCAGCTCGACATCAACCCCAACTGGCCTGTGTTCGTGACCTACGATCCCCCCGCGGGCGGCCGGGCCGCCGTGGCCAACGGCCGCAAGCTGCTTTCGGGGACGGCACAGGGCCCGTGGACCTTCTTCGAGTCCAGCTGGGCCCGCGACTTCATCACCATGTCGGCCCGCTGAACGGTTCTCCGGGCTAGGTCTCGCTCCAGGCGCGCAGGCGATCGGACAGCGCGCGGACTTCGGTAACCAGGGCGGCGGGGCGGCGGACGGTGAACGGCCAGCCGAGCCCGGCCAGCATGGCCGCGAGCCCGGGCAGGTGCTCGGCGCGGCCGGTGAGCAGGACCCCGCCTTCGGTCTCGGCCAGCGTAGCCACGGTCGGCGGGATGCGGCGCTGCGCGTTGGCCAGCGTCGTGGCCAGCACGACCTCGATCTCGTGGGTGTAGGGCACGGCCGCCAGCGACCGCGTCACGTGCTGGACCGGGTCGAAGTCCGCGGGCGGGTCGAAGCTGACGCCGGACAGCAGCGCCTCGCTGACGCGGTCGACGCGGAACGTCCGGAGCTCCCCGCTCTTGCCATCGCGCCCGGTGACGTACCAGCGGCCGGAATGCAGCACCAGGCCGTACGGATCCAGGTCGCGCTCGCTGTCCTGTTCGGCGTGGGACCGGTACCGTAGCCGGACCCGCTGGTGCTGGCTGGCCGCCTGGGCCAGGGTTAGCACGGTGCCGGTGTCGGCCGGGACGGCGGGCCTTCGCTGGTACTGGGTGAAGTCCAGCGTCTGGCGCAGCGCGGCCACCCGTTCGCTCAGCGTGGCGGGCAGGACGCGCTGGATCTTGGCCAGCGCGGTGCTGATGCCGGCCACGGGGTGGCCGAGGCGTTCGGCGGCCAGCA
>DASXMW010000295.1:0-1968 GCA_036495425.1 Streptosporangiaceae bacterium | reverse complement strand
TCGAGGCCATCGGCAAGATGGCTGCGGACCTGCGCGGCGAGATGGAGGTCATCCGCCAGGCCCCGCTGCAGGCCCAGGTCCGGCTGGGTGACCTGGAGTACGTCGCCGCGGTCGAGGCCGAGCCGCCGCACCGGCTGAACGGCCTGCGCGGGCTCCCCCTGGGCCGCCGGGTCCGCGATCCCCGCGTCGCGCATCCCGCCCCCGCCGCGACCCGGGGCCAGGTGCCCGCCGAGGTGCCGGGCATCGCCGAGGCGGCCCAGGCCGACCTGGGCTTGGTCGCGCTCCTCCTGGCCGGAGGCGATCAACAGACGACACAAGAGTGGGTCCTGACCAGAGGCTGGGCCGACCTGGACCGGGCCGAGGTCCTCGACCCCGGTCACCGGTTCCCGGCCCCCGGCGTCACCGCGCTCGTCACCACCACCGCCGTGCTCCGGCTGGTGGCCGACGGCCGCATCGGCCTCGACGACCCGGCCAACGGCCACCTGCGGGCGGTGCGCCTGGCCGACGACACGATCACGGTCCGGGAACTGCTCAGCCACACCGCCGGGGTGGACAATCCCGCACCCGACCGCCTGTACGCCGAAGCCGCCCAGGACCTGGTCACGGTCATGGGTCCGGTCATCGGCTGCCCCGGCCCGCGCGGGGTGGCTCAGGCCAGCAACGGCGGCATCGTCGTACTCGGCCAGCTGGTCGCCGACGTTACCGGGCAGTCCTACGCCGACGCGGTGGCCAGCCTGGTGCTCGGCCCGCTGGGCCTGCGCGATTCGTCGTTTCCCGCCCGCGTCACGGACATCCCCGGCGGCGCGGTCACCGGCTACAACCTCACGCTGGAGGGCATGTTCCGGCCGTTCCCGGCCCAGGTTCCGACCCTGGCCGCGGTGGCGGGTTTGTGGTCGACGGGGGCCGATCTCGTGCGCCTGGGACTCGGGTGGTCAGCACTGCTGCCCGGGTCCCTCGCGCACGAGGCGCTGACCCCCCAGGCCCCCCAGGCCGCCCAGACCGAACCGGACCCCGCCGCCCCGGGCACCGCGCCCGGCCGGGGCCGGACCGGACTCGGCTGGCTGCTCAGCCCGGACGGTGAGGTCGCGATCATCGCCGGCGGCGGCCATGACGCCACCGCCTACCTGGGCGTCCGCATCCGCGACGGCCGGACGTACGTGGTGCTGACCAGCCGCATGATCCCGGTCAACACCATCGCCGAGCGCCTCCTGCGCACCTGACGCAGCACCCGCGGGTCCACTGACTACTTCAAGGAGATAATCGCACCGTGATCCTTAAGGAAAACAACCAGTGATCGAGGTCGACCAGCTGGTCAAGCGGTTCGGCGTGGTGACCGCGGTGGACGGGCTGAGTTTCACCGTGCGTCCCGGCCATGTGACCGGCTTTCTCGGCCCGAACGGCGCGGGCAAGACCACCACGATGCGCGTCATCCTCGGCCTGGACGCCCCCACCAGCGGCAACGCCACCATAGACCGCCAGAGCTACACCGGCCTGGTCCGTCCGCTGCACCAGGTCGGGGCGCTGCTGGACGCCACCGCCCTGCACCCCGGGCGGACCGCGACGGCGCACCTGGCCTCGATCGCGCAGAGCAACGGCATCGGGCGCGGCCGGGTCGCCGAGATGCTCCAGCTGACCGGCCTGGAATCGGTCGCGAACCGCAGGCTCAAGGGGTTCTCGCTCGGCATGAAGCAGCGCCTCGGCATCGCCGTGGCGCTGCTCGGCGACCCGCCGGTGCTGATGTTCGACGAGCCGGTCAACGGCCTGGACACCGAGGGCATCGCCTGGATCCGCCAGTTCATGCGCGCCCTGGCCGCCGACGGCCGCACGGTCCTGGTCTCCAGCCACCTGATGAGCGAGATGGCGCAGACCGCCGACCACCTGGTCATCATCGGCCGCGGCCGGCTGCTCGCCGACGTGCCCACCGCGGAGCTGATCGAGTCCAGCGCCCGCCGGGACGTGCTGGTCCGC
>DASXMW010000294.1:0-7193 GCA_036495425.1 Streptosporangiaceae bacterium | reverse complement strand
GTAGAGCACGCAGCCCAGGGAGTACTGATCGGCCTGCCCGAGGACCGACACGCCCCGGATCTGCTCCGGGGCGACGTAGTCGATGGTGCCGAGGAACTGCCCGGTGGCGGTCAGCCCGCTGCGGGACATGGCGTGCTTGGTGATCCCGAAGTCGGTCAGGTACACATGGTCGAGATCCTCGCCGTCGCTGCCCCGTTCGATCAGCAGGTTGCCCGGTTTGACGTCGCGGTGCACCAGTCCCTGGCGGTGCGCGGCATCCAGCGCCCGCGCCGCCTGGGCGAGCAGGAACACGGCGGTGGCCGGGATCACCCGGCCTCGCTTCTTGATCATCTGCCGCAGATCGGTCCCCGCCACGTACCGCATCGCGATATACAGCAGGCCCCCGCTGGACCCGGTGTCGTAGATCGGGATTACGTTCGGGTGATTCAGCGACGCGGCGATCCGCGATTCCTCCAGGAACCGGGCCCGGAACGCATCGTCGGCGGCCAGCTCGGGCGCCAGCACCTTCAGCGCGATCACGCTCCCCAGGCGCGGATTCTCGGCCTGGTAGACCACGCTCATCCCGCCGCGGCCCAGGACGGCGCGCAGCCGGTAGCCCGCGAACTCATCACCCACCAAAGGCAGCTCAGGCAGGTCGGTCATGACGCGCTCCCTCGTCCGGACTCCATAACGGAGGCGGTCCATCCCGTGCCATCCCGTTCCACGCCGGCGGGGTCGGCGGTCCGGGCATTGACACGGAGCACCGGCACGCCGTCTTGATACGTCCCGGACCGATCGTCCGTCAGCTGCTCTGAGCCGTCACTTAGGGAACGTAGGGCTCAGCGTGGGCAGGTCCGCCGACCCGGTCGGGATGCCGGTGCAGTGCCACGAGGGCGGCGGGCTCGGGTACCCCGAGGCCTTCGGCTGCGGACTCGGCGAGTGCACCAGGCCCGGGCCGCAGGACGGTCTGGCGGCCGGGCGGCCGGGTGACCTGGTCCGGCTGGGCTTGAAGTCCGGCGTGGGGGTCGGCTGGCCGGAGACCCGCGCCGGGCTCGCCGAGCGGCGCGGCCCGGGGGCGGGCTGGCCGCCGTACCGGTCCGCGGAGTGCCCGGCCGACGCCGTGCCGGGCCTGACGGACCGGAGCGGGCCGGAGCTGGGCGGGGCCGGCGCCGCCACCGTGACGTGCGCCAGTTGCTGAATGGGGCTGGGCAGGACGTCGACGTAGGCCGCGAAGACGCTGCCCAGCCCGGCCACCGCCACGACCGCCGCCGTGGCCAGCCTGGCCCGGGAACGAGCCGGCCGACGGGACCGTGTGGTCCTCCGGCGCCCGCCTGGCCGCCGGGCAGCGGCTGAGATGCCGGCCGGAGAGGCTGCCCGGCTGAAGGCAGCCCGCACTGCCGCCTCCCCGGCCAGCTCCCCAGGTTCTGCCGGCCCGGCCAAGGCGGCGAGCACTAGCGCCAGGTCATGCATCGGCTGCGGCGCGTCGGGGGGGAGGACGCGCCGAGCGATGATCATGTCCAGCAGCGGCTCGTCGTGCTCGCCGCCGGGCCGGCCGGGGAAGGGGAACCCAGGCATCTCACCCTGTACAGCGCCGGGCTCGTTCAATGCGTTACACCCGTCCGTTCGGCCAGGTCAGCGAGCCGGCGCAGGGCACGGTGGGCGGTCACCCGGACCGCGCCCGGGGTCTTGCCGACGATCCGGGCCACGTCGGCGGCTTCCAGCCCGGCCACCACCCGGAGCATGATGATCTCGGCGTGATCGCGGGGCAGGGTCTTGATCAGGGCCACCACCGACCGGGTGGAGATCGCCTCCAGAGCCAGCTCGGCGGCGTCCGGCGCCATCGGCTGCTCCAGGGTATCGGTCACGGCCAGCGGCACGTCGGAGCGGCGGGACCGGGACCGGCCCGCGTCCACCGCCCGGTGCCGGGCGATGGTGAACAGCCAGGCCCGGAACGCCTCCTCGCCGCCGCGGAAGCCGGGCAGGCCCTTGACCACCTGCAGCCAGGTTTCCCCGGCCACGTCCTCCGCCTCCGGGGTGATCACGTGCAGGTACCGCAGCAGCGCGGGCTGTACGTCGCGGAACAGGCAGGCGAAGGCGGTCTCGTCGCCCCCCTGGGCGCTGGTCAGCGTAACGCTGAACGCGGCACCGATCACTGATCCAGTATCGGCCCGCCCCGCCCCGCGCCGCAGACGATCACCAGATCACCAGCTACCGGCCCGATTCCTGGCGCGGGTGCTCGAGCCAGGGTCCGTTCGGCCAATAATTTTCGAACGACCCGTGGTGTTATGATCCGTGACCATGCCAGGCCGCACCGTCCGCCTCACCGGCTGGGGCCGGGTCTCGCCCTCCTCCGCCGAACTGGCCTGCCCGGCCACCGCCGCGGACGCCGCACGCGAGCTCAGCGGAGCCACCCGCGGCGTGATTCCCCGGGGCCTGGGCCGCAGCTACAACAACGCCGCCCAGTGCGACGGCGGCGTGGTGATCTCGACCGCGCGGCTGAACCGGATCCTGGCGCTGGACGCCGCGACCGGCGTGGTGACCTGCGAGGCGGGCGTCAGCCTGGAGCAGCTCATGGTGGCCGGGCTGCCCGCCGGGTGGTTCGTGCCGGTGTCCCCGGGCACCCGGCAGGTGACCGTGGGCGGCGCGATCGCGGCCGACGTGCACGGCAAGAACCACCACGTCGCGGGCAGCTTCGCCCGGCACGTCCGGTCGTTCGACCTGCTGCTGCCCGACGGCGAGCCGCGCACGGTGACCGAGGCCTCCGACCCGGCGCTGTTCTGGGCCACGGCGGGCGGCATGGGCCTGACCGGGCTCATCGCGGCGGCCACGATCCAGCTCAAGCGGGTGGCCACCTCGCGGGTCCGGGTGGACACCGTGCGCACGGCCGACATCGACCAGACCATGTCTGTGCTGGCCGAGCACGACGGCCGCTTCGGCTACACCGTGGCCTGGTCGGACAGCCTGGCCCGGGCCTCGGGCCTGGGGCGTTCGGTGATCACCAGCGGCGACTTCGCCGAGCCGGGCGACCTGTCCCCGGCCGACGCCCGGGACCCGTTCGCGTTCCGGCCCGGCGCGCGGCTGGGTGTCCCGCCTGGTGTCCCGCCCGGCCTGATCAACCGCTACACGGTGGCCCTGGCCAACGAGGCCTACTACCGCCGGGCGCCCCGCTCGCGCAGCGGCGAGATCCAGGCCATCGGGCCGTTCTTCCATCCGCTGGACGCGATCAGGAACTGGAACCGGATCTACGGCCCGGGCGGGTTCCGGCAGTACCAGTACGTCGTGCCGTTCGGCGCGGAAAACGCCGTGCGCCGCTCGTTCGAGCTGGTCAGCAAGGCGCGCGCGCCGTCCTTCGTGACCGTGCTCAAGCGCTTCGGAGCCGGGGACTCCGGGCTGCTCTCGTTCCCGGTGCCGGGCTGGACCCTGGCCCTGGACTTCCCGGCCCGCACGCCCGCGCTCGCTGAGCTGCTGGGTTCGCTCGACCGGCTGGTGGTGCAGGCCGGCGGCCGGGTCTACCTGGCCAAGGATTCGCGGGTGCCGCCCGAGGTGCTGGCCGAGATGTACCCGCGGCTGCCCGAGTTCCGCAAGCTGCGCGCCGAGCTGGACCCGGCCGGGATCCTCGCCTCCGACCTTTCCCGCCGCCTGGGCCTGTAGGTGCTGACCACCAGCGAGCGTGACTGGCTCACGGTCCGGTCCTACCTCACCGAGCATCGCCACGACCTGGCCGTGGCCGCCGCGCAGGACTACCCGCCGGACCGCCGGATGGCCGGCACCCCGCTGCTGGCCGCGCCCGGCTGGCTGCCGCCCGCCCCGGTCCCGCTCCAGGACATCAGCCTGGAGCTGCGCGACGCCGGGCCGGCCGAGGTCGAGGTCACGACCCCGTTCTTGCCGCGTCGGGCCGACGGCACGCCGTACCGCCGTTACTCCGAGGCGATGGCGGAGCTGGCCGCCCCGCAGGTATTCGAGAACCGCGCCACCTACCGGCTGACCGAAGCCGGCCTGTGCGCCCGGCCGCCCCGGCTGGTGTTCGCCGGCGGCCGGTACTTCGACGGCATCGACACCGGGGAAGCGGCGGCCCACGAGTACGCCGCGGCCCGGCTGGCCCGGCCCGCGCCCGGCCCGCGCCCGGCTGGCGTACGGGCCCGGATCGCCGATCCGTGCGACCTGCGGCGCCGGCCGGCCAACCTGGCCATCAGCACGCTGACCCTGCGACTGGACCGCCGCCGGGGCCGGGCGTCCTTCCTGCTGCACTGGCGGGACCCGGCCAAGGTGGGCCACGCGGGCGGCCTGTACCAGGTCATTCCGGTGGGCGTGTTCCAGCCGTCAGGCGAGGCGCCCTGGAATCGGCAGCATGACTTCTCGCTGTGGCGGTGCATGGTCGGCGAGTTCGCCGAGGAACTCGGCGGGCGCTCGGAGGACTACGGCAGCGACCGCGGGCCGGTCGACTACGATTCCTGGCCGTTCGCCCGGCAGCTGACCGACGCCCTGGGCGCCGGCCAGGTCCGCGTCTGGTGCCTGGGGCTCGGCACCGACCCATTGACCTACGCGACGGACCTGCTCACCGTGGCGGTGATCGACAGCGACGTATTCGACGCCCTGTTCCGGATGAGCCTGCAGCGCAACGCCGAGGGGGAGATCCTGGGCGCGCGCGAGTTCGCCGCCGACGTGATCGACCGCACCGTCACCGGCGAGCCGGTGCAGGCGGCCGGGGCCGCCCTGCTCCGGCTCGCCTGGCGCCACCGCGAGACGCTCGGCGGTTAGCCCCGCCAGCCCTCAGGGATCCGCGGGCCGTCCTAGTGACTGGTTCCCGACTGCTCGAATACCAGCTGGGCCTTGGCCATCCACTCCTCTTTGCGGGTTACCCGCATGTAGATAAGGGCCACGATCGTCAGCGCCAGGACGACGAAGAACACCAGCAGGCCCCAGTAGACCGGCCCGCTGCTGGTAAACGGCGAGAAGTACGACTTCCAGACCACCACGACGCCGGCCGCCGACGCGATCACCGGCAGGACCACGTGCAGTATCGGGTTGAACTGGGCCCGGCCCTCGGTCAGGTAGTACTTCACCACCCCGATGTTGGCCAGGATGTACATCAGGACCAGGCCGATCGTGATCGTGTTGGCCCAGGTCAGGAACACGTTCGAGGCCCCCCAGATCAGGACGCAGACGAACCCGATGACCTGCACCGCGACTTCCAGGTGTATCGCGTTGACCGGCGTCTTCCGCTTCGGGTTCACCTTTCCCAAGGCGGTCGGCAGCACGCCGGAACGGCCCATGCCGTACCAGGTCCGGGTCCCGCCGTTGAAACAGGCGATCGACACGGCTATCACCGAGTTCACCAGGGCGAAGAGCAAGAAGACCCAGGCGCCGGCCCAGACCCGCTGCGCGAGCGTCGCCACCGGCCACGCGGCCGCGGTGGGGATGCTGCCGACCTTGTGCACGCCGATGCCATTCAGGTATCCCCAGGTGACGAACACGAAGTAGATCATCAAGACGACGACCGAGCCGACCAGCCCGATCGGCACGTTGCGCTTGGGGTTCTTACTCTCCTCGGCCATCGGGCCGGTGGACTCCCAGCCGCTGAACGCGAAGATCGAGAAGACCACGCCCAGGAACAGGTTGCCGGCCAGACTGAAGTTGCCCGGGTTGAGCGGGCCCCAGCTGAACCCGCCCGGGCCGGGCGAGGCGAGTCCGGTGAAGGCCAGCGCCACCATGATGACGATCTCGATGCTGCCGGTGATGATCAGCGCCTTCTCCGAGATGGCGATGCCCTGGTAGGCGAAGAAGATCACCAGGGCCACCCCGGCGAGCACCCAGATCCACCACGGGATGTCCACGCCCCACTCCGCCTTGATCGACGGTTCCAGCACCGTCTTGGCCAGGTAGCTCATGGTCAGCGTGGCCACCGGGGGCAGCCAGATGGAGAACAGCACCCCGGCGAAGAAGCCGGCCCGCGTGTGGAAGGCCCGGGCGATCCAGGTGTACCAGCCGCCCGCGGACGGGAACACCTTGGCCAGCTGGGCCGCGGACAGCGCCTGCAGGCCGAGCAGGACGCCACCGAACAGGAACGCCCACGGCGTGACGATCCCGGCGAAGCCCACGATGAACACGAACGACGCGAGGATCGCGAACGACGGCCCGATCGTCGCGATGCCCTGCATCAGGATGCCGGGCAGGCCGACGGCGTTCTCCCGCAGCTCGGTCCGGACGCTACCGGTGCTTTCCTGACCTGATTGACCAGCCTCGACTGCCACCGTGAGACTCCTTCCTGTCACCCACCCGGACAGGCTCACCTGCGTGCAGAGCAATCGCTCACGGATTGGTCATCCGTTCACAGGAGTATCGACCCGGCCGCAGGATCTTGGCAAGGGCTCAGGCCAGGCCATGCGAGCCGGGCCCGCGGGGGATGACCGGCCAGATGTCCACCACCACGCCGTCCTGCACGACGTGATAGGCGTCGTACCAGTTCACGGTGCTCGGTGAATATCCGGGCACCAGCGCCACCGGGTCGCCCACCCGCAGCGGGGAGCCGCCCGCCGCGTCGAAAATGCCGTGCTCCTCGTCGAACCGGACCACCGCGAGATCGTGGCCGATGATCGTCACGTCGGCCGGGTCGGCCACTGACTTGTTGCCCGCGTCCACGATGACCTTGCCGCTCTGCCGGCTGATCACCGTGGCCTGGATGGTGAGCGCGTGCTCGAAGCCCGGCACCATCACGCCGTGGAAGTTGTCCATGACCACGTACGTTCCGGCCTGGATCTCGGTGATCCCGGGGAAAGCCGCGGTCCAGTTCCAGGTGGCGATGCCGCCCGCGGACCGGATCGGGCACGGTATTCCGTCCGCTTCCAGCAGCGCCGCCACCCCGGTGAAGAACGTCATGGCCAGCTGCTGCCGCTCGTGGCGCAGGTCGTTGTCCGGGGTCAGCGAGCAGTGCCCCTCATAGCCGGTGATGCCGTCCAGGCGCAGCCCGGGCAGGCCGGTCACCTCCGGGCCAGCGTCAGGCAGTCGGCCGCGGAGTCCACCCCGCACCGGTCCATGCCGGTATCCACCTCGATCATGATCCCGAGGGTGGATCCGGCCGCGACAGCGGCTGCCGACAAGAGAGCCACGTTGGACAGGTCGTCGGCCGCGACCAGGATCCGGTGCTCCCTGGCCAGCTCGGCCAGCACCTCGATGAACGAGAGCCCCGGCCCCAGGTAGTGCGGGACGCCCGCGTG
>DASXMW010000293.1:0-11279 GCA_036495425.1 Streptosporangiaceae bacterium | reverse complement strand
GAAACACCCGGTCCCATTCCGAACCCGGAAGTTAAGCCCTTCTGCGCCGATGGTACTGCGCGGGGGACCGCGTGGGAGAGTAGGACGCCGCCGGGCATATTTGAAGGAGGCTGCTCCCCGAAAGGGTCGAGCAGCCTCCTTCCTTTTGTGCGTGCTGAAGTAGTGGTGTGCGCAGGGGGCTGCCCATGAGAGGACGGGGCTGGCCGCCCTGCCTGTCTCGTGGAAAGGTGGCACCGTGACCGAGTGGCGCGGCGGAGACCGGGATAACCGCGGTGGTCGGCCCCCGCGGCGTGGCGCGTCGGCCCCTGGCGCTCGTGGCCGGACCGGTGGTGGCCCCCGTGGGGGTTCCAGCGGCGGTCCCCGCAATGGTTCTGCTGGAGGTAGTCCCCGCGGCGGTTCCAGCGGTGGCGGCCCCCGGAGTGGCTCTGCCGGTGGCGGTCCCCGCGGCGGTTCTGCCGGCCGTCCCACCGGTGCCGGTGCCCGCGGTGCCGGTGGTCCCCGTCGCGGCGGTGACCGCGATCGCCAGGACCGGCCGGAGAGCGGCCAGGACCGGCGTGGCTACGGAGACCGTCCCCAGCGACCCGGCCGTCCTCAGGGCGGCGGCAGGCCGCCGGGCGCGGGACGACCGCCCGGGGCGGGGCGGCCACAAGGCCCTGGACGCCCCCAGGGGGCGCGGCGCCCGCCGGGCGGCGACGCCGAAGGCCGAGATGGTGACCGTCCGGCCCGTCCGTTCCGCGGCGACCGTCCCAGCGGCGGCCGCCCCAGCGGTCCTGGTGGCCGCCCCGGCAGCCCCAGCGGCCGGCCCAGCAGTTCTGGCGGTCGGCCGAGCGGCCCCGGTGGCCGCCCCAGCGGTCCTGGTGGCCGCCCGAGCGGTAGTCGCCCCAGCGGTAGTCGTCCCACCGGAACCGGTGAGCGTTCCGGCCGCCCGGCCGGTGGCGACCGCGCCCCGCGCCCCGGTGACCGGTCCTCACGCCCCGGTGACCGGTCCTCGCGTCCCTACTCATCCGACCGGCCGGACCGCCCCGGCCGCCCGGACCGCGCTGGCAGTCCTGGCCGCCCGGACCGCCCCGGCCGTCCCGGCGGCCCTGGGCGCCCTGGCCGCGCCGACCGTCCCGGTTACGCTGACCGGTCCGATCGCCCGTACCGCCCTCGGGACAATGGCCCCGGCGGTTCCGGCGGCGGCCCGCGTTCCCGGCGCCCGCTGGGTGCCCCGTCCCGTGGCACCCAGCCCGGGCAGCGCCCCCGCCCGGACCGCGGCGGGTTCCCGCCGCTGCCGGACGACATCACCGCCGACCAGCTGCAGCCCGAGGCCCGGTCCGAGCTGAAGACCCTGCCCGCCGACCTGGCCGACGTGGTGGCCCGGCGGCTGGTCGCGGCCGAGCTGGAGGACGACCCCGAGCGCTCCTACGCCCAGGCCCACGTCGCCCGCGAGCTGGCCGCCCGGGTTGGCGTGGTCCGCGAGGTGACCGGGCTGGCCGCCTACCGGGCCGGCAAGTGGACCGAGGCCCTGTCCGAGCTGCGCGCGGCCCGGCGGCTGACCGGTCGGGAGTCGTTCCTGCCGGTCATGGCCGACGCCGAGCGGGCCCTGGGCCGCCTGGACCGGGCCCTGGACCTGGTGCACAGCCCGGAGGTGGGCAAGCTGACCCGGGCCGCGCAGATCGAGCTGCTGATCGTGGAGTCCGGCATCCGCCGGGATCAGGGCCGCTCGCAGGCGGCCGCGGTCGTGCTGCAGGTGCCGGAGCTGACCGACGGCAAGGTCCGGCCCTGGTCCGCCGCCCTGTTCTACGCCTACGCCGACGCGCTGCTGGCCGCGGGACGCGAAGACGAGGCCCGGGACTGGTTCGAACGCGCCGCCGCCGCCGACCCGGAGGGTGAGACCGACGCGGCCGACCGGGTGCATGAGCTCGGCGGCATGGTGCTGGAGGATCTGGCCGACTTCGGGGACGACGACCCGGGGGAGTAGCGCACAGGGGGCCAGGTCGCTGATCCGGCGAACGCGCCCGGCCCGCCACGGCCCCGCCCGGCCCGCCACCGCCCCGCCCGGTTAGCCGCCGTCCCGCTCGAGCCAGTGCATGATGCCGGCCACGTTGGCTTCGGTGCTGGCCAGCCGCATCAGCTTCTCGCCCGCGTACTCGTCGCCACCGGGCTGCAGGCCCGCGTAGCGGTCCTTGGTCCGCTCGTGCACTAGCGCCACCGCGTGGTCCAGGTCCATGCCCTCCCGGTGCGCCTTGCGGGTCTCCTCGACCCAGACCTTGATCTCCTCGGCCGACCGCTCCAGCGTCTCGGGCACGTCAGCGACCGGGCCGTAGTGGCTGAACAGCAGCTGCTGCGGCCGCAGCGCGCCGAACAGCGCCACCGAGTTCAGGGCGGTGTCCAGGTCGAAGTCGGGCGGGGGTGTGCCCGCCCGCAGGTCGCCGGTCTCCGGCAGGTACATGCCGGCCGCGTCGCCCACGTACAGGTCGCCGCTGACCGAGTCCAGCAGGCCGACGTGGTGCTTGGCGTGCCCGGGGGAGTAGTGGCTGTCCAGCCGCCGCCCGCCGCCCAGGTCCACCACCCCGGTGTCCTCCACGGCCTCGATCCGCTCGGCCGGAGTCGGCGCCAGCGTGCCGAACAGCCAGTCCAGGTCGTCCCCGTAGACCATCCGGGCGCTGGCCATCAGCCGCGACGGGTCGGCCAGGTGCCGGGCGCCCTTGGTGTGCACGACCACCCGCGCGGCCGGGAACATCTGCGCGATGTCGCCGACGCCGCCCGCGTGGTCGAGGTGGATGTGCGTGACCACCACGGTGGACAGGTCCCGCGGGCCGACCCCGAGGGCGGCCAGCGCGTCCCGCACCACCGGCGCCGACGGCGCGGTGCCCGTCTCCACCAGGCACGGCCGGTCCGAGCGGATCAGGTACCCGGCGGTGATGCCGTGGTAGCCCGCCATCCGGGTGTCGATCTGGAAGACGTCATCCCCCAGCGGGGTGATGCCGGCCGTGGCGTCAGCACTCATCGGCCCATTGTCGCAGGACCAGGCCGGTCCGCGGCTTGGGGCCGAACGAAGTGGACTTGCGCGGCATCCGCTCGCCCCGCTCGGCCACGGCCCGCACGTCCGCAGCCGCCACCGGGTTGCACACCACCGCGGTACCGCCCGCGTCCCGGGCGGCCTGGACCGCCGCGGCCGGCTGGCCGTGGATCACCAGCACGTCCGGCTCGGCGTCGGCCAGCCCCCACACCGACTGGATCAGCAGCTCGCGCAGCACCGACGCGTCCAGGCCCCGCCAGCGTGCCGAGTGGCCGGCGGGCATCGCCTCGGCGACCCGGTCCGGCGCCGGATCGGTCAGCAGGTACTGCTCGTCCCCGTTGCTGAGCAGGAACGCCGGGCGCCCGGCTCCGTTGCCTCCGGCCCGGCCCAGCGCGGCCACCGCGCCGTCCAGGTCGCCGTCCAGCGTCCGGACGCACATCGCGCCCTTGGCCATCTCGGCGGCCCGGGCCGGGGCCAGCCCGGGGATCACCCGGTGGATGGCCCCGATCCGGGGCGGATAGGCCGCCGCGTCGACCAGGAAGGCCAGCCCGTAGTCCCACGGGCCCTCGCCGCGGCCCGCCGCCCGCGCCTGCTCCTGCAGCTTCTGGTAGGCGGCGTACCGGTGGTGCCCGTCGGCGATCAGCGCGGTGCGCCCGGCCAGGTCGGCCGCTACCGCGGCCTGCTCGGCCGGGTCGGTCAGCGCCCACAGCCGGTGCCGGGTCCCGTCGTCGGTGACCGCGCGGGCCAGCGGCGGCCGGGTCGCGGCCACCTCGTCGACCAGCCTAGTCGCGGTGCCGGGGCCGCGGTGCGCGTCGGTCTCGGCCTCGTTGTAGAGCAGGAAGATCGGCTCCAGGTTGGCCCGGGTGGTGGCCATCAGCTCCCGGCGGCCCTCCACCGGGCCCGGCATCACGTCCTCGTGCGGCAGCACGACCGGCGACCCCGGCGGCACCAGGCCCAGCGCCCCGATCAGCCCCCGCTGCACCACGTCCCAGCCGTCACCCTGACCCGGCACAGGCAGGCTCTGCTCGTACACGTACAGGGCTGGCCGCGGGTCCGGGCGGAGCACCCCCGCACCCCGCCAGTCCCGCAGCAGCCCGGCCGCCAGCTGGCTGGCGGCGGCCCCGCGCGGGGGTTGCGGGCGGCCGGCACCGGGCAAAATCACCCGGACGATGTTGTGGGGTTCGGCCGCCAGCAGACGCTCCACGATGCCCGGGCCGATGACGTCATACGGTGGGGAGGTGACATCTGCGAGGCCGCTGACCCGGTCGGGGTCGTAGCGGACCGCACGGAACGGCGCCAGGGTGAGGCCGGATGAGCGCGCTGGCTGAGGGTCGGACGGAAGGGTCTGCACATATGTCAGAAGGACCGAACGGTTATTCCGATTCCCGGCCCGACGGAAAGGGGCCTGACTCCGCCGGCCCGGAAGGCGACCCGCTGGCCTGGTATCAGCGCGGGCTGGAACTGCTGAGCAAGGGCAGCCCGGCGGCCGCGGCCCAGATCCTGGCGCGGGCCGCGACCGTGGAGCCCAGCTCCCGCAGCGTGCGCGAGGCCCTGGCCCGGGCCCAGTTCGACGCCCGGCGGTACACCGAGGCGGCCGACAACTTCCGGCTGATCGTCGAGGCCAGCCCGGCCGACGACTACGCCCACTTCGGGCTGGGCCTGTCCCTGGCCCGGTCCGGCGACCCGGCCTCGGCCGCCGAGTACCTGGCCCTGGCCGCGGCCATGCGGCCGGACCAGAAGCACTACACGGACGCCCTGCACCAGGTGCGCGCTACGCTGCACTCCCGGACGGGCCAGCGGAGCCCGGCCCGTCCCGGGGAGGACGATTGAGCGAGCAGGCCGCCCAGCCGGTGGCCCCGGCTCCGCGCGCTAGCGAGGAGCCGCTGTGCCAGGGCTACGACGTGGCCCTGCTCGACCTCGACGGCGTGGTCTACATCGGCGGCCAGGCCGTGCCCGGCGCCCGCGAGGCCCTCAAGGAAGCGCAGCGGCAGGGCATGCGGCTGGCCTACGTCACCAACAACGCGTCCCGCACCCCCGCCGCCGTGGCCCAGATCCTGACCGGGATGGGTATGCCCGCGAAACCCGCGGACGTGGTGACCTCGGCCCAGGCCGCGGCCCGGCTGCTGGCCGAGCGGCTGCCCGCCGGCGCGCCCGTCCTGGTCATCGGGGGCATGGGGCTCCGGGTGGCACTGCGCGAACGGGGCCTGCGCCCGGTGTCCACCGCCGCCGCCCAGCCCGCCGCCGTGGTCGAAGGCTTCGCCCCCCAGGTCGACTACTCGGCGCTGGCCCAGGGCGGCCTGGCTGTCCGGGCGGGCGCGCTGTTCGTCGGCACCAACGCCGACCTGACCATCCCCAACGCCGAGGGCATCGCGCCCGGCAACGGCTCGCTGCTGCAGGTGATCAGGACCGCCACCGGGCAGACCCCGATCATCGCGGGCAAGCCCGAGCCGCCACTGCACCACGAGTCGGTGATCCGCACCGGCGCCCAGCACCCGCTGGTGGTCGGGGACCGGCTGGACACCGACATCGAGGCCGCTCAGCGGGTCGGCGCCGACAGCCTGCTGGTGCTGACCGGGGTGACCGACGCCGCCGACGCCGTGCTGGCCCCGCCGCGCCAGCGCCCCACCTTCGTCGCCGACGACCTGTCCGGCCTGGTCGAGCCCCAGCCCGCGGTCACCATCGGCGACGACGGCTTCGGCTGCGGCGGCTGGACCGCCCGCTGGGCCGGCCAGCAGCTCAGCCTGGACGGCGACGGCCGCCACATCGACGCCCTGCGCGCCCTGTGCGCCGCCGCCTGGTCCCGCGACGAGGTCCCGGCCGACGCGGTCAAGTCAGCCCTGGACACGCTGACCGCCGCCTCCTGACCTGCCCCGCCCGTCCCGCCGGTCCCGCCGGTCCCGCCAGCCACGGCTACGGCTGGGTACCGATGGTGACGACGGGTTTGACACGGCGGCCCCGATGCGCTGTCCTAGACGCCATGGACGACCGCCGTACGCCGATCCGAGGCCGCGCAGTGCGCCCGGTTCTGGCCGCCGGTGCTTGTTGTCCTTCGTGTTGTTGTCGCTGACGCCGTTCGCGCCACGCCGACCCTTCGCCGCGCTGACCCATCGGTCGCGCCCGGCGACACCTGATTTCACGAAGGACCCCGTCTGTGAACCCCGATGTTTCCGTGGCTCCGGAGATCGCCCAGCTCATGGAGCGGCCCCGCCCGGCCGGCGACCGGCCCGTCACGTCACCAGCCCGCCGCCCGACAATGGGCGACCTTTCCCGCGAGCTCCGGCAGCTCACCGGTACCCCGGACCGGTGGTGGAGCCTGGTCCGCTTCGACGCCGAACGCCCGGTCCGCGTGCCCATCGCCGCCGCCGGGCCTTACCAGGCCTGGCTGTCGATCCTGCCCCCGGCCGCGAGCGACGATCAGCTCTGCGGCTGCGACGTGGTGACCGTGGTGGCCGGCGAGCTCACCGAACACGGCGGCCCCACCGTCCTGAAACCCCTGGTCCCCGGCCGGATCCGGGTGCACGGCGCGCACCAGCCAGGTGGGGCGGGCCCGCACCGCGCGGTCAGCACCAGCGACGGGTATACGGTCAGCGTGCAGCTGCGCGTCCTTCCCGGCCCGTAGGGTCTCATCATCCGATCGGTGCATACCGGAATCACCCCATGGGCCGATGCCGGCATGACATCTGTCATGCCAGGGTGAGGATGGACGGCACTGCGCCCGCTCGCACGCGCCGCCTAACGTAGACAACTAAGGTACGCCCAGGGGTACGAAGGGAATCTTGATGATTGAGGTACGGGGCCTCACCAAGAGATACGGCGACAAGCTCGCCGTCGACAATCTGACGTTCGCGGTCGAGCCGGGTAAGGTCACCGGGTTCCTCGGCCCGAACGGAGCCGGCAAGAGCACGACCATGCGGCTGATCCTGGGTCTGGACAACCCGACCTCGGGTGAGGCCATGGTGCACGGCAAGCGGTACCGCGGGCTGAACTACCCGATGCGCGAGATGGGGGCGCTGCTCGAGGCCAAGGCGGTGCACGGCGGCCGCTCCGCTTACAACCACCTGCTCTGCCTGGCCCAGACCAACGACATCCCCAAGCGGCGGGTGGACGAGGTGCTGGGGCTGGTCGGCCTGACCGAGGTGGCCAAGAAGCGGTCGAAGGGCTTTTCCCTCGGCATGAGCCAGCGGCTCGGCATCGCTGGGGCGCTGCTCGGCGACCCGCAGGTGCTGATTTTCGACGAGCCGGTCAACGGGCTGGACCCGGAGGGCATCCGCTGGATCCGGAACCTGATGCAGGCGCTGGCCGCCGAGGGCCGCACGGTCTTCGTGTCCAGCCATCTGATGTCGGAGATGGAGACCACCGCCCAGGACATCATCGTGATCGGGCGCGGCAAGCTGATCGCGAACACCACGATCGACAAGTTCATCGCCGAGAACTCCACCGGGACCGTCAAGGTGCGCACGCCGCAGGTGGACGCGCTGGCCAAGGCGGTCGCGGCGGCCGGCGGCACCGCCACCAGCGGCGGCGACGAGGCCCTGGTCGTGCAGGGCATGACCACCGACCAGGTCGGCGACGTCGCCTTCGGGGCTGGGGTCCGGCTGCACGAACTGACCACCCACCGGGCCTCCCTGGAGCAGGCGTTCATGGAACTCACCGCGGACAGCGTGGAGTACCAGGCCACCGTCCAGGGCAGCGCGCCCGCCGGCCAGGCCCCGGCGTCGTCCGGCGGCCGGCATGCCGCCGGGAGCAGCACGGACGGGGCCTCGGCGGGCATCCCGGCCGCGCCGCCGCCGCCGGCTCCTGAAACCGAGAACGAGCACGCGGGGAGGACGAACTGACATGGCCGCGGTAACCACTGACGGCACTCAGCTGTCCTCGCTGCCCCCGACCCGTGGCCGGGCCAACCTGGCGGGCACGATCCGCTCCGAGTTCACCAAGATCCGGTCGGTGCGCTCCACCTACTGGACCATGCTCGTGCTCCTCGTGATCACGATCGGCATCGGCGCGCTGGTCAGCTGGCTGACCGGCTCGCACTGGGACCAGGCCTCGGCGTCGCAGAAGGCCACCTTCGACCCGACGTCCAACGCGCTGGTCGGCCTGTTCTTCGGCCAGTTCGTGATCGTGGTGCTGGGCGCGATGACCATCACCGCCGAGTACTCCACCGGGATGATCCGCACGTCGCTGACGTCCATGCCCCGGCGCGGCGTGTTCTACGTGGCCAAGGCGCTGGTCTTCACGGTCGTGGCCCTGGTCATCGGCGAGGTCGCCAGATTCGTGGCGTTCTTCCTGGGCCAGGCCCTGCTGGGCACGGCGCCGGTGCACATCAGCACCACGCTGTCCGCCCCGCACGTGCTGCGGGCGGTGGTCGGCGGCGGCCTGTTCGTCGCCGCCTGCGGGCTTTTCGCCTACGGCATCGGCACCCTGGTCCGGCACACCGCCGGTGCGATCAGCATCGCCATCGGCGTGCTGTTCGTGGTGCCGATCATCGTCAACTTCCTGCCCAGCTCGTGGAACAACGACATCCTCCGCTGGCTGCCGTCCGAGGGTGGCCAGGCCATCTGGCGCACCACCCAGGCCGCGCACGAATGGCCAGCGTGGGGCGAGTTCGGCGTCTTCCTGGCCTACACGGCCGTGGTCCTGGTCGCCGGCTACATCCTGTTCCGCAAGCGAGACGCCTAATTTCCATATCGAAGGATCCGTGGTGCTCTCACCACGGATCCTTCGGCTTTCCCGCCCCCCTCAGACCCGCACCCCGCCCCGCCCCCGTACCAGCAAACCCCTCCGTCCCCCGCCACCCCGCGTCCCTGCACCATGCACCTCACCAACCCCGCCTGCCGCACAAACCCCGTAAGCCTCTTCAGCCCCACGGCCTGGCACCCCAACAGCCCCGCGGACCTCGCTTTTGCCGCTGGCTCGAGGCATTCCTTGATCGATGGCGCTTTATATCCCATATAGGGGGAGTAATCCTCCATCGATCAAGGTCGAGCCGACCCTTCCCTCCCGACCCCTCCCGCTCCCGCTGCGCCCAGATACCCCGATACAGCAAGAAGCCGTCCGGCGAGACTCCGCCGGCCTGCCCGGCAGCGACCCTTCCCTCTCGCGCCGCCGGTCCTCTGATAACAGCAAGAAGCCCTGCGGGGGTAGCCAGAAAAAGGTTGGCTTGGCGCTGATGGGGGGTGGTACGGTCAGCGTCCGCGCTTTGTGGAGGAGGTGAGACCGATCAACGTTGTGACCGATCGGGGCTTCCTTCCGCCGCTCGCTTAAGGGAGCTCACTGGCACCCTGAAAGGCAAGCAAGCATGCGCTTCACTTCTGAGACGTCGGTTGATGGCGTCATCGAGCAGTCGTTCACTCTCGATGAGATACCCGGTGTGCTGTGGACGCCGGACCACGAGGCCGGGCCGCGACCGCTGATTCTGGTCGGGCACGGGGGTGGGCAGCACAAGCGGGCGCCTGGGGTTGTCGCCCGCGCGGCCCGGTTCGCGGGCGAAGGCGGGTTCGCGGTGGCCGCGATCGACGCGCCCAATCATGGGGACCGGGCCCGGAGCGCGGAGTTCGAGCAGGTCGCGGCCGAGATGCGGGCGGCGATGGCGGCCGGCCGGGATCTGTCCGGGCTGGTCGCCATGCACGAACTGCTGGCCAGCCAGGCGGTGGCCGACTGGCAACGGGTCATCGGCGCGCTGCAGGAAGTGGACCAGGTCGACGGCGCGGCCGTCGGCTACTGGGGCGTGTCCATGGGCACCGGGCTGGGCGTGCCGCTGCTGGCGGCCGAGCCGCGTATCGGGGCCGCCGTCCTGGGCCTGCTCGGGGTGCCCGGGCTGGCCGAAGCCGCGGCCAAGGTCACCGCCTCAGTGCAGTTCCTGCTCCAGTGGGACGACGAACTGGTGCCCCGGGACCAGGGGCTGGCCCTGTTCGACGCGCTGGCCTCGGCCGAGAAGACCCTGCACGCCAACCGGGGCGGGCACGGGAACATACCTGCCTTCGAAATAGATGATGCGCTGGCGTTCTTCAGCCGGCATCTGCTGGACGCGCAGGCTGGCGGGGCCCGGGCCGGCTAAGGCAGGGTCAGAATCTCGTGGCCGTCGTCGGTGACCAGGATGGTGTGCTCGAACTGGGCGGTGTTCCGGTGGTCCTTGGTCACCACGGTCCAGTGGTCATCCAGGATGTTGTAGTCGATCGTGCCCAGCGTCAGCATGGGCTCGATCGTGAACGTCATGCCCGGTTCCATCACGAGGTCGTTGTCGGGGTCGTCGTAGTGGGCGACGACCAGGCCGGAGTGGAACGTGGTGCCGATCCCGTGCCCGGTGAAGTCGCGGACCACCCCGTAGCCGAACCGGCGCGCGTACGACTCGATGACCCGGCCGATCGCGTTCAGCGGCCGGCCCGGGGCCACCGCCCTGATGCCGCGCATCATGGCCTCGTGGGTCCGCTCGACCAGCAGGCGCGACTCCTCGTCCACGTTCCCGGCCAGGAAGGTGGCGTTGGTGTCGCCGTGCACGCCGCCGATGAACGCGGTGATGTCGATGTTGACGATGTCGCCGTCGCGGACCACGGTGTCGTCGGGGATGCCGTGGCAGATCACGTCATTGAGCGACGTGCACAGGGACTTCGGGTAGCCGCGGTAGCCGAGCGTGCTGGGGTAGGCGTCGCGGGCGACCAGGAAGTCGTGCCCGATACGGTCCAGTTCGTCGGTGGTGATGCCCGGGGCCACGTTCCGGCCCACCTCGGCCAGGGCCTGGGCGGCGATCTTACTGGCCACGCGCATGCGCGCGATCGTGGCGGCATCCTTGACGTCGGGCTCGCCGAGCCGGGGGCGTTTCTTGCCGACATACTCGGGGCGCGGGATCTGCGGGGGTACCGGCCGGGGCGAAGAAGGCCGGGCCGGGTGGAGCTTGGTGGCCATATTCTGCGAGTCTACTGTCCATGAGTAATCAGAAGCGCTGGTGGTACAGCCTCACGCGCAACACCGTTGAGGACGACGACGGTCCCACCCGGGGCAAGGACCGGCTCGGGCCCTACGCGACGCGGGAGGAAGCCAGCCGCGCCCTGGAAATTACGCAGGAACGCAACCGCGAGTGGGACGCCAAGGGCGGCGACGAGGATTAGGACGCCGCGCAACCCGGCCCTTGCGGGGGCCCGTGTTGGGGGGTCTGGGGGCTACGCGGGCGAAGCCCGTGTTGGGGGGTCTGGGGGCTTGCCCCAGCGGCTAACATTGGGTACCCGTGAGAAAGGTGCGCCATGACTGATGATCCGCGCCGGTCCGGGCTGCCGCCGGCCGC
>DASXMW010000292.1:0-7326 GCA_036495425.1 Streptosporangiaceae bacterium | reverse complement strand
GATCCGGAGGATCGAAGCGATGAACGTCGCCGCCCTGTTCGCCTGGTTGCTGACCGTGTGCGGCGGCCTCATCCTCCTCATGATCTGGATCATCGAGTACGACAGCGAGTTCCAGAGCACGGCCGCGACCCGGCTGCCGGTACCGGTGATCTCGGCCCACGCGCTGCTGGCCCTGGGCGGCCTGACCGTGTGGTTCAGCTACATCCTGATCGACCAGAACCGGTTGGCCTGGATCTCGGTGGCCATCCTGGCCGTGGTGGCCACCCTCGGCCTGGGCATGGCCGCCCGCTGGATCGGGGTGTTCCGTACGTACGCCAAACCCGGCCGGTCGCTGGCCAGCAGGCGCACGGTCCCGCCGGAACGGAACTTCCCGGTGCCGGTGGTCGTGGCGCACGGCCTGCTCGGTCTCACCACGATCGTGCTGGTGCTGATCACCACGCTCGGTTCCTGAAGCCTCAGCGGGGTACCGCCGACCCGGCCGCGCCATTACTCACATTTGAGTAGTCGTGCTTTACTGACGGGGTGAACCCGACCAGGCTGTTCGTTCTGGGCGCACTGGCCCGGCGCGGGCCGATGCACGGCCATCAGATCCGCCGGGACGCCCGGATGGACCGCGCCGACCTGTGGTCGGACGTGCGGCCGGGGTCGCTGTACGGGGCGCTGCACCGGCTGGCGGCCGAGGGCCTGATCGAGCCGGTGCGCACCGAGCAGCCGGGCCACCGCCCGGCCCGGACCGTGTACGCGATCACCGCCGAGGGCCAGCGTGAGCTGCTGGTGCTGCGGGCCGAGGCGCTGAGCGAGGTCGCCCTCCGGCCCGACCCGGTGGACCTGGCCCTGGTCATGAGCACCGACCTGGACGACGACGCGCTGCGCGGCTACATCGGGGACCGGATCCGGGTCCTGGAGGCGCAAGCCGCCTTCCACGTCCACCAGGGCGAGCGGGCCTGGCCGGACCAGACGGTGGCCGACGACCTGGTCGTCGAGCACACCCGGCTGCGGATCGAGGCCGAGCTGGCCTGGCACCGGCTGGTGCTGGACCGGGCGGGAAAGCTGGCACCGTGACCGTCCGGCCGATCCGGCTGCTCGGCGACCCGGTGCTGCGCACGGCCTGCGACCCGGTGACCGGTTACGGCCCGGACCTGGCCCGGCTGGTCGACGACCTCATCGACACCGTCCGGGAACCCGGCCGGGCCGGGCTGGCCGCCAACCAGATCGGGGTCAGCCTGGCCGTCTTCGCCTACAACGTCGACGGCCAGCTCGGCTACGTGATCAACCCGGTGCTGGCCGTCGGCGACAGCGAGGAGGACGGCCCGGAGGGGTGCCTGAGCATCCCCGGCGTCACCGCGCTCCGGCGCCGCGCCACCCGCGCCACCGTCACCGGCACCGACCTGAAGGGCGATCGGGTCACGGTGAGCGGCGACGGCGAGCTGGCCCGGGCCCTGCAGCACGAGACCGGCCACCTGCGCGGTGAGCTGTTCATCGACGGCCTGGACCGGCGGGAACGGGCCCAGATCCTGCGCGAGTTCCGGGACCGGGCCAGCTGACCAGCCGGGCGCGGAGCCGCGCTTCTGGTCCGGCGGGCCCGGTCCGTTGACGCTCATCGTTGCACCTGCTAGTTTTTGTTTGCACATGCCAGGAAGGTGGTTATGGACGTAGGGGACCTGACCGGGGAGCGGCTGCTGCAGGTGCTGGCCACGCTGGCCAACCCGCACCGGCTCCGGGTCGTGGCGGCGCTGGCCGGCGAGCGTAACTACGTGAGCCGGCTGGCGCGGAGCCTGGGGATCAGCCGGGCCCTGCTCCAGGTCCACCTGCGCAAGCTGGAGGCGGCCGGGCTGGTGTCGGCCACCATGGAAGTCTCAGAGGACGGGAAGGCGATGAAGTTCTACGAGGTGGCGCCGTTCGCGCTGCACCTGACGCCCGGGGTCATCGCGGCCGCGGCGCGGACCCTGGGCCCGGAAAGCGAACTGGAGGCGGGCCGGCGATGAAACCAAGGACGCCGGGGGAAACGGCCATTCTCTGCCTGACCGGGCTGATCGCGCTGGCCCTGGTGCTGGTCGGGCTGCACACCACGGGCGCCAACGGCAAGACGGTGGTGTGGGTGGTCCTGGCCCTGTCGCTCGGGGCCGGGATGGTGGCGCTGTCGCGGGCGCTGATGTTCAAGCGCAAAACCCAGGCCGAGCTGGCCGGCGGGGAGCAGTACCGGGCCCTGGCCGAGGAGTACCGGCGGCTGGCTGACCTGGCCATCACGGCCCAGGAACACACCGACCTCAAGCTCGGGGAGGTCACCGCCCAGCTCGACCACCTGCGCGAGCAGAGCAACTCCCTGCAGAAGATCCTGAAGGAAGTCGAGTAGCCGGCGCGGCGGCGCGGGCCGCCGCGCCGGTTTGGTGCCCGCTGCCTACGGGGTCGTGGCCAGGTACAGGGTGGCGATGACGGTGATGTCGATGGTGCGGCCGATCATGATGCGGGGGACGCGGATGCCCAGGGCGCGGCGGTCCAGGCGGGTGTGCGCGGTCACGATCGCGGAGCGGTCACGCGGGGCCAGTTCGGCCTGGCCGGCCACGGGCACGCTGGTACCGCGGACGGCGAGCTGGCCGGCGATCTGCCAGCCGGCCGACGTGACGGTGATGGTGCCGGCGGTGAAGGTCATGGCCGGATTGGTGTCCAGGTCGAGGAACCTCGGCTGGCGGAGGTCCCGGTCCCGTCTTGGGTGGCCGGTGCCGATGGCCCCGAGGTCGAGCGAGCCGGAGATCGCGGCCGGCTGACCGTGCTCGCCGATCTCCACGGTGCCCTCGATGATCGGCACGGTCCCGGTGACGATGCGGCCGAGGTTGCCGACCCGGAAGCTCGCGGTGCTGTGGGCGGGGTCGACCGTCCAGTGGCCGGTGGCCAGGGCCACCGCGGGTGAGGTGGTGGTCATGGTCAGCTCCGGGCCGGGCTGGCCGGGTCGAAGTCGTCGACGTCGATCACCGGGTAGAGCTCCAGCCGGTCCGGGCCGGGCAGCAGGGCCGGGTCCTCACCGGGCAGCAGCTCGGTGTTCATGATCGCTTTCTGGCCGTCGAGCAAGGCCTGCTCGCTGTCGGCGATGGTCACGACCAGCTCCGACCCGTCGTCGCGCCGCAGCAGGTAGACCCGGTACCGATGGCCGAGCCGGCTGATCGCGGGCCGGATCCGCTCCCGGGTGGCGAAATCCTCGGCCGCGACCAGCTCGGGACTACGGGGACCGTCGAAGTAGATGACCTGGGCGTACATGGTGACCCTCCTGCCAGTGGTCAAGGTTTGGTAGGGCCGACTCTTCCCGCCGGGGCGGCCGGCCGGATCAGTACCAGCACGTAACGCTGGTACGCAACCGGCGGCCGGGCGATACTGCGTGGCATGGGGGTGCCGATCGTCGGCCGCGATCACGAGCTGGGCCAGCTGCGGGCCGGCCTGGTCGCCGCGGCCGACGGCGCCGGGCGGCTGGTGCTGGTCAGCGGCGAGCCGGGGATCGGCAAGACCCGGCTGGTCGCGGCGGCCCGGGAGATGGCCGGACAGTACGGCCTGCCGGTGGCGGCCGGCGACGCCATCGACGACCCGGGCATGCCGCCGCTGTGGCCGTGGCACGGGGTCGGCCGGTCGGTCCCGGCCCTGGCCCGGGTGCTCGACGGCGCGCCCAACGCCCCCGCCGGGCCGGTGGGCGACGCAGCGGATTCGGAATCCGTGCGGTTCATCAGGTTCGCCGCCGCCGGCCAGGCCCTGGCCGAGGCGGCCGCCGGCCAGGGGCTGCTGGTCGTGCTGGAGGACCTGCAGTGGGCCGACCGGACCTCGCTGCTGCTGCTCCGGCACCTGGCGGGCGAGATCGCGCGCAGCCGGGTGCTGGTCGTCGCCACCTTCCGGGAGACCACCGGCCCGCCGCTGGCCGAACTGGTCCCGGCCCTGCTCGGCGCGGGTGAGGCCCGGCCCATCCGGCTGACCGGATTGTCGCGGCCGGACATCGCCGGCTGGCTCCGGCAGCTGAACACCGGCGGCGACGTGGACGGGCTGGCCGACCGGCTGGCCGCCAGCACCGGCGGCAACCCGCTGTTCGTGCGGATGCTGCTGGAGCGCGGGCCGGCCGCCCTCGACCAGGGGCTGCGCGGCTTCCCCGAGCTACAGCGCCTGGTCCTGGCCCGGGTGCGCGGCCTGGACGACCCCGCGCGGGACCTGCTGGACGTGGCCAGCGTGCTCGGTGAGCACATCGACACCACGGTGCTGGGCGAGGTCAGTGGGCTCTCCGCGGCCGAGGCCGGCGCCATCCTGGACCGGGCGGCCGCGCTCGGGGTGCTGGCCACCGCCCCGGACGAGGCCGGGCTGTCGTTCGCGCACGCCCTGGTCCGGGACGCGATCTACGGCGAACTGGCGCCGTCCCGGCGGACGGCCCTGCACGAGCGGGCCGCTCGCGCCCTGGAGCAGTCCGGGCCCGGGGCGGCCCGGGCCGGGCTGATCGCGACCCACTGGCAGCGGTCCGGTCAGCCCGGCTGGGCCGCACCCTGCCTGCGGTGGGCCCGGGCGGCGGCCCGGTCGGCCACGGCGTCGCTGGCCTACGACGAGGCGGCCCGGTTCACCGCCCTAGCCCTGCGGGCGGCCGACGCCGATCCGGAACCGCAGACCGGTCTGCGGGCCGAGCTGACGGTGGAGCTGGCCCAGGCCGAATTCGTGGCCGGGCGCGTCGAGGCCAGCCTGGAGCACTGCCAGGCCGCGGCCCGGCTGGCCGAGGCGGCCCGGCGCCCGGACCTGCTGGCCGCGGCCGCCCTGGTGATCACCGGGATGGGTGATCCGGTCACGACCATGACCGTCGAAGCGCTGTGCGCCGCGGCCATGGAAGCCGTGCCCGCCGAGGACACCGCCCTGCGGGCGCGGTTGCGGGCCCGGCAGGCCATGGCCGCGTCGGAAACCGGGGCCGGGAACCGGGCCCGGGAGCTGTCGGCCGAGGCCCTCGCGCTGGCCGAACGCAGTGGCGACCCCGACGCCCTGCTGGACGGGTTGCACGCCCGGCACCTGTCCCTGTGCGCCCCGCAGTTCCTGGCCGAACGACGCGAGCTGGCCGCCCGGGCCGGCCAGGTCGCCCGGCGGGCCCGGCAGCCACTGGCCGAGCTGTGGAGCCACGTCTGGCTGGTGGACGCGGCGTTCCAGGCCGGGGACCTCGGCGCCGTGGACGACGAACTCGGCCGCATCGAGCAGTTCGCGACCGCCCGCCGGCACGGTCTGGCCTGGTGGCACCTGTACCGGCTGCGGGCCAGCCGGGCCGCGCTGGTCGGCGACCTGGCCGCGGCGGTCGAGCTCAACGAGGCCGCCCGTGAGGTCGCGACCCAGATCGGCGCCGTCAGCACGACCGGCCTGTACTACGCGTTCCTGAACCAGCTCGCGCTGCTGCGCGGCACCGTCGACCACGAGGCCGGGCAGGGGGGCCTGGCCATGATGCGGCTGGCCCCGAACATCCCCCTGGTGCGGGTGTTCGTCCCGCTGCTGCACGCGCTGATGGGCGACCACGACCTGGCCCGGGCCACGTTCGAGGAGTTCCGGCACATGCCGGAAACGGTCGAGGTCGGGCCGCGCTGGGCGGCCCTGGTCGGCCAGATCGGGGTGGTCGCCGTGCTGCTGGACGACACCGGAACCGCCGACCGGGTCTACCGGGTGCTGTCCGGGCTGGCCCCCTGCTACATGGGCGACGGCTCGGGCGCGGTGTTCTGCGCGGGCTCGATGGAGCGGAACGTCGGCGACCTGGCCCTGGCCACCGGCCGGACCGACGAGGCGGTCCGGCGTTACACCGTGGCCATCGAGATGAACACGAGGATCGGGGCCCGGCCGTTCCTGGCCCTGAGCCGGCTCGGGCTGGCCACGGCCCTGGTGGCCCGGGGCGACCCGGGTGACCGGCCCACGGCCCGGAACCTGGTCACCGAGGCCGCGGCCGAGTTCCGGCGGCTCGACCTGCCCGGGCCGCTGGCGGATGCGGGTGCCCTCGTAGCCCGCATCGACGCCGCGGCCCGGGCGGCCGACCCGTTGTCGCCCCGGGAATCGGAGGTGGCGGCGCTGATCGCGCAGGCGCTGTCCAACCGCCAGATCGCCGAGCGGCTGGTGCTGTCCGAACGCACGGTGGAAACCCACGTCCGCAGCATCCTGGCCAAGCTCGGCTACTCCACCCGCACCGAGATCGCCACCTGGTCGCTGCGGCGGTAACGGCCGGGCGGCTGGCCGATGACCCGCCGGAACGTGCTGCTGAACGTGGTCTCGGCCGGGTAGCCGACGGCGGCGCCGATGCTGGCCACGCTGCGGCGGGTGGTGCGCAGCTCGTAGGCGGCGCGGTGCATGCGCCAGGTGATCAGGTACTCCAGCGGCGGCTGGCCGACCAGGGCCCGGAACCGGGCCGCGAACGCGCTGCGGGACATGGCCGCCTCCCGGGCCAGCCCGGCCACGGTCCAGCGCTCCTCCGGCTGGGCGTGAATCGCGGCCAGGGCCGCGCCGACCTGGGTATCGGCCAGGGCGGCGAGCCAGCCGTCCGGGCCGGGCGCCGTGGCCAGGACCGCCCGCAGCACCTGGACCAGCAGGACCTGGGTGAGCTGGCGCCGGATGGCCCGCGAGCCGGGGGCCGCCGGATCGGCGGCCTCGGCGCTGAGCAGGCCGAGCACGGGCCCGAGCCGCTGGGCGGCGGTGGTCTCGCCGCCGATCCGCGTCGCGGCCGGTATCCGCTCGAGGAGGAGACCTTCGGCGTAGCGGTCGACGGTCAGCCGGCCGCTGACCAGGACGGTCCGGCCGTCCCCGGCCGGCCCCGGGCCGGTCTGGTGGTAGACGACCGGCGGCCACGGGCCGGGCAGGATCACGGGCTGGGGCACGGCCATCTGACCGGGGCCGGAGAGCGCGGTGAAGGCCTGGTGGCCCGCGAGCAGGAGACAGTCCCGGGCCCGGAGGTGGACCGGCTCGGCGGTGCCGACCACGACCCAGCACTGCCCGGCCATGACCGCGATGACTTCCAGCTGGCCGGGCTCCGGGAAAGACAGTCCCCACTCCCCCGCGGCCTCCAGCCGGGCCGACGCCGCCACCCGCACGTCGAGGATGTCCAGCACCGAGGACAGCGCATCGGGCACGGCAACTCCTGGACGATAGCTAAAGAATCAGGGTGAATATCTCTCTATCGTCGCACGGCGTACGGACTAACGTTGCCCCTATGAAGGACAGTTCCTACGAGCAGATCGCCAACCTGATCGCCCGCTACGCCTTCGCCACCGACGACGGGGACTTCGCGGCGCTCGGTGACCTGTTCGCGCACGGTTCGTTCCGGCTCAACGACGGGCCGCCGGTGCACGGCGCGGC
>DASXMW010000291.1:0-4411 GCA_036495425.1 Streptosporangiaceae bacterium | reverse complement strand
GTGGGCCCCGGGCTGGTGGGCCCCGGGCTGGTGGGGCTGGTGGGTTTGCCGGGTCGGGCCGGTGGGCTCGGCCGTGGCGGGCATGAGCCGCACCAATTGCGCGTTCGCTGTTGCTCTGGCCGCACCGATTACGCAATCGCTGCGGTACCGCCCACCGTGGGACCGGAGCTCGTGGGGACCGTGTGGTGTTGAGCACCAGGCCCCTACGACGCGATGGCGCCATCGGGTGGGTAATAGCCGGCCCAATGGCGCCATTGGGCCGGTACTGACCGAGCGCCGGACTGGCCGGGAAGGGTCATTGTCTAGCCGGGTGAGTGAGCCTTGGGCGGGTCAGGCGGACTCGTGGGCTTCGCCGCCGGTGAAGCCGGTCAGCGCGTCCAGCGGCAGCAGGTCCGGCCGCTTGGGCGGAATGCCGTCGCCCGAGGACTTGCGGCGGAGGCGGCGCCGGACCCAGGGCACGGCGTACTCCACCGCCCACCGGGTGTCCTGCTGGCGGGCGCTCATCCAGGCCAGGCTGCGGTCGGCCCGGTCGCGGGCCGAGGTCAGCCGGGTCCGGAGCCGGGCCACGGCCCGGCGGCCGGCCTCGCCGCCCGCCGACGCGCTGGCCCCGGCCACCGCGGCCGCCCCGGCCACCGGGCGCGGCACCTGGCCGGCCGGGGCCGCGTCCTCGAGCGGCTCGCGCCAGTCGGCCGGGGCCGGCACCCCGGCCATCTCGGCCACGTACAGCGACACCCGGCGGTGGCCCTCGGAGTTCAGGTGCAGCCGGTCCGCGCTCCACATCCGGCGGTCGCCGAGCATCTTCATGCTCCACAGGTCGACCAGCACGCAGTCCCGGGCCACGGCGATCGTGCGCAGGTGCATGTTGAAGACGGCCACCTTGCCGCGCAGCATCCGGATGACCGGGAACGCGCTGGGGTCGAACCCGGTGAACAGCAGCACCCGGCAGCCCGCCCCGCGCAGGCTGAGCACGGCCTGGTCGAACACCTGGGCCAGCTCGTCCGGATCGGAGCCGGGCCGCAGGATGTCGTTGCCCCCGGCCGCGATGCTGACCAGGTCGGGCCGGAGCTCGACGGCCCGCGGCACCTGCTCGCGCGCGACCTCCCCCAGCAGCTTGCCGCGGATGGCCAGATTGGCGTAGCGCAGGCCCGGCTGGTCCGCGGCCAGCAGATCGGCGAACCGGTCGGCCCAGCCCCGGTACAGCCCGGCCGGGGTGCGGTCGTTCAGCCCTTCGGTGAAGCTGTCGCCCAGGGCAACGAAGGACCCGATGTTCTCGGTCGGTGCACGTCCGTCCATATCTTCATGATGCCAGCCTGGCCGGAGTGCTCCCGGATGGGCAGACTGGTCGCATGACCTCACCGGTGACGTACACCGAAACACCCGCACCGTCCTTCCTGTTCGACCTGGACGGCACGCTCATCGACAGCGTGTACCAGCACGTCATCGCCTGGCGGGCGGCCCTGGCCGACCTCGGGATCGACCTGTCCGTGTGGCGGATCCACCGGCGCATCGGCATGAGCGGCGGCCTGTTCGTCTCCGCGCTACTGCGCGAGACCGGGCTGTCCATGACCAGGGAGGAGATCGACCGGCTGCAGCGGGCGCACGCCGACGAGTACCGGGCCCAGATGGACTCGGTGCTGCCGCTGCCAGGGGCCCAGGACCTGCTCGGCTACCTGACCGAGCGCGGCGTCAAGTGGGCCATCGCCACCAGCGGCAACGCGGTCACCGCGCGGCCCGCGCTGAAATTGCTGGGGCTGCCGGAGTCGACCCCCATGGTCACCCGGGACCTGGTCCGGCACGCCAAGCCGGACACGGACCTGTTCCTGGCCGCGGCCGCGCTGCTGGGGGTGGAGCCGCGGCAGGCCATGGTGGTCGGGGACAGCGTGTGGGACCTGCTGGCCGCGCGCCGGGCCGGGGCGCTCGGGATCGGCCTGCAGTCCGGTGGCTACGGCCGGGAGGAACTGGAGCGGGCCGGCGCCTACCGGGTCTACAGCGACCCGGCCGATCTGCTGGCCCGGATCGACGAGGTGGGGGTGCGCGGCTACGAGGACTGACCCGGTGCCGATGTGACCTGAGTTACACGCTGGTCCCACTGGTGTATGAGCCGGGTGAGGAACCGTGAAAACCCTGTTAGGGAACCGTTGCGACATGCCCCAGCCGCCCGGAGGCCAGGTTCAATGGAAGCTGATCTGGTAAAGGCGGGAGGCGAGTGGCCGTGTCGGTGGAGCGGCGGATCCTCGTTGGCGTGCATGGTTCCCTGGGCAATCTGCAGGCGCTGCGGTACGCCGCGGCGGAAGCCCGTATACGTCAGGTCCAGCTGGTGCCGGTCATCGCCTGGGTCCCGCCCGGCGGCGACCTGGCCGAACGCCGCCAGCCCGTGTACACCCTGCGTCAGATCTGGCGGGACGCGGCCCGGGACCGGCTGTTCGACAGCTTCGACCGGGCCCTGGGCGGTGTGCCCGACGGCCTGATGGTGGCGCCGGTGGTCATCCGGGGCCCGGCCGGGCCGGTGCTCACCGACACCGCCTGCCAGCCCGGTGACCTGCTGGTGGTGGGCACCGGCCGGCGCGGCGGGCTGCGGCGCCTGCGGCGTTCGGTCAGCCGGTACTGCCTGGCCCACGCACACTGCCCGGTGATCGCGGTGCCGCCCTCGGACCTGGTCGAACAGGCCAGCCGGGGCCTGCACCTGCGGCCGCGCAAGGACGGCGCGCCCGCTCTCGGCCAGCCCGACGCCTGGCTCCGCCGCACCTCGTCCAGCTGAGCAGCCCGCCAGGGTCAGTCGCGGCGGGCGGTGACGAGCCACGCGCGGGAGCTGAACCAGACCCCGTCATCGCTCAGGTGCGCGGCCAGCGCCTCGCGCAGCCGCCCGACCGCCCGTTCCCCGGCCGCGGGGCCCAGCCGCTGCAGCGCCTCGCTGGTGGAGGTGAAGCCGCGGGCCCAGTCGAGGGCGGCGGCTACGTCTGGGCCGTAGTAGACCGGCTCGCGGACGTCGGTGAAGGTGACGCCGGCGAAGCCGGCCGCCCGCAGGATCCCGGTCACGGCCGGCGGATCGGCGAGCGAGAACGGGCCCGGTGCCCCGGCCGTCATGGCCGCCGGCCCCGGGGGCGAGCCGAGCGCCTGGCCGATGGTGACCTCCCACTCGTTGAGCCCGGCCGCCTGCCAGATCATCATCACCAGCCGCCCGGCCGGGCGCAGCGCTCGCCCGAGGTTGGCGAACGCGGCGGCGGGGTCGCCGAAGAACATCGTGCCGAAGCGGCTGACCGCCAGGTCGAAGCGCCCGGGCGGAAAGCGGTGCACCTGCGCGTCGGCGCGCTCGAAGGTGACGTTGCTCAGCTCTTCGGCCCGGGCGAGCTCGCGGGCCCGCTCGATCGCGGGTGCGGAGACATCGACCCCGAGCGCACTGCCCGCCCGGGCCGTGCGCGCGGCTTGCCGGGTCGTCTGCCCGGTCCCGCAGCCGACGTCGAGCACGTGGTCGCGGAACCCGATACGGCTGGCCCGGCGCAGTAGCTGGTCGTGCCGCCGCAGCTCGGCGTCGTAGCCGCCGAGGGCGGGGCGCGGCGGGGGTGACACGGCTAGGACGCCCCGGCCAGGCGGCGCAGCAGGGCCGCGACCCGGTCGCCGTCCAGGCCGGCCTCGGCCGCTGGGCCGAAGAAGGCCCGGTCGGCCCGCTCGACGGCGGTGATGGCCCGCCGCGCGACCCGCGCCCCGGCCGGGGTGATGCGCAGGCGGCGGGCGCGGGTGTCGCGCGGGTCGGTCTCGCGGGCCAGCAGGCCCTTGCCCTCGAGCTTGCGGACCACCTCGGAGGTCATCTTGACGTCGGTGCCCGCCTGCCGGGCCAGGGCCAGCTGGTTGGGCACCTGGCCCCGGTCGTTCAGCCACCAGGCGCAGGAGAGCAGCACGAACTGCACGTGGGTCAGGTCCAGCGGGGCCAGCACCGCCGCGATCTCGCGCTGCCAGCGCAGCGTGGCGTGCCACAGCCAGAAGCCGGGGCTGTCGCCGGGCCCGTCGACGGTGCCGCCTGTCATGCCGCCGCCCTCACCGTGATCGTCACTCTGGTTACCAACCTTCGATATCTATTAAAGGTCTGTGGACAGACTATCCGTGCACAGATCAACTATCAAGGGAGCGGGTGCGGGAGCGCTCGAGGGGGCGGTGCCGGTTGCCCGAGGGGGGCGGTACTGGGTGCCCGAAAGGGCGCTGCCGGGTGCCAGAAGTGGCGTGCATGGGTTCTGTTAGGAAGCGCCAGCGGGTCGCATAGGTCGCGTTTGGACCGGCTTGGCGGGCCTGGGCCCGAGGTTCCATAGCTGTGCCGGAGCTGAGGAAGAGCTCTGTGCAGGTGCTTTCAAACCTAGGAGTGGCCGTGTCCGACGTCCTCTATGTGGCCGTGACGATAGTCGTCTTCGCCCTGCTGTTC
>DASXMW010000290.1:0-53688 GCA_036495425.1 Streptosporangiaceae bacterium | reverse complement strand
CAGGTACGAGATCGAGCTTGACCCGGGCGTCAAGGTGGAGCGGGTCACCCAGCTGTCGAAGAACATCTCCTATGCGGTCAAGTCGGCCGAGGTGAGAATTCTCCCCGTCATTCCAGGCAAGTCGGCGATCGGCGTCGAGATCCCGAATACCGACAAGGAGATCGTCTCCCTCGGTGACATGCTGCGATCGCCGCAAGCGATCGCCGATCACCACTCGATGGTGGTCGGCCTGGGCAAGGACGTGGAAGGGCACACGGTCCTGGCGAACCTGGCCAAGATGCCGCACGTGCTGGTGGCCGGAGCTACCGGTAGCGGCAAAAGCGTCTGCCTGAACGGGCTGATCACTTCCCTGCTGATGCGGGCGGCACCCGACGAGGTCCGGATGATCCTGATCGACCCCAAGCGGGTCGAGCTGTCGATCTACGAGGGGATCCCGCACCTGATCACGCCGATCATCACGTCGCCCAAGAAGGCGGCGGAGGCCCTGGAGTGGGTCGTCGGGGAGATGGAGCGCCGCTACGACGACCTGGCCGCCTCCGGCTTCCGGCACGTGGACGACTTCAACATGGCGGTCCGGGCCGGCAAGCTGACCGTACCGCCCGGCAGCGAGCGGGTCTACCAGCCCTATCCGTACCTGCTGGCCATCGTGGACGAGCTGGCCGACCTGATGATGATCGCCCCCCGCGATGTGGAAGACTCCGTGGTCCGCATCACCCAGCTGGCCCGCGCGGCCGGCATCCACCTGGTGCTGGCCACCCAGCGGCCCAGCGTCGACGTGGTCACCGGGCTGATCAAGGCCAACGTGCCGTCCCGGCTCGCGTTCGCCACCTCCAGCCTCACCGACAGCCGGGTCATCCTGGACCAGTCCGGCGCCGAGAAGCTGGTCGGCCAGGGCGATGCGCTGTTCCTGCCCATGGGGGCGAGCAAGCCGATGCGGCTGCAGAACGCCTTCGTGTCCGAAAAGGAAATCCGTGAGATCGTCGCGCACTGCAAGAAGCAGGCCGAGCCCGACTACCGCGAGGATGTCCAGGCCGTCGCGGAGAAGTCCCGCGACATCGACACCGACATCGGCGACGACCTCGAGCTGCTGGTCCAGGCGGCCGAGCTGATCGTGTCCACCCAGTTCGGCTCCACGTCCATGCTGCAGCGCAAGCTCCGGGTCGGCTTCGCCAAGGCGGGCCGGCTGATGGACCTGCTGGAGAGCCGGGGCATCGTCGGGCCCAGCGAGGGCTCCAAGGCCCGCGACGTGCTGATCAAACCGGAGGAGCTGGGCGAGGTCCTGTCCTCGCTGCGAGGGGACTGACCTGCGGTAACGCAAGGTAATTGACCGTTCGCCCGTCGTGTCGTTTCGGCCTGGGCGAGACGGGCACGGTAGCCTGCAGAGCATCAACCGGACGGTGAGAACCCGAGAGCGGCCACCAGCGGGATGTCTACACTGGGTAGTCAATCCCTTACGCGGAGATGGCGCCCACGACGAAAGGTCCCGGTAGAGGTGCCCAGAAGAATGTGTCCTGTGGAGGCGCGGCGTGAGCATCGGTGACACGCTGGCGGAGGGCCGCCGGCAGGCCGGTCTCACCGTGGCGCAGGTCAGTGACCGGACCCGCATCCGGGAAACCATCATCCGGGGCATCGAGCAGGACGACTTCTCGGCCTGCGGGGGCGACTTCTACGCTCGCGGCCACATCCGCAGCGTGGCCAGCGTGGTCGGCGTCGACTCCGCGCCGCTCATCCGCGAGTACGACGAGGCTCACGGCGCCCCCGAGGCCATCCGCGCCGCCGAGGTCTTCCAGCCGTCGACCCCGATCCGCATCAAGGAGCGCCGGTCCCTCAACTGGAGCGTGGCCATGATCCTGGCCCTGCTGGTGGTGGTCGGCTACGGCGTCTACCACTTCGTGTCGGCCGGCTCGGGCGGCTCCTCCGGCAAGGCCGTCGCCGCCCCGCCGGTGGCCACCCACAGCGCCAAGCCCAAGCCGACCACGACCCACTCGGCCTCCCCGTCACCCACCCCCAGCAACCCCAGCGACGTGGTCATCCGCCTCACCGCGGTCGAAGACTGCTGGGTCTTCCTCACCAACACCGCCGGTGGCACCATCTACAGCGGCGTGGTCCCGGCCGGCTCCACCCAGAGCTGGAAAGAGACCCAGCCCGTCAACCTCCGCCTGGGCAACCCGGCCGGCGTCGTCCTCACCGTCAACGGCAAGAAGGCGACCCCCGACACCAACCAGCCCGTCACCCTCAGCCTCGGCCCCGCCCAGAAGGTCCAGATCTCCGGCAGCCCCGCCGCCAGCACCGGGTCTTCCCCCGGCGCCAGCACCGCCGGCTGACCCGGCCCCGCGCGCGCCCGCGCCCGGCCCAGGGGGTGCAAATGCGCATTCGCGCCCAGGGGACCCCCGCCGGACGGGGCAGACACGTCGGTAACCCCGGTAATCTGCGGGTGTGCCTTCCCGTCCTTCCCAAGCTTCTCCTGACCGTGCCCGGCGGACCGTCAGCCTGGTGACCCTGGGGTGCGCCCGCAACGAGGTGGACTCCGAAGAACTGGCCGCGCGGCTGGCCGCGGGCGGCTGGGAACTGGCCGCCGAGGGCGAGGACGCCAGCGTGGTCATGGTCAACACCTGCGGGTTCATCCAGGCGGCCAAGCAGGAGTCCATCGACGAGCTGCTGGCGGCGGCCGACTCCGGGGCCAAGGTCGCGGCCGTGGGCTGCCTGGCCGAGCGGTACGGCAGCGAACTGGCCGGTGCCTTGCCCGAGGCCGAGATCCTCAGCTTCGATGACTACGGCAACATCGCGTCCCGGCTGGACGGCATCCTGTCCGGCCAGCACAAGCCCGCGCACACCCCGCGGGACCGGCGCACGCTGCTGCCGATCAGCCCCGTGGACCGGGCCGCGGGCCGCGCCCAGGCCCAGGCCAGCATCCCGGCCGACCTGCCGCCCGACGTCGCGCCCGCGTCCGGCCCGCGCACCCTGCGCCGCCGGCTGTCGCACGGCGCGGTGGCCCCGCTCAAGATCGCCTCCGGGTGCGACCGGCGCTGCTCGTTCTGCGCGATCCCGTCCTTCCGCGGCGCGTTCGTGTCCCGGCGGCCGCCGGACCTGCTGACCGAGGCCGAATGGCTGGCCAGCGAGGGCGTCAAGGAGCTGTACCTGGTCAGCGAGAACTCCACCTCCTACGGCAAGGACCTGGGCGACCTGCGGCTGCTGGAGGAGGTCCTGCCCACCCTGGCCGCGGTGCCCGGCATCGAGCGGGTCCGGGTCAGCTACCTGCAGCCCGCCGAGCTGCGGCCGGGCCTGATCGAGGTCATCGCGGGCACCCCCGGGGTGGCTCCGTACTTCGACTTGTCGTTCCAGCACGCCAGCGGGGCGGTGCTGCGGTCGATGCGGCGGTTCGGCGACCGGCCGCGGTTCCTGGAACTGCTCGACCGCGTCCGGGCCCTGGCCCCGGAGGCCGGCGTCCGGTCCAACTTCATCGTCGGCTTCCCCGGTGAGTCCGCCCGCGACCTGGAGGAGCTGGAGCTGTTCCTGTCGGCCGCGCGGCTGGACGCCATCGGGGTGTTCGGCTACTCCGACGAGGACGGCACCGAAGCCGAGTCGCTGCCCGGTCACCTGGACGAGAGCGAGGTGGCCCGCCGGGTCGAAGAGGTCGCCGACCTGGCCGAGGAACTGATGGCCCAGCGCGGGGCCGAGCGTATCGGGCAGACCGTCGAGGTGCTGATCGAGGAGAGGCTCGGCGACGGCCGCTACGAGGGCCGGTCCGCCCATCAGGCTCCGGAGGTCGACGGGACCACCACGGTGGAGACGGACCGCGACCTCAGCCCGGGCCAGATCGTCACGGCCACGGTCACCGGCTCGGACGGTGTGGACCTGACCGCCCGGGCCGACGGCGCCGCTGGCCAGACCCCGGGCCGCCCGGCCGAAGACCCCGTAAGGCTCTCCACGGCCCGCTCGCTGGCGGATCGGCGTTGACCTCCCCCGGGGCGGCTCCGCAGCCACCCGGGCCGCCAGGCGCGGCCCAGGGGGCGCAGGGAGCCGCTGCCGGTCCCACGCCCAGCGCCAGCGGCGCCGGCGCGCCCAAGGCCACCCCGGTCGGCCTGGTCAACGTGGCCAACATCCTGACCGCGGTCCGCATCGTGCTGGTGCCGGTGTTCGTGGCCTGCCTGGCCGCGGACACCACCGGCTGGCGGATCATCGCCTTCGTGCTGTTCTGGGTGGCCTCGGCCACCGACTTCCTGGACGGCCGGCTGGCCCGCAACCGCGGCCTGGTCACCGACTTCGGCAAGATCGCCGACCCGATCGCCGACAAGGCTCTTACCGGCGCGGCGCTGATCACCCTGTCGGTCATGCACGAGCTGTCCTGGTGGCCCACGATCCTGATCCTGGTCCGCGAAGTCGGCATCACCGCGCTGCGGTTCGCGGTCATCCGGCGCGGCGTGATCGCGGCCAGCCGGGGCGGCAAGCTGAAGACCCTCCTGCAGATGGTGGCCATCAGCTTGTACGTGTTGCCCGGTCCCTACGGCCTCGCCCGGCCTATCGTGATGGGCGTCGCCGTGGCCATCACCCTGGTCACCGGAGCCGACTACGTGCTCCAGGCGGCGCGGCTGCCCCGGGCCGGGGCGTCGCCCACAACGGGGCCACCAACGGGGCCGCAGGGAGAGCCATGACCGAGGACGCGGGGGATTCCGGGGCAACGCTGGCCGTGCAGGTGATCACGATGCTGCGGGCGGCCGGGCAGACCGTGGCCGCCGCCGAGTCGCTGACCGGCGGCCTGGTGGCCGCCGCGCTGACCAGCGTCCCGGGCGCGTCGCTGGCCGTGCGCGGCGGCGTGGTCAGCTACGCCACCGATCTCAAGGCCTCGCTCCTCGGGGTGCCGCGGGCCATGCTGGACGAGCACGGCCCGGTCTTCCCGGGCGTGGCCTCGGCCATGGCCAACGGGGTCCGGCAGCGGCTGGCCGCCACGTTCGGCGTGGCCACCACCGGGGTGGCGGGCCCGGACCCGGCCGACGGCCAGCCGGTCGGCACCGTCCACATCGCGGTCAGCGCTCAGGACGACACGGTTGTCCGCACCCTGGCGCTTGACGGGGACCGCGACCTGATCCGTAGTCTGACGGTAGAGCGGTCACTGGCCCTCCTGCTCGGCCGCCTGCGGGAAGACATCCGCTGATTACAGCGTTACGTCAGAAGCGAAAGGGACCGTTGCGGACTCCCGGACTGGCCATCCGGACAGGTACCGTGGAGGGTAACGGTTCTGCCCCGGGAAGGAGTGCGGCGATGGTTTTGCTTCGTCACTTGCTCGGTGACGTGCTGCGTCGGCTACGCCTGCGGCAGGGTCGGACCCTGAGAGAGGTGTCAGCCTCGGCTCGGGTCTCGTTGGGCTATCTGTCTGAAGTGGAGCGGGGGCAGAAGGAGGCCTCCTCGGAGCTGCTGTCAGCAATCTGCAGCGCGCTGGGGATTCCTCTCTCACAGGTCTTCCGTGAGGTCGCGGATAATTTCGCCCTCGCAGAACTGCAAAATGAGCCGGTGCTCGAGGCGCCGCGGGAGCCCAAGCTTCCCGCGGGCCGCGAGGTCACCATCGGCTCGGTGCGGACCGCGAGTTTCAGCACAGAGGATCTGACCTCCGACCCAGCTGGCGAGTTCGCACGTGTCGAGTCCCTCGACCACGAAGTAACCGACATGGTTCCGGTGTAATCAGCCCGGACCTTACACATACCCGCGAAACGGCGGGCGCGGAGATCACCGCGCCCGCCGTTCCTATCTGACCGAAATGTCGCGATCGCCGTCCCCGCCAGCCGGGCTGGCGGCTGATCCCGGACCGGTCAGACCCAGGCCTTGGGGTCGTCGGTGAGCAGGCGCACGCTGCTGGGCAGTTCGCCGGAGACGATGTGGCCCAGGGTCACCTCTTCGAGGATGGCCCGCTCGTTGGCCCGCAGCGCGATCCACACCTGCTGCAGCGGCTCGGCCGCCCCCGGGTACTCGATGTTCTCCGGCCGTTCGCCCCGCACACCGAGCAGCGGCCCGTCGATGGCCCGGATGATGTCGGCCAGTGAGATCTCGCTGGCCGGGCGGGCCAGCCAGAAGCCGCCCTCCGGGCCGCGCTGGCTGCGGATGAGCCCGGCCCGCCGCAACTGGGTCAGGATGGTCTCCAGGAACTTGCCGGGAATCTGCTGCGCACGCGCGATCCGGTCGGCAGTGACGTGGGTGTCGGTGGCCGAGGCGAGTTCGATGGCTGCGCGCAACGCATAGTCCGCGCGGGCTGAAAGCCGCATGATCAGCATTATGCAACCTCAGACGCCTTTCCCTTGCATTGGCGCGCGAAAGGGCTGCTCAGCAGTTGCGCGGTGAACTGGCGGCCGGCCCGCCGGACAGGGGACAATTGGCTCACACAGCGGGGGAAATGAGATGGAGGGCGAGCTGGTGACCAACCCGGGACAGCCACCGGTGCCAGAGGGGGAACTGCGCGTCTCCGACTCCGAGCGGGACACCACCCTGAACGTGCTGAGCCAGCAGGCCGCGGCGGGCCGGCTGACCCTGGACGAGCTGGAGGAGCGGGCCGGCCTGGTCCTGGCCGCCAAGACCCGCGGCGACCTGGCCACCGTGACCCGCGACCTGCCCGCCGAGGCCCCGGCCGCCCCGGACCGGCGCAAGACGCCGGTCCGCTGGTTCGTGGCCATCATGGGCGGCTCGAGGCGGCGGGGCCGCTTCCGGGCCGGCTCGGTGGTCAACGGCCTGGCCATCATGGGCGGCGACGAAATCGACCTCCGGGACGCCGAGCTCGACAGCGAGGGCCTGACCCTGAACCTGTACGCGCTGATGGGCGGGTCCACCATCTACCTGCCCGACACCGTGGACGTCGAGGTCGGCGGATTCTCGATCATGGGCGGCACCGAGGAGCGCGGCCCGAACTCCCGGCCGCGCCCCGGCGCCCCGCTGGTCCGCATCAACAGCTACTGCCTGATGGGCGGCAACACGATCTGGCGGCTGCCACCGGAGGCCCGCGGGCTGGGGCTCAGGGAGAGCCGCCGCCTGGCCAAGCAGGTCGAGCGGGGCAGCGGTCCGCCCGCCCGCTGACCGCCCCCCGGCCTGAGCCGCGACCGCCAGGCCGGGGGTTGGGCCGGGTCAGGCCGGGATCAGTCCCAGGACCTCGGCCGCGGCCTGGGCGCTGACCCGGGCCGCGCCCCAGGTGGCCAGGTAGGCGCCGTAGCTGCCCGCGGGCGGCCGCCACTCCGGCAGGCCCATCTCGACCAGCACCGCGTCCGGGCGCCCGGCCAGTACCGACGTGACCAGGTCCTGGGTGGCCGGGCTGCGGTGCGCGTCCCGGACCACCAGCACCAGCGACCGGCCCGCGGCGGCGGCCAGGATGTCGGCCGCGGTGGCTTCCTCGGCCGGCTCCTCACCCTTCTCCAGCGGGATCGGCACCGGGGCAACGTGGTCGGCGTCGACCACCGCCACCGCCAGCGGCGCGGCCGCGACCCGGCGGACCGGCGCCCACGGGGCCAGGCCCCAGGCGGCCCGGCCGACCGCGACGTTGCCACGCGGCTCGACTTCCACGATGACCGGGTCGGTCAGCACCGGCCGGTCGCCGGACAGCTGCACGGCCCGCCGGGCCGCCTGCAGGCCGATCTGGGCCCCGTTCACCTTCCCGTTCCCGGCCTGCCCGTTCGTGCCCGGCCCGCTCCTGGTCTGCCCGCTTGCGGCTGGCCCGCTCCTAGCGGCCACGGCCCGGGCCGACCGGGCCTGGCGGGAGGCGGCCAGCCAGGTCCGCAGCCGGGCCACCCGGTCGGCCGCGTCCTCCAGCCGCCGCGCGGGCAGCCGTCCCGACCGCGCCGCCTCGGACAGCGCGGCCACGATCGAGTGATAGACGTCCTCGCTGGTGTCCCGGCCCAGGCAGAGCAGGTCGACCCCGGCGATGATGGCCATCACCGCCGCCTCGGCGATGCCGTAGCGCCTGCTGACCGCCCGCATCTCCAGCGCGTCGGAGATGATGACCCCGGAGAAGCCCAGCTCGCCGCGGAGGAGCCCGGTCATGGCGGCCGGCGACAGGCTGGCCGGCAGCTCGCCGGTCAGTTCGGGCAGCCGCAGGTGGCCGGGCATGATCGCCGCGGTGCCGGCCGCGATGGCGGCCTGGAACGGCGGCAGGTCGCGGCGCCAGACCTCGGCCAGGTCGCCGCTGATCGAGGCCACCACCTCGTGGGTGTCGGAGCGGGTGCTGCCGTGCCCGGGGAAGTGCTTGGCCGTGGCGGCCACCCCCGCGGCCTGCAGGCCCAGCACGGCCGCGGCCGCGTGCCGGGACACCAGCGCCGGGTCGGCCCCGAACGACCGGGTGCCGATGGCCGGGTTCTCCGCCTCGTCCAGCACGTCCACGCACGGGGCCAGGTCGACGTTGATGCCCAGCGTGGCCAGGTCGGTGCCGATGGCCCGGTGCACGTGCTCGGTCAGCTCAGGGTCGTCGATCGCGCCCAGCGCGGCGTTGCCCGGGTACAGGCTGCCGCTCCAGTACGTGACCCGGGTGACGTCCCCGCCTTCCTCGTCGATGGCGATGACCGGCTCGTCCGTGGCCCCGCGCAACGCCGACGTCAGCACTGATATCTGCTCCGGGTCACTGACATTCGGCCCGAAAAGGGTGACACCGGCCAGGCCGGACTCGAGCGCGGACAGGATCCAGCCCGGGGCAGTGTGCCCCGGAAAGGGCGGGATGAGAACGGCGTCGGCCAGGCGGCCCAGTTCGGGGTCGCGGATCATCCCTTCACCGCCCCGGCGACCAGGCCGCCCACCATCCGGCGCTGCACGATCAGGAAGAAGACGACCACCGGGATCGTGTACAGCGTTGACGCGGCCATGATGCCCCCCCAGTCCGCGGATCCCCGCCCGAAGAAGTACTGCACGTAGATGGGCAGCGTGTACTTGCCCTGGTCGGTGCCGAGGAACGTGAGCGCGAAGATGAACTCGTTCCAGGCCGTGATGAAGGCGAAGATGCTGGTGGCCACCAGGCCCGGCGCGACCAGCGGGAACAGGATGCGCCAGAACACCCGGACCGGCCCGGCGCCGTCGATGGCGGCGGCCTCCTCCAGATCCCGGGGCACCGCGGCCACGAAGTTGCGCAGCAGCCAGATCGACAGCGGCAGCGCCTGCGCCGTGTAGATGAGGATCAGGCCGAACAGGCTGTCCAGCAGCCCGAGGCCGCGGAAGTCGATGAACAGCGGGATGACCATGGCCTGGGCCGGCAGCATCTGCACGATCAGCAGCATGATCAGGAAGCTGGCCCGGAACCGGAACCGGAAGCGGGCCACCGCCACCGCCGCCAGCAGCGACGCCAGCGAGGCCACGACCACGGTCGCCACCGTCACCAGCAGGCTGTTCCGCGCGAAGTCCCAGAACGAGATGCCGAGCCCGGCCGCGTGGCCGTTCATCACCTCGGAGAAGTTGCGCAGCGTCGGGTGCAGCGGAACCGGGTGCGGGGTGAGCGAGAACAGCTCCCCGGACGGCTTGAACGCAGTCGAGATCATCCAGAAGATCGGGAACAGCGTGACCAGCGCGACGATCACGCCCAGGCCGTTCAGCGCGAACTTCCTGGTCCCGCGGGATGTACGCCTGCGGGGGCGCGAGCGGGATCGCCCGAGCGCCTGCGGCAGTGCGGTCAAGAGATCGCTCCCTGGCGGACGGAGGCACGGACGTAGCCGACCGTGATGATGAGCAGGATGACGGTGAGGATCAGCGCGAACGCGGCGCCCAGCCCGTAGGCGGGCGGCATGGTGAACGCCTTGTCGTAGAGGTAGAGGGACAGGTTGTACTCGTCCCGGTTCCCGAGCTCGCCGGTGATGAAGTAGGTCTGGGTGAAGATGCCGAAGTCCCAGATGACCGACAGCAGCAGCAAGACCAGGAAGATCGGCTTCATCAGCGGGTAGGTGACCCGCCGGAACGAGCGCCACGGGGTGGCCCCGTCCACCCTGGCCGCCTCGAGCAGCTCGGCCGGGATGGTCTTCAGCCCGGCCAGCACGGTGGTGGCGATGAACGGGAAGCCCATCCAGACCACCACGAAGGTGAGCACGGTGTACGCGGGCAGCGCGCCGCTGGTCGTCCAGTTGAAGCCGGCCCAGTGGGCGCCCCCGCCCAGCCAGCTGGGCAGCTTGCTCAGGCCCCAGTCGACGATGCCGCCGTCCGGGCTGAACAGCCAGTAGAACACCACCGAGGCGCTGACCACCGGGGTGGCCCAGGCCAGCAGGGTGGCGCAGCTCACGAACGTGGCCATCTTCCGGCCCAGGTGGTGCATGAGCATCCCGACCAGCGTGCCGACCAGCAGGGTCAGCACCACCACCACGGCCGCGGAGATCACCGTGATGCGCAGCGCCAGCCAGAACTCCGGGTCGCTCAGAGTGGCGCTGAAGTTGGCCAGGCCCACCCACTGGGTCGGCAGTGTCCCGGACAGCTGCCCCAGCCCGAAGTTCTGGAACGACAGCAGCCCGAGCTGGATCGTCGGCCACACCAGGACCAGCCCGATACCGGCCAGGGCCGGCAGCAGCAGCAGGTAGGGGGCCAGCTTGTGGCGGCGGATGAACATGCCCGCCCGCACCCGCCACTCCGGGCGGGCCCACTGCGGCGGTGCTGACCGGGCGCCGGCGGCCGGGGGGGATGGCCGCCGGTGCCCGGAGTCTTCCGGGCCGAGGACCGGCGGCGCGGTCGCCCGCGCCGCCAGCCTCTTGTCCACGGTGTCAGCCACAGGCCTGCTCAGCTCGACTTGCCCGTGTTGAGCACGTTCTGCAGCTCAGTGTTGGCCTTGTCGACGGTGCTGTTGAAGGCGGCCCCCTTCACCAGTGACTTCATCAGCGTCGGGATGATCTGGTCGGTCTGGTCGGCGGTGGCCCAGTTCTTGGCGTTCAGCGGGGAGATCTGGGTGACCGCGGCCGCCTTGGCGAACCCGGACATGATCTGGCTGCTGGAGTACGCCCCGCCCTTGAGCTGCGACGTGTAGGGCGGGAAGAAGCCCTGCAGGTTCGCGAACGAAGTGGCGTTGGACGAGCTGTCCATCGTCTTGATCAGGTCCCAGTCCGCGGTCTTGTACTTGCTGGTCGCCCAGACGGCCAGGTCGGAGCCGCCCGCGAAGGCCGGCGCCGGGTTCGGGCCGTTCTGGCTGGGGATCGGGAACGATGCCCAGTCCGACTTGTACTTGGAGCTGACCGCCGTCAGCGACGACTCGGCCCAGGGGCCGTCCAGGTACATGTCCAGCTTGCCCAGGGCGAAGTCCTCATCGGTGCCGCCGGAGGTCGAGCCCGGGTTGCCCAGTTCGGTCTGGCCGACGTACTTGGCCGGCGAGACCTTGTCGGTCGTGGTCAGGCCGGCGTAGAACTTGAGGCCGGCCTTGGCCTGCGGGCTGTTCAGCTCGGCGGTCCACTTCCCGTTCTTCTCGGTGGCCACCTGGCCGCCCGCGCCCCAGATGAAGCTGACGATGGCGTTGGTGTAGTCGCTCGGCGCGCCCAGGCCGTACGTGCCGGGGAACTTCTGCTGCAGCTTCTTGGCGTCGCTGAGCAGGTCGTTCCAGGTGGTCGGGGGAGAGGAGATCCCGGCCGCCTTGAACTGGTCGGTGCGGTACCAGATGCCCCGCACGCCGCCGAACCAGGGCACGCCGTAGACGGCCCCGTTCTGCGTGTCGTTGGCCAGCATGCCCGACACCAGGTCAGACTTGCTGGACCAGGAGTTGACCTCGCTGCCGATGTTGGCCAGCATGCCGAGGGAAGCGTTGGTGGGCGTCTCGGTGTTGCCGATCTCGGTCACGTCGGGAGCGTTCTTGCCGCTCGACAGGGCGTTGGTGAACTCGGTGGTCGCGTTGGTCCACGGGACCCAGACCACCTTGACCTTGGTTTTGGCATCGGCGGGATAATCCTTGTGGAACTGTGACACCACACCGTTCATCCACTTGACCTGGGAGGGAACGGAAGCGCCCATGCGCCATACGGTCAGGGTGGACGGGGCGGCGGAGCCCGATCCGGACGTGGAGCCGCCCGAGCCGGATCCGGAACCGGAGCTGCAGCCCGCGGCCGTCAGAGCCACGGCGGCGCCCAGCGCCACCGCGCCGAGCCCGGACCGGGCAATCAATTTCGTTGGTCTCACTGCTGGCTCTCCTTCCCCTCGAGGGGGACGCTGTATAGATAGGGGAGACACGGCCGTTGAAAGAAAACTAATCGGAAACTTTCCTATAAGATAGACCCGTTGCCGGATTGAAACACAAGACCCACCGGCAAAATAGGGCCAGGGGGAACAGGAGAGGGACCGTGATGGAGCGCCGACCTGGCACACCCAGTCTGCTGCGGGAACTGAACGACCGGGCAGCTCTTGACCTGCTGCTTCCTGGCACGCCGCTGACCCGGACCCAGATCAGCGAGCAGACCCGGGTGTCCAAGGTGACCGTGGCCCAGATGCTGACCCGGCTCGAGGAGCGCGGTCTCGTCGCCGTGGTCGGCCAGCAGGAGGGCGGCCGCGGCCCGAACGCCGCGCTGTATTCGGTCGTCCCCTCCAGCGCCTACGTGGCCGGGCTCTACGTGGAGATGGATCTGGTCACCGCCGGGGTCGCCGACGTCACCGGCCGGATCGTGGCCGAGGTCAGCGTCAACCCCAACGACGCCGCCAACCCGGTCGAGCTGGTCCGCGGGGCCGTGGACCGGGCCTGCCGCACGGCCGGGGTCGAGATGAGCCGCCTGAGCGCGCTGGTCATCGGCAGCCCGGGCGTGGTCAACCCGCAGACCGGTGACCCCCAGCTGGCCATCAACCTGCCGGACTGGCACGAGGGCGTCCTCGATTCGCTGCGCGGCGCCCTGCACCGCCCGGTCATCATCGAGAACGACGTCAACCTGGCCGCGCTGGCCGAGCGGTCGATCGGCGCCGCCCGTGACGCCGGCGACTTCGTGCTGGTCTGGATGGGCGTCGGCCTGGGCATGGCCGCGTTCCTGGGCGGCAAGCTGCACCGCGGCGCGGCCGGCGCGGCCGGGGAGATCGGCTACCTGCCCGTGCCCGGCGCCCCGCTGCAGGAGGACGTGCGCCACCCGGCCAGCGGCGGCCTGCAGTCCCTGGTCGGCGCCAATGTGGTCCGGATGCTGGCCGGGGTGTTCGGCTTCGCCGCCCCCACCGCCGAGGAGGCGGTCCGGGCCGCGGTCAAGGCCGCGTCCGGCTCAGCCTCGAACGGCTCCGGGGCGACCGTGGCCCGGGCCGGGGAGTTCCTGTGCGAGGTGGCCCGCCGGGTCGCGCTCGGCGTGGCCTCGATATCGGTGGTCCTCGATCCCGGCCTGGTCGTGCTGGGTGGCAACGTCGGCCTGGCCGGCGGCCCCGCCCTGGCCGACCGGGTCGCGGCCGAGGTGGCCCGCATCTTCCCGGCCAGCCCCCGGGTCGTGCCCACCGGCGTCACCGGCGCGCCGGTGCTGCGCGGGGCCATGCTGGCCGCGGTCGATCAGGCCCGGACCGACCTGCTCGACTCGGTCTGACCCCCGGTTCCGGTCCTGACCGCCGCCCCGCCGAACCACCCGCCCGGCCGGCGGCCGCGTTCAGCTCCCCGCGGCCCGCGTGAACCGGCCGCCCCAGTCGCGCAGCTGCTCCACCAGTTCGGGCGGCGACACCACCGAGAACTCGGCCCCCATGATGCCCAGGCCCAGCAGCGGCCACTCGAGCGCGTCGGTGCTCATCCGGATCCGGCACCGGTCCGGGCCGTCCGGCTCGACCGCGGCCCAGCGCCCGATCCGCTCGCGGACCTGGTCCGCGGGCGCCTCGGCCACCACCTCCACGGCGTAGACCGCCCACAACGTGCCGATCCCGGCCCGGACGAAGGCGGCCGCGTCCTCGGCGGGCAGCTCGCGGGGCCGGAACCGGGTCCCGGTGCCCCGCGGCTCGGTCAGCCGGTCCAGCCGGAAGCTGCGCCAGTCCTGCCGGTCCAGGTCGTAGCCGACCAGGTACCAGCGGCGGCCCAGCGACACCAGCCGGTGCGGCTCCACGTGCCGGGCCGACCGCGCGCCGCTGGCGGCCACGTAGGTGAAACGCATCCGTTCCGCGTCCCGGCAGGCCAGCGCGATCGTGGTCAGCGCGCCCGGATCCAGGCTGGGCCGCGCGCCCCCACCCCAGCTGGCACTGTCCCAGCTCCCCGGCACCGTCATCGCGGTCAGCGCCTCCACCCGGCGCCGCAGCCGCCCCGGCATCACCTGCACCACCTTGGCCAGCGCCCGCACCGAGGCCTCGGCGATGCCCTCGGGCGCGCCCTGGGCCGCCGCCTGCAGTCCCGCCGCCAGGGCCACCGCCTCGTCGTCGTCCACCACCAGCGGCGGCAGCGCCGCCCCCGCGGCCAGCTGGTAGCCGCCCTCCACCCCGCGCTGGGCCTCGACCGGGTAGCCGAGCTCGCGCAGCCGGTCGATGTCCCGGCGCAGCGTCCGCGCCGACACCCCCAGCCGGCCCGCCAGCTCGCCGCCAGGCCAGTAGCGCCGGGCTTGCAGCAGCGAGAGCAGCCGGAGCGTGCGCGTGCTGGTGCTGGCCATGTCTCCATAATGGCTTGAATTGAGGCCAGGAACTGACCGCAATGCTGTCTAGCCTGGTCTTATGAGCGATCAGATGATGTCGAAGGTCACGGAGATGAGTTCCGGATCCACCCCTGCGTCCCTGAACCCCGAGCGCGAAGATCTGCTCGCCGAATTGGGCCAGGCCAGGTACTTTCTGCGTCACACCACCCGTGACCTGACCGACGAGCAGGCCGGCCGCCACACCACGGTCAGCGAGCTGACCCTGGGCGGCCTGATCAAGCACGTGGCCGCCACCGAGGCCCACTGGGCCGGCTTCATCGTCAACGGCCCGTCGCCCGCCGACGACTTCTCGGCCATGGCCGAGGCCGACTTCGCCCGCCGGGCCGACGACTTCCGGCTGCTGCCCGGCGAGACCCTGGCCGGCGTGCTCGAGCACTACGCCGAGGTGGCCGCCCGCACCGACGACCTGGTCCGGGCCCTGCCCGACCTGAACGTCTCGCACCCGCTGCCCGAGGCCCCGTGGTTCCCGCCCGGCGCGCGCTGGACGGCCCGCCGGGTGCTGACCCACATCATGGCCGAGACCGCGCAGCACGCGGGCCACGCCGACATCATCCGCGAGGCCCTGGACGGCGCCAAGTCCATGGGCTGACCGCCCCGGCCAGCTGAGCGGCGCGGCTGTGATACCACCGGGGAGTGCAGCCGAACCGTTCCTGGCCCGACCTCCGGCCGGCCCTGTTCCCGGAGCCGTACGTGTTCGTCAGCGCGCCCGGGGCCCCGCCGGGGGCCGCCCCGTTCGCGGTCATCCACGAGGACGAGGGCAGCACGCTGGTCCTGACCCAGGACCAGGCCGACCGGTTCGGCCTGCCCTACGGTTACGTGGCCGCGCGCATCACGCTCACCATCGGGTCCGACCTGGCCGCGGTGGGCCTGACCGCCGAGGTCAGCCAGGTGCTGGCCCGCGCCGGGATCAGCTGCAACGTGATCGCCGGCCTGCACCACGACCACCTGTTCGTCGACGCCGCCCGCGGCCCCGAGGCCCTGAATCTGCTGGCCCAGCTCTAGGCCGGCCGGGTCAGCCACGCAGGCGCAATCCGCGGGGCGTGGGCCGGAACCCGGCCTCCTCCAGGGCGGTGGCCAGCGGCGAGTCGTAGATCCCGTCGCCGTCGGCGCGCTCCACGGTCAGCCGGCCCAGCGCCCCGGCCCGGACCGCGTCGGCCAGCGCCGCGGACACCGGGCGCAGCTGGTCCAGGTCGTCGGTCCAGGACAGCAGGGTCCGGCCGCCCCGCTCGACGTAGAGGACCAGCTCCCCGTCGGCCAGGATGACCAGCGCACCCGCCTTGCGGCCGGGCCGGTGCCCGCCCGGGGTCTCGTCCGGCCGCTCCGGCCACGGCAGCGACGCCCCGTAGGCGTTGGCCGGGTCGGCCGCGGCCAGCACGATCACCTGCCCCGGCCGCCGGTCTTCGGTGTCGTCCTCGGGCTCGGGCACCGGGTCGCCGTCCCGCTCGTACTCCCACAGGCCGGCGAAGGCCCCGTCACCGCCCGAAGCCTGACCGCGGTACCGCACCGGCCCGCCGCTCAGCGCGACGGCCAGCGGGTCCGGTGGCGCGGACGGCGGCTGAGCCAGGGAACGCATCCGGTCGACCGCCCCGGGGATGGCGAATTGGGCCGCGCCCAGACCTTCGACGAAATATCCGCGCCTGGTCCGGCCCGCGTCCTCCATAGCGCGCAGGACCGGATACACGGTGGAGAAGCCGCCCGGGATCCGCTCGGCGGCCACCGCCCCCTTGGTCAGGATGCCGTACCGGTCCAGCAGCGACTGGGCCAGCGCGTGCGCCTTCAGCGTTGCGTCGGTGGCGCCCGGGGGCAGCAGGGACCAGCGGCCGCTGACGTTCGGCGGGCCGGTGCGCGACGGCATGGCCGGGCGGCCGTACGAGCGGCGCCCGTGCCGCACGCTGCGCGAGCGCGACGTACTGGCCGAAGGGCTGGTGCGCCGCGGACCACCACTGCCCAGCACCGTCCGCAGCGGGCCCAGGGTGTCGTTGGTCAGCAGCCCGGCCCAGGTCAGGTCCCAGATGGCGGTGGCCACGTCGCTGTCCGCCGGAGCCTTGCTCATGCCCGGCTCGCCCGCCAGCCTGGTGCTGACCCGCTCGTGCAGCATGCGGAAGAACACGGCCCCGCCGTCGGCCAGCGCGTCCAGCACCGCCTCGTGGATCGGGGTCATGGTGATCTCGGCCGGCTCGGGGAACAGCAGGGGCGCCGATTCGGCCGAAGCCAGCACCAGCCAGCCGTCCCCGCCAGGCAGCCCGCCCGCGCCGGTCCACAGCACCTCGCCCGCCGTGGTCAGCTCGTCCAGCATGGTGGGGGAGTAGTCCGGGATCCGCCCCGGCAGCACCAGCGTCTCCAGCGCCGACGCCGCGATCGGCGCCCCGGCCAGCTGGTCCAGCACGTCCAGCACCGCGCCGGGACCGCGCGGCCCGCGGGACCGTCGGCGGTTCCCCGGGCCCTGGCCCGCGGGCTCGATGGCCCTGACGCCCTGCCAGGCCGGCAGCAGCCGGGCCAGGGCCACCGGCGGCGCGGGCTCGGCCTCCTTGCGCAGCCGGGCCAGGCAGCGCCGCCGCAGCATCCGCAGCACCTCGGTGTCACACCATTCGGTGCCCCGGCCGCCCGGCAGGAACTCGCCCTCCACCACGCGGCCCGCCGCGGTCAGCCGGCGCAGCGTCCCGGCCACCACCGCCACACCCAGCGCGTACCGGGCCGCGGCCGCGTCGGCCGTGAACGGCCCGTGCGTGCGGGCATACCGGGCCACCAGGTCACCCAGCGGGTCCGGCAGCGGCTCGGTGAACGCCTCCGGGACACCGGGCGGCACCGGCACCCCCAGCGCGTCGCGCAGCCGGCTGGCGTCCTCGATGGCCGCCCACCGGGGCTGCCCGCCGACCCGCACCTCGATCGCCCGCCGGGAGTGGGCCAGCTCGGCCAGCCAGCCCGGCGCGGCCGCCGGGTCGGTGCAGCGCTCGGCCACCTCTTCGGCCGACAGCGGCCCGGCCGTGCGGAGCACGTCGGCCAGGCCCTCCAGGTCCCGGGCCTTGCGGTCCTCGGCCACCCGCTGCAGCTCCTGCTCGGTCTCGGCCACCACCGCCGGATCGAGGAGCTCGCGCAGGTCGGCCTGGCCGAGCAGGTCGGCCAGCAGGGCCGAGTCCAGGGTCAGCGCCTGCGCCCGCCGCTCGGCCAGCGGCGCGTCCCCCTCGTACATGAACGCGCCCACGTACCGGAACAGCAGCGACCGGCTGAACGGCGACGGGGTCGGCGTCTCCACCTCGACGATCCGGATCTTCCGGCTGGACAGGTCCCGCAGCAGGCTGACCAGCGCCGGCACGTCGAACACGTCCTGCAGGCACTCCCGCACGGTCTCCAGCACGATCGGGAACGAGGGGTAGTGGCTGGCCACCTCGAGCAGCTGCGCGGCCCGCTGCCGCTGCTGCCACAGCGGCGAACGCCGCCCGGGCTGGCGCCGGGGCAGCAGCATGGCCCGGGCCGCGCACTCCCGGAACCTGGACGCGAACAGGGCCGAGGAGCCGATCTCGGCGGTGACGATCTCGCTGATCTCGTCCGGGTCGATCAGCGCCACCCCGGTCGGCGGCGGCTCGTCCGCATCCGGCACCCGGACGATGATCCCGTCGTCGGTGTGCATGGCCTGCACGTCCATGCCGCCGTAGCGCTCGCGCAGCCGGGCCGCGATGGCCAGCGCCCACGGCCCGTGCACCCGCGCCCCGTACGGGCTGTGCAGCACCACCCGCCAGTCGCCCAGCTCGTCCCGGAACCGCTCCACCACCAGCGTCCGGTCGTCCGGCACGGTGCCCGTTGCTTCCCTCTGGTCGGCCAGGTAGCGGACCAGGTTGCCCGCGGCCAGCTTGTCCAGCCCGGCCGCCTGCAGCTGGGCGGTGGCGTCCTGCTCGCTGGCCCCGGCCAGCTCCCGGCACTTGGCGCCGATCGCGGCCCCCAGCTCGGCGGGCCGGCCGAGCGTGTCACCGTGCCAGAACGGCAGCTTGCCCGGCTGCCCGGGGGCCGGCGTGACCAGCACGCTGTCGGCGGTGATCTCCTCGATCCGCCACGAGCTGGCCCCGAGCACGAACACGTCGCCGACCCGCGACTCGTAGACCATCTCCTCGTCGAGCTCGCCCACCCGCCGGGAGTGCCGCCGCGATGTGCCGCTGCCGGTCTCCGACCCGGCCAGGAACACGCCGAACAGGCCGCGGTCCGGGATGGTCCCGCCGCTGGTCACGGCCAGCCGCTGGCCCCCGGGGCGGCCCCGCACCACCCCGGTCAGCCGGTCCCAGACCACCCGCGGCCGCAGCCCCGCGAACTCCTCGCTGGGGTAGCGGCCCGCCAGCATGTCCAGCACCGCGTCCAGCACCGGCCGGGTCAGCCCGGCGAACGGCGCCGCCCGCCGGATCACCCGCTCCAGCTCGTCCACGGACCACTCGTCCATGGCCGTCATGGCCACGATCTGCTGGGCCAGCACGTCCAGCGGGTTGCGCGGTGCCCGCAGCTCCTCGATGTGGCCGCCGCCCATCCGCTCCGCGACCACGGTCGCCTGCACCAGGTCCCCCTGGTACTTGGGGAAGATGACGCCGCGGGAAATGTCACCCACGTTGTGCCCGGCCCGGCCGATCCGCTGCAGCCCGCTGGCCACCGACGGCGGCGCCTCGACCTGGATGACCAGGTCGACCGCGCCCATGTCGATGCCCAGCTCCAGGCTGGAGGTGGCCACCACCGCGCTCAGCGTGCCCCGCTTCAGCGCTTCCTCGATCTCGGTCCGCTCCTGCCGCGACACCGACCCGTGGTGGGCCCGCGCGATCTCGGCCGGCACCCCGCTGCCGGTCCCGGACTGGGCCATCAGCTCGGCGGGTGCGTGCCGCGGCCCGGCCGACAGCGACTCCGGGTTGCCGAGGGCCGGCTCTTCCAGTTCCGCCGAGGCCGCTTCCTCGGCCCGCTCGGCGGCCAGTTCGTTCAGCCGGGCGCACAGCCGCTCGGACAGCCGCCGCGAGTTGGCGAACACGATCGTGGACCGGTGCTGTTCGATCAGGTCGAGCACACGCTCCTCGACGTGCGGCCAGATCGACCGGTTGCGGGCCGGCTCGTCATCGTCGATGACCGCGGGGGAACGCGGCCGGCCCTTGCCCCGGCGCACCTCGGGGTTCGCGGCCGGGTCCACGGCCTCGCGCGGCCCGGGCAGGCCCCGCGGGCTGGAGATCTCGGTCATGTCCTCGACCGGGACCACCACGTTCAGCTCGAGGCGCTTGGAGGACGGCGGCTGCACCACCGTGACCTGGCGCGACCCGCCCAGGAACCCGGCCACCTCGGCCACCGGCCGGACCGTGGCCGACAGCCCGATCCGCTGGGCCGGCCCGGTCGCCACCGTCCCCGGGTGGTCCCCGGCGGACTCGCCCGGCGCGCCCGTCCGCAGCGCGTCCAGCCGCTCCAGCGAGACGGCCAGGTGCGCGCCGCGCTTGCTGCCGGCCAGCGCGTGCACCTCGTCCACGATCACCGTCTCCACCCCGCGCAGCGACTCCCGCGCCTTGGAGGTGAGCAGCAGGAACAGCGACTCCGGGGTGGTGATCAGCACGTCCGGCGGCTTGCTGGCCAGCTTGCGCCGCTCGTCGGCGGCGGTGTCGCCGGTGCGCACCGCGACCTGGATGTCCGGCTCCTCCAGGCCCAGGCTGCGGGCGGCGTGCCTGATCCCGGTCAGCGGGGCCCGCAGGTTCCGCTCGATGTCGGTGGCCAGCGCCTTCAGCGGCGAGATGTACAGCACCCGGCAGCGGCGCTTGGGGTCCGGCGCGGGCGGTGCGGCGGCCAGCCGGTCCAGCGCCCACAAGAAGGCGGCCAGCGTCTTGCCCGACCCGGTGGGCGCGATGACCATGGTGTCCTCGCCCTTGCCGATGGCCGTCCAGGCCTGCGCCTGGGCCGGGGTCGGCTCGGCGAAGACCGCATTGAACCAGGCTCTGGTCGCTGGCGAGAAGTCCTCCAGCGACTCGGTGGTGACCTGGTTGTCCGGCATGCTTCCATCTTGCCCCGGACCACTGACATCTCTGTCCGCCCGGGTCCCGCCCCAGCTCAGCCCTGAGCGGACAGGGCCTCGTACTTCCAGCCAGGGGCGCTCAGCCGCGCCGGACGGAGTCGCTGAGCTGGCCCTTGGTCGAGCGGACCTCGCACACCACCGTCCGCTGGCCCGACGTCCAGGCCTGCTGGCCGGGGAAGACGTAGGACTGGGTCAGGTTCGTGTTGGCCAGCTGCGGGTTCAGGTAGCTGTCCAGCCGGGTCGCGCAGCCGGCCCCGGCCCGCTGGCGGACCACGTTGCCGCCGGGCCACGGGCCACTCAGGCGGAACGTCCCGAACACCTCGGCGTCGTGCGGCTTCGTGCACGAGACCACGTTCGCTTTGGACCCGGTCGCCTCCAGGTCGATGCAGTCACCGGCCCGCAGGCTGAACACGGCTGCCTGGTGGTACTTGACCGTGGTCTTGCTGTGGAAGCCGTGGGTCAGCAGCGCCGCCACCCCCGTGCCCGCCGCGACCAGCACCAGGATCACCAGCAGCACCAGGCTCAGCGTCACCCACCGGCGGTGCCGCGGCGGCGCTGTCTCCTGCTGAACGGCCCCGGAGTCCATCGGCGTATGTGCGTCCCGTGCCGGTGAGGACATTCCGCGCCCCGCATCTCGTGCTGTGCCCGCTCGTGGCGCAGCGGATCCCCCGCGCCCCGACACCGGCAGTTTTAATACTCAACGATCTTCGCGGTCCGTATGTACCCAGCCAGGCGGATTTTTCTCACGGTCAGTCCAAAAGAAAGACCAGGCCGGAGCGGGCGGTAGCCTGGCCGGGTGCGGCTCACTGTGTTCTGGGAGAGGATGAACGCGCAGTTCGGCGAGGCGTACGCGCACAGCGTCGCCAAGGACTACGTGCTGGCCGGGCTGGGCGGGCGGACCATCGACCGCGCCCTGGCCGACGGCGAGGACGTGAAGAAGGTCTGGCGCGCCGTCTGCGACTCCTTCAACGTGCCGGAATCCCTGCGCTGAGCCCGTTCCGGGTCCGTCCTGAGCCCCCTGGCCCGAAATCGGCGTGTCGGGTGCCGATCGAACAGTAGTTCGCCTACAGTGGGGCGCGTGCGGATCCCCGGCTGGCAGCGGGCGTGGTGCCGGAGGTCCCGGAAATGTCAGTGGTGGCGCGTAGCGTCGGGCACCGACACCGCAGGCGGACGCCAGCGGCTCAGATAGAAACGAAACCCGACAGGGAGTTCCCATGGCAGCGAACAGCAGGCCGAGCGTCGAGCGGGCCGGCGACCGGGACAAGGCCCTTGAGACCGCGCTGGTCCAGATCGAGCGGCAGTTCGGCAAGGGCTCGGTCATGCGGCTCGGCGAGAAGGGGCACCAGGCCGTCGAGGTCATTCCCACCGGATCGATCACGCTCGACGTGGCCCTCGGCCTCGGTGGCCTGCCGCGCGGCCGCATCGTCGAGATCTACGGCCCGGAGAGCAGTGGTAAGACCACGGTGGCGCTGCACGCAGTCGCCAACGCTCAGAAGCTCGGCGGCATCGCGGCGTTCATCGACGCCGAGCACGCGCTCGACCCCGAGTACGCCAAGAATCTGGGCGTCGACACCGACGCCCTGCTGGTGTCCCAGCCGGACACCGGTGAGCAGGCGCTGGAGATCATGGACATGCTGATCCGGTCCGGCGCCATCGACGTCGTCGTCATCGACTCGGTGGCCGCGCTGGTACCGCGGGCGGAGATCGAGGGCGAGATGGGCGACAGCCACGTCGGCCTCCAGGCCCGCCTCATGTCCCAGGCCCTGCGTAAGATCACCGGCGCGCTGAGCCAGGCCAAGACCACCGCGATCTTCATCAACCAGCTCCGGGAGAAGGTCGGCGTGATGTTCGGCAGCCCGGAGACCACCAGCGGTGGCAAGGCGCTGAAGTTCTACTCGTCGATCCGCCTCGACGTGCGCCGCATCGAGACGCTCAAGGAGGGCACCGACGCGGTGGGCAACCGGACCCGCGTCAAGGTGGTCAAGAACAAGATGAGCCCGCCGTTCAAGGTGGCCGAGTTCGACATCCTCTACGGCGCCGGCATCAGCCGCGAGGGCAGCCTCATCGACCTCGGCGTGGAGCAGGGCATCGTCCGCAAGGCCGGCGCCTGGTACACCTACGAGGGCGACCAGCTCGGCCAGGGCAAGGAGAACGCCCGCACCTTCCTGAAGGAAAACGCCGACCTGGCCAACGAGATCGAGAAGAAGATCAAGGAGAAGCTCGGGGTGGGAGCGCGGCTGGACGCCAACCCCGCCGCGGCGGCCAACGGCGCTGGCGGGGCCAACGGCAACGGGAGCGCCCCGGCCGCGAACGGCAACGGGGCCCCGGCTCCGGGTGCCGCCGGCAAGGCCGCCGCCGGTGCCCCGGGCCGGCCGGCCAGCCGGGTCCCCAGCGTGAGCGCGGGCGCAGGAGTGGGCGGTGGCCAGTAGGCGCCGCAGTCGCCGGACCGGTGCCGACCGGTTCTGGCCCGGGCCCCAGACCCGGGCCGGGACCGGCCATGACCCTGGCCCCGGCACTCCCGGCCGCTCCGGCTCCGGCTCCGGCCGATGGAACCGCGACGGCCGGGACGACGGGAACCACCGGGACGTAGCCGACGTCGCGGAGCCCACGGTCCAGCCCGCCTGGTCCGAGAACTGGCTCGACGAGCCGGACCCGGCCCAGGATCAGCTCCTGAACCCGGGAGCCGACGACGACGAGGCGCCCGGCGCCCGGGCGCCCCGGATCCCGCGCGACCCCGAGGCGGCTGCCCGCCAGATCTGCCTCCGGCTGATCACCATCGAGCCGCGCACCCGGGCGCAGCTGGCCCAGGCCATGCAGCGCAAGCAGATCCCGGACCACGTGGCGGAGGGCATCCTCGACCGGTTCACCGAGGTGGGGCTGATCGACGACCAGGCCTTCGCCAGGGCCTGGGTGGAGTCCCGGCACCACAGCCGGGGGCTGTCCCGCCGCGCGCTGTCCACCGAATTGCGCCGCCGCGGCGTGGACGCCGACGACGTGCGCGAGGCCGTGGAGACCCTCGACCCGGGCCAGGAGGCGGCCACCGCCCGGCAGATCGTCGATCGTAAGCTGCGGGCCACCCGGGGCCAGCCCCCCGAGGCCCGGATGCGACGCCTGGTGGGCGCCCTGGCCCGCAAGGGGTACGGCGCCGCGCTGTCCTACCGGATCGTCCGCGAGGCGCTTGAGGCTGAGGGGGCCCATGACGCTCAGGCGGCGGAACTGGCTGGTGTGCTCGATGATCCGGACCCGGACATCGGCCTCGAAGACGGTCAGGGCTGAGGATGATCGCTCAACCGGGTCACTCAGGGTTCGACGTGCGCAAACATGAGCAGCCCGGCCTCTGGGCAGGTTCGGCACGCAAGTGGCTTCAGTGCCGCTTGCTTGCTCAAAACGTTATCTGCGCTTAACCTGCCGGCAGCGAGGTGTTACTCCGCGCTGCGCGGATGACCATAGAACAACTTCACATGCCGCCCGGCCGCTACCAGCGGATTCGGCCACCGGCAGCCTGGCCGCAGCCAGCGGCCGACGCCAGCGACCCGTAGTAACGGCCGCACGCGCCAGCGTGCAGAACCCCTCGCGCCAGGGCATAAATCCCTGGTATCGCACTCGCGGTGCCCGGTGACGGGACCTGATGAGCGGAAGGGGTGACTGTGAGCGGCGGCATTGCCTTCGTGTTCATGGCTATCGGGCTCCTCGCGGCGGTATTCGCGCTCGTTGTCGTCTGGCGCAGGTCCGGGACGGCCACGCTGAGAGCCCCCGGCAATGCCCCTGGTGCCGCCTCCAGTCCCGCCGCTGCCGCCACCGGCACCCCCGGCCGCCCGGCGGAAGCCGCGGCCGCCCCGGCTGCCCTGGCCCCAGCCACCACCGGTCACGAGCCGACGGCCGGCCGCGCTCCCACCGGCGCCAGCGCCACTCCGGCCGGGGACGCTCCGGCCGGCGCCGCTCCCGCCGCCGCGACCGCGGGCCCTCCCGCCCACGGCACCGGCACCGGCACCGGCTCCGGCGCCCCGGCGGCCGCCCTGGACTCGGCCGCCATCTCGGCTGCCACCGCCAAGGCTCTCGACACGGCCAGCCGCGAGGCCGAGCAGATCCGGGTCCAGGCTGAGGTCGAAGCCACCGCGATCAGGTCCAAGGCCGAGCAGGCCGCCGAACAGACCGACCAGGGCCGCCGCGAGGTCGAAGCCGAGATCCGCGCGGTCAAGGACGAGGTCCGTGAGCTGCGCAGCGACCTGGAACGCCGGGAGAACCGGCTGGCCGACCGGGAGCAGCGGCTGGACAAGGAGCTGCACCGCCTGGAAGACCGGTCCGCCGAGCTCGACGAGCGCCAGCGTGCCCTGGGTGATCGGGCCGCCGAGATCGACCAGCTGGACAGCCAGCGCCAGACCGAGCTGGAGCGGGTGGCCGGGCTGACCGCCGTCCAGGCCAAGACCGAGCTGGTCTCCACCATCGAGAACCAGGCCAAGCGCGAGGCCGCCCTGATGGTGCGGGACATCGAGCACCAGGCCCGGTCCGAGGGCGAGAAGCGGGCCCGCAAGGTCGTCACGCTGGCCATCCAGCGGATCGCCACCGAGCAGACCAGCGAGTCGGTGGTCTCGGTGCTGCACCTGCCGGGCGATGAGATGAAGGGCCGGATCATCGGCCGCGAGGGGCGGAACATCCGCGCCTTCGAGTCGGTCACCGGGGTCAACCTGATCATCGACGACACCCCCGAGGCGGTGCTGCTGTCCTGCTTCGACCCGGTGCGGCGGGAGATCGCGCGGCTGACCCTGGAGCGGCTGGTGCTGGACGGCCGCATCCACCCGCAGCGCATCGAGGAAGCCTACGAGCGGGGCCGGGCCGAGATCGAGCAACTGTGCGTCCGGTCCGGTGAGGACGCCCTGGTCGAGCTGGGCATCACCGGCATGCACGAAGAGCTGGTGAGCCTGCTGGGGCGGCTGCGCTACCGCACCAGCTACGGGCAGAACGTGCTCAAGCACCTGATCGAGTCGGCGCACATCGCCGGCATGATGGCCAGCGAACTGGGCCTGGACTCTGGCTTGATGAAGCGCTGCGCGGTGCTGCACGACATCGGCAAGGCCCTGACCCACGAGGTCGAGGGCAGCCACGCGCTGATCGGGGCCGAGATCGCCCGGCGTTACGGCGAGCCGGACGACGTGGTGCACGCGATCGAAGCCCACCACAACGAGGTCGAGCCGCGCACGGTCGAGGCGGTGCTGACCCAGGCCGCCGACGCGATCAGCGGCGGGCGGCCCGGGGCCCGGCGCGAGTCGCTGGAGGCCTACGTGAAGCGGCTGGAGCGGCTGGAGCAGATCGCCAACGGGCACGAGGGTGTGGAGAAGGTGTTCGCCATGCAGGCCGGCCGGGAGATCCGGGTCATGGTCAAGCCGGAGAGCGTGGACGACATCCAGGCTCAGGTCATCGCCCGCGACATCGCCAAGCAGGTGGAGGAGGAGCTGACCTACCCGGGCCAGATCCGGATCACCGTGGTCCGCGAGTCCCGCGCCATGGAGTTCGCCCGCTGACGTAACCGCAAGGGCCGGCCCGGCCGCGTAACCTGGTAGGCGCCATGGACGCCTCGCCTCGCACCTATGAGATCCGCACCTACGGGTGCCAGATGAACGCGCACGACTCCGAGCGGCTCGCGGGCCTGCTGGAGGACGCCGGCTACCAGCGCGCGGCCACCGGGGCCACCCCCGACGTGCTGGTGTTCAACACCTGCGCGGTCCGGGAGAACGCCGCCGACCGGCTGTACGGCAACCTCGGCCACCTGCTCCCGGTCAAGAACGCCACCCCCGGCATGCAGATCGCGGTCGGCGGCTGCCTGGCCCAGATGGAGCGGACCGCGATCAGCAAGCGGGCCCCCTGGGTCGACGTGGTGTTCGGCACCCACAACATCGGCGCCCTGCCGGGCCTGCTGGAGCGGGCCCGGGAACGCGAGGAAGCCCAGGCCGAGTTCGAAGAAACGCTGGAGACGTTCCCGTCCGTCCTCCCGGCCCGGCGGGAGTCGGCCTACGCGGCCTGGGTCGCGATCTCGGTCGGCTGCAACAACACCTGCACCTTCTGCATCGTGCCCAGCCTGCGCGGCAAGGAGAAGGACCGCCGGCCCGGCGACATCCTGGCCGAGGTCCGGTCGCTGGCCGCCGACGGCGTCATCGAGGTGACCCTGCTCGGGCAGAACGTGAACTCCTACGGCGCCGAGTTCGGCGACCGGCAGGCGTTCGGCAAGCTGCTGCGCAGCTGCGGGGAGATCGACGGGCTGGAGCGGGTCCGGTTCACCTCGCCGCACCCGCGGGACTTCACCGACGACGTGATCGAGGCCATGGCCGAGACCCCGAACGTCATGCCGCACCTGCACATGCCGCTGCAGTCCGGCTCCGACACCGTGCTCAAGGCCATGCGCCGGGCCTACCGGCGCGACCGCTACCTGGCCATCCTGGACCGGGTCCGGCGGGCCATCCCGGACGCCGCCATCACCACCGACATCATCGTCGGCTTCCCGGGCGAGACCGAGCAGGACTTCGAGCAGACCCTGGACCTGGTCGGCCAGGCCCGGTTCGCGGGCGCGTTCACGTTCCTGTACTCGCCCCGGCACGGCACCCCGGCCGCCACCATGGACGGCCAGATCCCGCCCGAGGTGGTGCGGGAGCGCTACGACCGCCTGGTCGAGCGGGTCAGCGAGATCACCTGGGCCGAGAACAAGCGCCTGGCCGGGCGGACCGTCGAGGTGCTGGTGGCCGAGGGTGAGGGGCGCAAGGACGCCGCCACCCACCGGATGTCCGGGCGCGCCCCGGACAACCGGCTGGTGCACTTCATCCCCGAGGGGACCGAGCCCCGGCCCGGCGACCTGGTCACGGTGACGATCTCCCGCGCCGCGCCGCACTACCTGGTCGCCGACGGCGCGCCCGGCGCCGTGCGCCGCACCCGCGCCGGTGACGCCTGGGAGAAGAGACTGACCGGCCCCGCCCCCGATTTTGATGATCGAAGGTCGGTGCGTGAGGCTGGCCAGCAGCCCGTGGTCCTGGGCATGCCCGCTCTATCCCGCCCCGTCTGACGGCCCGGCCCGGTCTTCTTCGGGGCGGTTCTCGCGCTTCCGGCGGGGCAGGAAACCCACCTCGATGCGCTCGAACCGCTTGCTGCGCTGGGCCTTGGCCTGGCGGGCGTAGGCCCGCCGGTCGCCCGGGGTCAGGGCCACGTCGTCGGTGAACGGGGTCAGCAGGGCCCGGGGGTACATGTGATTGACCCGGACCACGTTGACTTCCACGCTCAGCAGCAGGGTGATGGCGGTGAGGTACAGGTAGGCCAGCAGCCCCAGCACGATGGCGAACACCGCGTTGGTCTCGCTGGCGTGCTGGACATGACGGACGTAGATGATGCCGAACGTCTGCAGCAGCTGCCAGAGCACCGCGGCCAGGATCGCTCCCGGCAGCACGGCGCGGCGGGACAGGTTCCGGGCCGGGGCGAACCGGAACGCGAAGACGGCCGCCGCCGCGTTGATCAGCACCGACGCCGCCACCGCCAGGTACTTCTCGGTGGTGCCGAGCAGGCCGACCCCGCCGTCGCTCAGGACCGAGAGCGAGGTGGTGGCCAGGATGGCCAGCCCGACCACGGCCAGCAGGATCAGGCTCCGGCCCCTGGTGTGCAGCGGGTTGGGACGGCTGTCGCGCGGCACCGCCCACATGGTGTTGCTGGCGTACTGGAACGCCTGGGCCACCCCGAGCGCGCCGTACACCGACCCGACGATGCCGATGATCAGGCCGGCCGGTCCGCCGCTGAGGTGCTGTGGATTGTCCAGTTCGCGGCCGATCACCGGCAGCGATTTCAGGGCCGAGGTCAGCAGCTCGTGCTGCAGGTGCTGGTTGCCGCGCAGCACCACGCTCAGCACGGTCGAGGCGATCAGCAGCAGCGGGAACATCGACACGAACGCGTAGTAGGTGATGATCGCGGCCAGGTAGGTGCCGAAGTCGTCGAAGAACTTGTACGCCACGGCCAGCGGGAAGCCCAGCCACGCGTGCCTGCGCTGGAACCGGTCCGGACCGTCCACGATCGTCACGTTGCTCTCTCTACCCTGCGCATACCTGGTCATACAGGGGGTGGCCGGGGAGTGTCACGGTCACCGGCCGCCGGTGGAACACTGAAAGCATGGGCGAGCGCGTGATCGCCGTGGTCGGCCCGACCGCGGCCGGGAAGTCGGGGCTGGCCGTCGAGCTGGCCCTGGCCCTTGGCGGCGAGGTGATCAACGCCGACTCCATGCAGGTGTACCGGGGCATGGACATCGGCACGGCCAAGCTGACCCTGGCCGAGCGCCGCGGCGTGCCGCACCATCTGCTCGACCTCTGGGACGTGCGGCAGCCCGCCAACGTGGCCGACTACCAGCGGCTGGCCCGGTGGGCCATCGACGACATCACCGCGCGGGGCCGGGTGCCGATCCTGGCCGGCGGCTCCGGCCTGTACGTGCGGGGCGCCCTGGAGGACCTGGCCTTCCCCGGCACCGACCCGGCCGTCCGGGCCCGGCTCGAGGCCGAGCTGGAGCGGGACGGCGCGGCCGCCCTGCACACCCGGCTGGCCGGGCTGGACCCGGCCGCGGCCCAGGCCGTCCTGCCCAGCAACGGCCGCCGCATCGTCCGGGCCCTGGAGGTCATCGAGCTCACCGGGCGGCCGTTCACCGCCACCCTGCCGGAGTACGCGGCCAGCGGCCCGGCCGTGCAGCTGTGGCTCCGGCTTCCCCGCGAAGAGCTCGACCGCCGGATCGGCACCCGGGTCGACCAGATGTGGGCGGCCGGCTTCGAAGACGAGGTCCGGCGGCTGGAACGCCACGGCCTGCGCGAGGGCCGCACCGCCAGCCGCGCCCTGGGCTACCAGCAGCTGCTCCGCTACCTGGCCGGGGAGTCGACCTCGGACCAGGCCCGCGAGGAGACCGCCCGCGGCACCCGCCGGCTCGCCCGCCGTCAGGAGTCCTGGTTCCGCCGCGACCCCCGCATCACCTGGCTGGACGTCTCCGGCGAGCCGGACCCTGGTCACCTGCTGGACCGGGCGCTGGCGGCGCTGGGACCGGCCGGCGCGCGCGCCCGCGCGCCCCAGGCCGGCCGATAGCATCGGGGCATGCGGTTCGCGAAGGGGCACGGCACGGAGAACGACTTCGTCATCCTGCCCGACCCGGACGGTGAACTGGACCTGACCCCGGAGTTCGTGCGGCGGCTGTGCGACCGGCGGGCCGGGATCGGCGGCGACGGCGTACTCCGGGTGGTCGAGGTCGAGGTGCTGGCGGCCGAGCTGACCGAAGGCGGCCCCGGCGCGTTCCGCGCCGCCAGCGAACCCCGGGACGACCTTGCCGCCGCGGCCGCGCTGGCCGCCATCACCGAGGGCGGGGGACCCGCCGGTGACGACGGCGAAGCCGCGCAGTGGTTCATGGACTACTGGAACGCCGACGGCAGCATCGCCGAAATGTGCGGCAACGGCATCCGGGTCTTCGCCCGCTACCTGATCGAGCACGGCCTGGCCAAGGGGCCGGAGTTCGCGATCGAGACCCGGGGCGGGACCCGCCAGGTCCGGGTCGAGCCCAGCGGCGAGATCACCGTGGACATGGGCGCCCCGGCCGTGCTCGGCGCGGGCTGGACCACGGTCGGCGGCATGACCTGCGAGGGGCTGCGCATCTCGGTCGGCAACCCGCACCTGGCCTGCGTGGTCGAGTCCCCGCTGGCGGACTTCGACCTGTCCGCGCCGCCGTCCCTGGACAGCGAGCTGTTCCCGGATGGGGCCAACGTGGAGCTGATCCGGCTGACCGGCCAGCGCAGCGCGCAGATGCGGGTCTACGAGCGCGGCTCCGGCCCCACCCGGTCCTGCGGCACCGGCGCGGTCGCCACCGCCGTCGCCGCCGCCGAGGCCACCGGCGACCAGCAGGGCCGCTGGCACGTCCAGGTGCCCGGCGGCAACCTGACCGTCACCCTGACCCCGGACACCAGCTACCTGACCGGCCCGGCCGTGATCGTGGCCGAGGGTGAGCTTTCCCCCGGCTGGCTGGCCGCCTAACCTGCCAAGCAGGAGGCGGTTATGAGCTACGAACACATTCTGGTCGAACGGTCGGGCGACTTCGCCACCGTGACCATGAACCGGCCCCGGCGCCGCAACGCCCTGTCCCTGGCCCACATGAACGAGCTGCTGGCCGCGTTCACCGAGATCGGCGGCGGCGACAGTCTCGGGGTGGTGCTGGCCGGGAACGGGCCGGTGTTCTGCGCCGGGCACGACTTCGCCGACGTGGCCGAGGCCGGCCTGGGGCAGGTGCGGACGCTGCTGCGGACCTGCACCGAGCTGATGACGCTCATGCAGCAGATCCCGCAGCCGGTGGTGGCCCGGGTGCACGGGCTGGCCACCGCCGCGGGCTGCCAGCTCGTGGCCAGCGCCGACCTGGCCGTGGCCAGCGAGGACGCGGGCTTCGCCGCCCCCGGCGGCAAGGGCGGCTGGTTCTGCCACACCCCGATGGTGGCGGTGGCCCGCAACGTCGGCCGCAAGCGCGCCGCCGAGCTGGCCCTGTCCGGCGACACCATCGACGCCGCCACCGCGCTGGACTGGGGCCTGGTCAACCGGGTGGTGCCCGCGGCCCAGCTCGACACGGCGGTGCAGGACCTGCTCGACCGGGTGACCCGCGGCTCGGCCGAGAGCAAGGGCATCGGCAAGCAGGCCCTCTACGCCCAGATCGACCTGGACCAGCCGAAGGCCTACGCCTACGCCATCGAGGTCATGGCGGCCACCAGCCAGACCCCCGACGCCCGCGAGGGCATGCGCTCGTTCCTGGAGAAGCGCAAGCCGACCTGGCGCCGCGGCCGCTGACCCCCACCTAGAGCGCGCGCCCCACCAGCCGCCTCGCTCACCTAGCTTCCGGCAGCCGGGCCAGGAACGCGGCCCGGTCGACCACCACTCGTTCGACCGTGCCCAGGCCGGCCACGGTACCGGCCGCATCGGCCGCCTCGACCCGGAACGTCAGCCGCCGCCCGTCGACCGCGGTCAGCTCGGCCACGACCGTGACCCGCATGCCGACCGGGCTGGCCGCGGTGTGCTCCAGCCGGATGCTGGTCCCCACCGAGGTCTGCCCGGGGGCCAGCACCCCGGCCACGGCCCGCACGGTGGCCGCCTCGGCCAGGGCCAGCAGCCGGGGCGTGGCCAGCACCGGCACGTCTCCGCTGCCCAGCGCGGTGGCCGTGTCGGCCTCGCCGACCACCACCGTGATCTCGGCCCGCCGTCCCGCCGTCGGTTCCATACCGCGACGCTACCGGGATCTCCCGCCCTCGAATTTCCAGGTTTCCGGAAACGGCTGTGAGCAGGGCTTTTACGGCCATACCGGGCCTCGCGGGCGGGTAGCTTTCGGGCCAGACGCACCCGGAACCGCGATGGAGGACAGCATGCATCTCGGATCGGCGCTTCTCGTCCTGTGGCTCATCGTCGGCGCGGTCGCCGCCGGTCAGCGCGGCTACTTCGACGAGACCATCGGCAACTGCACCAAGGCCGGCACCATCGCCGCCACCGTGGCGGCCGGGCCGCTCAACTACACCGGCGTCAACCCCAGGGTCAACTGCACCCTGACCACCCCCCAGCCCAGCAGCTGACGGCGGCCGGCCACCGGCCCGCGGGTCCCGCAAGGTGCCGGAGACCACCGCCCCCCGTACCCGAAGTACGGTCCGGTGTTCTCCCCGCGGGCGCATCCGTCCGCCGAGACGAACAGGTCCGCGGTCAGCTCCACCCCAGCGCTACTGGTCCAGCGCGGACAGAGCGTCAGGTAGGCGCAGGCCGGTCGGGAAGCCGTCGATGCTGGTTTGGTTCTTGTCCCGGTGGTAGGCCTCGAGCCCGTCCGGTCCCTTCTTCTCGGCCCACTGCGCCATCAGCGGCCGCTCGTCGGCGTACTCCATCAACGGCACCCCGTAGCCGCATGAGGTCTGGACCAGATCGACTCTCATGTCGAAGATCTGCCGGGCGCCGAGTATGAGCGGGAAGAACCCGACGAATTCGTCCCACTCCGGCTGGTCGGGCTGAATCTCCGTCGCGGCGCCGTACAGCCTCAGGATCAGCGGCTGACGCTCGAACGAGCAGAACATCAGGGTCATCCGGTTGACGTCGAGCAGATGGGCGGCGGTCTCGTTGCCGCTGCCGGTGCCGTTCAGCCAGATAACCCGGTTGGGCCCGAGGACCCGCAGGGCGTCCAGCCCCTTCGGGGAGACGTTGACCCGGCCCTCGCGCGCCGCGGTGGCCACGAAGAACAGGTGCTGGGCCGCGATGAACTTGGCCAGGCGGTCACTGATCTCGCCGTACTGCTGCGCCATCGCACTCCACTCCCTTCGACCTCGGCTACGACGGTAGCTGACCCTCACCGGACCCGGTACAGCTCCTCGTCCACCGTGGCCAGCCGGGAGGGGACCAGCCGGCCGTCGGCCAGGCCGTAGAAGTGCTGGAAGCTCATGATCAGCGGCCGCCAGCGGTCGGGGTCGATCCGGTTGGGGCGGTCCGCGACCAGGATGTCCGGATGGGCATGCACCCGCCGCACGGTGACCTCGACGGCGGGGATCCGGGCCTTATCCGCGTCCATCCTGTCGACCGTGCACTCCATGACCACCGGGCAGTCGGCCACCAGGGGCGGGGCGATCAGGTCGGCGGGCACCGGGGTCAGGCCGCTGACCCCGAACTTGTCGGGCACGTGCCGGTAGCCGCGCCGCTGCTGCCGCTCCGGCGGCGGGTTCCGGCCGGTGGTGAGGGCCAGCCGGTTCACCGCGTCCACCTGGTCGGCCGACGGCAGCGCCACCGCGACCTCCCGGGTCCGGTCCAGGTTGGCCCAGCTCTGCGAGTTGCGGTTGATGCCCAGCATGGCCTGGCGCCCGAGCCAGAACACCGACGAGATAGGGGCCAGGTTCGGGCTTCCGTCCGGGTTGACCGTGCTCAGCAGCACCACCGGCGTACCGAAGTACAAGATGGCCGGGTCGGTCACGACGTGCGTCCGCTCGAGTGTCTCCATACTCCGTAGACGCCCGGCCCGCGCCCACCGTGAGGTCCTACCGGCCGTACACCCGGTAGGCGTTCTCGTAGCCGGCCTGGCGGGCGATCGCCCCGGCGTCGGCCGTGGTCCAGTCGCCGTCGTCCAGGCCGGCCCGCAGGAACGCCGACAGCCCCCGCCGGAACAGCAGCGCCCCCAGGTAGTGCAGCTCGGGCAGGCCGAACCCGTCCGAGGAGTACAGGAACTTGCCGAACGGGGTCAGCTCCAGGGTCTCGGCGATCAGCTGGGCCGAGCCCCGGCCCAGGTTGTGCGTGGCCAGCCCGGCGTCCACGTACACGTGCGGGAACACCTGGGCCAGGTACCCGGCCTCCCGGTGGAACGGGTAGTTGTGCAGCAGCATGACCGGCACGCCGGCCGGCTCGAGCGCCCGCAGCAGGCCGGTCAGCAGCAGCGGGTTGCACCGGTGCAGGTCGACGTCGCGGTCCCCGTAGCCCACGTGGAACTGGAGGGGCAGGCCCAGGTCGGCCCCGCACCAGATGAAGAATCGGTGCAGCACCGGGTCGGCCAGCCGCCCGGGCTGGCCGGACGGGGTGTCCAGCCAGCGGGCCGCCGCCACCGCGACCTCGGTGCCGGTCGGCCGGGCCGGGTCCAGGTCCAGGCCGACCCGGTAGGCCGCCACCGACTTGAACCCGATCGCGGACCGGGCCCGCTCGGCCAGCGCGGCCCGGAACGCGGGCCCGAACCCGGCCGCCGCGCCCACGTCACCGGCCAGGCCGGCCGCCACCGACTCGGCCACCTGCTCCAGCCGGGCCACCTCCCTGCTGGTCGCGCCCGCCAGCCGGCCCAGCTCGGCGGCGGACGTCAGCGGCTCCGGGGCGAACCCGGTGTCCACGTACAGCGCGTCCAGCCCGGCCGCCCGCAGGAAACGGCGGCTGACCTCCTCCCACCCCGCCGCGGCCCGGGCGGCCAGGTACTCGTCCGGCCCGGCCTGCGCGGGCAGCCCGAGCACCGGCGGGCACCAGCGCCGCAGGGCCAGGCCGGCCTGGGTGCCGAACATCGTCACACCGGGCTGACCGGCGTAGTCGGCCTCGGTGAGCATGGCTTCGAACGCGGGCCGGTCCAGGTCCCGCTTGACCACCCCGTGGCAGTGGTGGTCGGCCAGGCCCAGTTCGGCGACGGCCGGGAGCAGGCCCTGGTTCAGGCCAGGGGCCGGGTCCGGGCCCGGGTCAGGCACGCCGGCTCTGGTCACCCGGCGCGCCGGCGGCCGCGGCGTTCCCGCCGGGCGCGGCGATGCCCTCCCGGGCGGTCAGCGCGGCCCCCAGCCGGCGGGCGAAGCCCGGCGCCACCAGCACCGTGACCAGGGCGGCCAGCAGCCACACCCCCGCTACCACCGGGAACCACTGACCCGGCCCGGACGCCGGATACGGGATCACGTTGCGGTACAGCGTGTAGCCCAGCACCACCAGGGCCAGGATCGGCACGATGATCTGCCACATCGGCACCGGCAGCTTGCGCTGCACGAAGACCAGGATCACGCACCCGATGGTGGCCAGCACGTACACCACCAGCAGGATCAGCGTGCCGATGGTGCCGGACCAGGCGAAGCTGTCCTCGGCCGTGGCCCCGAACCCGGCCAGGTACACCACGTAGATCGCGACCGCGAAGGCCACGATGGCCACGGTGGCCACGGCCGGTGAGCCGTTGCGGGCGGCCCGGCCCAGGCCGCGGTCGCCGCCGGTGTCCCGGGCCAGCGCGTACATCAGCCGGGCCGCGCCCACGGTGGAGGCCAGGCAGCAGCCGAACGCGCTGATCGTGGTGCCCAGGGTGATGATGTCGCCGATCCAGGCCCCGACGTAGCTCGACCCCAGGTCACCGAGCAGGGAGGACGAGTTGGAGAACGCGGTGACCCCGGCCTTGCTGGCGCCGAACCCCATCATCTCGATCGCGGTGACGACGACGAAGTAGATGCCGCCGAAGAGCGCGGTACCCAGGATGGCCCGCGGGATGTCCCGGGTGGGGTTGGTGGTCTCCTCACCCAGGGTCGAGGCCGCCTCGAACCCGGCGAACGACAGGAAGCCGAACACCACGCCCAGGAACAGCGGCGAGAAGCTGGTCCCGGGCGTCGGCGCGAACACGCTCAGCGTGAAGTGGTGCCCGCCCGGCGCGTTCCCGGCCAGCAGCCGGACCAGCACCACCACGGTGACGATCAGGATCAGCGCCACCGTGGCCCCCTCCACCGTCAGCAGCACGTTGGTGCCGCGCCGGGCCGGGAAGACGGCCACGGCCAGGGTCAGCGCGATGGCCACCCCGGCCAGCAGGAACGGGGCCCACGACGGCGGGTGCGGCCAGGCCCCGACCGCGCTCAGGAACGCGGTGCCGAAGATGCCGGCCGCCGAGGAGGTGACCACCGCGTAGAACGTGTACGTGCCCAGCAGGCCCCAGCCCGCCACCACGCCCGCCCGCGGCCCCAGGATGGCGCCGACGAAGGCGTAGACCGAGCCGGAGTGGTGGTAGTACTGGGTCAGCCGGACGAACGTGTACGCCACCAGCAGCACGCCGACCGCCGCGATCAGGAACGTGAGCGGCACCGCCCGGCCCGCCGTGGCCGCGCTGGCCTGCGGGTTGATGTTGGCCGCCATGCTCGGTGCCATCAGCGCGATCGACAGGCCGATGGCCTGCCAGATCGACAGTGACCGCCGCAGGCCGCCCCCGGATGATGCTCCCGGCATACCCGCCTCCTCACTACGGATGATCTTCTTCTCCGTAGTGTGCTCTCTCCCTGGTCAGCCAGGGAAGGGCGCAAGAGTCGGCGGAATGTGCGCCGACCGGAAACAATCGCCGATTGTGGCGGCCGGGCCCCGTGTTGCCGCGCCGCAGATAACCCTGCGAAATTGATTAGATCCGGGACGTTATTTCCGCAGTTATGGCGTCTTGTAATTGCGCCACGCACGCCGCCGTCTCCGCGGCGTGACATTAGGAAATCAGGCTGGGGCCTACGGTCGGCAAATGCCTTCCGTGAACGCCAGCCATGCGCTCGCGCTGAACTGCAGCGCGCCGCCGGGCCGGTCCTTGGTGTCGCGGACCGCGATCCCCGCGCCCGTCGTTCCCGCCTCGACGCAGTTGTTGTCACCTCCGCTGTAGCTGGACTTGCGCCACGTTCCAGCGATGCCGGCTTCGCCCATCACTGATGCTCCTTGCCTCTCACGGCGGTGACCGCCGGTGATGCGCGGCTCGCCCCGTGCGAGCCGCCTAACGCATTTTTTCCGCTCAGCTCAGTTGTCTAACCATTTTATCGGCCAACGTTAGAGTTTCTTCAGGACTAAGCGCTACTGCCTGAATACGCTCAAATGCCGACTGATACCGCTTTACCTCCTCCACGCTTTCCAGGTACAGATCGCCCATGATGCCCTCGACGTAAACAACGTCCGGGTCGGCTTCCCCGGGGAACTGAATCAAAACGAACCCGCCCTCCAGGCTGGCGTGGGCCCCGGCACTGAACGGCAGCATCCGCAGGCTCACCCGCCGTTGCCGGGCCGCGGCGTGCAGCGCCTCCAGCTGGGCCGCCATCACGTACCGGTCACCCACCAGGCGCCGCAGCACAGCCTCGTTGAGCACCACCACCAGGTCGGGCGGTGACACCCGGCCCAGCAGCACCTTCTGCCGGGTCAGCCGGGCGGCGACCCGGCGTTCCACGCTTTCCTCGTCGTAGCCCGGCCGCACCGCGCGGATCACCGCCCGCGCGTAGGCCTCGGTCTGCAGCAGCCCGGGCACCAGCTCGGGGCAGTACAGCCGCATGGCCGAGGATTCGTCTTCCAGAGCCACGTAGGACCCGGTGAACACGTCCCGGTAGGGCGTCCACCAGCCCATCATCCGAGCGTCCTTGGCCAGCTGGATGAGGGCTTCCCGGTGCGGGCTGCGGACCCCGTACATGTCCATCAGCTCCTTGACGTCCAGCCAGTCCACCCGCGGGCTGCGCGCGTTCTCCAGCCGGAACAGCTTGGAGGTGTGCCAGCCCATGCGGGCCCCCACCGCGTCCTGGGTCAGCCCGGCCTCGTGCCGCAGCTCCCGCAGGGCCTGAGCCAGGCGGCGCTGCCGCACGGTCGGGATGTGGTCCGCCATGCGCGATCTCCCCTGTAAGCCTTGTAACTCGCAACCTTGCACCTAGCGTGCTTGTGCGGGAGTATAGTCACAGCTTGACACCAATAGCATGCGCTGAGTAGCGAATGGATAGGGCGCTAAGTATCCGAGGGGTGGCGGATGATGGCGGCGAATCCGGCTGGGGCTGACCTGTGCCCGGCTGAGAGCCAGCGGGGCCTGCGCTGGATGCGGGTCTTCCCTGGCACTCTGGAGCACGTGGCCGAGGCCCGCCGGTTCGTGGCCTGCCTGCTGGACGAGTGCCCGGCCCGGGACGCCCTGGTGTCCTGCGCCTCCGAGCTGTCCGCCAATGCCGTGGTGCACACCGCCTCCGGAACCGGCGGCTTCTTCACCGTCGAGGTGACCTGCCCGCGCAGCGGCGTGGCCCGGGTGTCGGTCACCGACGCGGGCGGCCCGACCGCCCCGGCCGCGGGGCCCACGGTCGACGCCGGCGCGGTCGGCGAGGATGACGTGGACGACCTGCCCGTGTGCGGGCTCGGCCTGGCCCTGGTCGCGGCCAGTGCCAGCTGCTGGGGTTATCACGAGGCCGGCCCCGGCCGCACGGTGTGGGCCGAGGCCTCCTGGCCGGTGGCGGTGCTGGCCGCGCACCGGGCGCCCTGGGCGACCGCGTCCCGGGGCTGGCGAGACGGGGGCGGCGCGGCGTGACTTCCCCGAGCATGCCGCGCCGTCCCGCCTTACCGTTCTGAGCGCGCTGGCCCGCGCAGCAGCAGGGCGGGCAGGGCGCCGATCACCGTGAACCCGACCGCCCACCAGAACGTGTGGCTGAACGCGCTGGCCAGGCCGGCCGTGCGCGCGGCCGCGCCGGCCGTGCCCCCGCCGGTCAGCTGGAGCTCGAGGATGACGGTCAGCACCGCGGTCCCGAAGCCGTGGTGGATGCTGACCTGGGCCAGCCCGTAGGTTGCTGACGATCAGGCCGCCCACGATCGGCCCGGCCACCGGCACCACCACGGCCGGGAGGCTGACAGTGGCCATCAGCCGCCCCAGCGAGCGGCCGCCCGCGGCCTGGATGAGCAGCGTGGTCAGGACCGGCATCAGCATGCCGCCGCCGACGCCCTGGACGACCCGGAACGCCACCAGGCTGCCGATGTTCCAGGCCAGGCCGCAGGCGACCGAGCCGGCCAGGAACAAGGCCAGCGAGGTCAGCCAGGTCGCCTTGGCCCCGAACCTGGTGATGGCCCACCCGTTGAGCGGGATGACCATGCCGAAGGAGAGCAGGTAGCCCGTCATCACCCACTGCACGGTGGACACCGTGGTGTGCAGGTTGCGGGCGATGGCGTCGAGGCCGACGTTGACGATGGTGGTGTCGAGCAGGGCCGCGATCGCCCCCACCATCAGGATCGCGGTCAGCTTGATCAGCGCGGGGTTCCAGTTTGTCCGGCACCTTCGCGGGCGCCTGACTCGCCGTGGTCAGGAATTCAGGGGAGGTAGCCATGCGAGTAAACTACACCGTGCAGTGCACATTTATAAACTGCACGGTGTAGTTTACTTGGAGAAGGGCTGGCCGTATACTGCGGTGTCCGGCCGGACGCCGCGGAGACGCCGGGGGAGGGGAGTGCCGATGACCGAGTCCGGGGTTGTGCTGGGCACCGGGCCGTTCCACTCGGACGCGCGCTCGGTCTCCGAGCGCAAGCGCGACGAGATCCAGCGGGCCGCGCTGGACCTGTTCACCCGGTACGGCTACGAGCGGACCAGCGTGGACGCCATCGCCGCCGAGGCCGGGGTGTCCAAGCGCACCGTCTACAACCACTTCGGGGACAAGGAGAACCTGTTCCTGTCGGTGACCCAGCGGACGTTCTCGTGGATGATTGGCCTGGTCGATGAGCTCGTCGGCCGCCACCTGGACGACCTGCGCGACCCGTCCGCGCTGGAGCCGACGCTGGTCGAGACCCTGCTCGACATGGGCCGCACCGTCACCCAGCTGCCCGAGCGGGCCGCGCTCATCCGGCTGCTGATCACCGAGGCCCGGCGGTTCCCGGTGCTGACCGAGCCCTGGCGGAGCCGCGGCACGGTCACGGACGCGATCGCGGGCCGGCTCATCCGGCTGGCCGACCGGGGCCTGCTGGTCTTCGACGACCCGGTGCAGGCCACCCAGCACCTCACCGCGCTCACCCTCAACCAGCTCAACACGCGATCCTTGTTCGGCACGTTCGAAATTTCCGATGCCGAGACCGAGCAGGTCATCCGCAGCGGCGTGCACGTCTTCCTGCTGGCCTACGGTCCGCGAGGCTGATTTTCACATCGAATGACCGCCGGCCGGTGTCCGGCTCGCGGCCGTGGTTCCGACGTCTCCGCGGGTGCCGGAGCGGTGCCCGGACGAGAGGAGCTGCCGTGAAGTACATGATCTTGATCTACGGGTCGCAGCAGGACTACGACGCCATGGCCGGGAAGCCGGAACCGGGCCGGCCGGGCTGGACACAAGAGCAGTTCGCGGCCATGGGCGCGTTCATGGAGTCGTTCGTCCAGGAGCTGTCCGATTCGGGCGAGCTGGTCGAGACCCGGGGCCTGACCGCCCCGGCGCACACCCGCCGGCTCGAGCTGAAGGAAGGCGTGCCGGTGGTGACCGACGGGCCGTACCCGGAGTCGGAGGAGGTGCTGGCCGGATACTGGATCGTCGAGTGCGAGAGCTTCGACCGGGCCACCCAGATCGCCGGGCGGCTGGCCGCCACCCCGGGCCCGGAGCACCTGCGCCAGCGGGCCCGGGTCGACGTGCGGCCGGTGGCCGAGTCCCGGCACGAGCTGGACCCCTGACCCATGCCGCCGGCCGCGCCCGAGGATCTGCTGCGTCAGCTGGCGCCGCAGGTCCTCGGGGCGCTGGTCCGCCGGTACGGGCACTTCGACACCGCCGAAGACGCCGTGCAGGAGGCCCTGCTGGCCGCGGCCACCCAGTGGCCCGCCGGTGGGGTCCCGGATCACCCGCGCGGCTGGCTGATCACCGTGGCCTCGCGGCGGCTGACCGACCTGCTGCGCGCGGAACAGGCCCGGCAGCGCCGGGAGGAGGCCGCCGCCCGGCAGGCGCCGCCCGGCCCGTGGCTGGCCCCGGCGGCCGACGTGCCGCTGGCCGGGGGCGATGACGCCCTGATCCTGCTGTTCATGTGCTGTCACCCGGCCCTGTCGCCCGCGTCGCAGATCGCGCTGACCCTGCGCGCGGTGGGCGGCCTGTCCACCGCCGAGATCGGGCGGGCGTTCCTGGTCCCGGAGGACACCATGACCCGCCGCATCAGCCGGGCCAAACAGGCGGTCAGAGCGAGCGGGGTGCCGTTCGCCCTGCCCGCGGCGGCCGACCGGGCGGCCCGCCTGGCCGCGGTCCTGCGGGTGCTCTACCTCATCTTCACCGAGGGCTACGCGGCCACCGCCGGGCCCGGGCTGACCCGGCCGGATCTGTCCGGCGAGGCCATCCGGCTGGCCCGGCTGGCCCACCGGCTGCTGCCGGGCGACGGCGAGGCCACCGGGCTGCTCGCGCTGATGCTGCTCACCGACGCCCGCCGGCCCGCCCGGACCGGCCCGGACGGGGAGCTGATCCCCATGGCCGGGCAGGATCGGGCCCGGTGGGACGCGGACCTGATCAGCGAGGGCGTGGACCTGATCACCGGCGCCCTGGGCCGGGGCGCGCCCGGGCCCTATCAGCTGCAGGCGGCCATCGCCGCCGTGCACGACGAGGCCGCGACCGCGGCCGGCACCGACTGGCCGCAGATCCTGGCCCTGTACGAGCTGCTGCGCCAGGTGGACCCGGGCCCGGTGGTGGCGCTCAACCACGCCGTGGCGGTGGCCATGGTCCACGGCCCCCGCGCCGGGCTTGACCTGCTGACCGGGCTGGAGTCCGATCGGCGGATCGTGGCCGGCCACCGGTTCCACGCCGTCCGCGCCCACCTGCTGGAACTGGCCGGCGACCAGGACTCCGCCCGGCAGGCCTACCTGGAGGCCGCCCGCCGGGCCACCAGCCTGCCGCATCAGCGCTACCTGAACACCCGGGCGGCCGGCCTTACCCCCCAGTGATCCCGCCTCACCCCCGTTGACCGGGCCCCCGTTACCCGGCCCCCCCGTTGACCCGGCCTCGCCTCCCGTTGACCCGGCCCCACCCCCACCATCCTCCGGCCCCCCACCCACGGCCCATCCTATTAGCGAGATCTCAAATGTGAGATACCCTGGCCGGTATGAGCAATGAGGTGCCCGGTGGCGAGGCCGGGGAGGATCTGCCCCGGCTGCCGGTCATGCCGGGCTTCCGGCAGATGGCCCTGCGCCGGATGTCGCAGGACCGCGGGCGGCTCATGCGTGAGCTGGCCCAGCGCCGCCAGGAGGCCGGGCTGTCCCAGACCGAGATCGCCGCCCGGATGGGCACGTCCCAGTCGGCGGTGGCCCGGCTCGAAGCGGGCTCGGCCGACGTGCGCGCCTCCACGCTGGAGCGGTACGCCGCCGCGCTCGGCACCGAGCTCACCTGGACCCTGCACCGAGAGGCGAAGGAGCCGCCCGCATGACCATGGACCGCATCCCGTTCCACCGCCCGCCGTTCCCGGGGCCGAATCCGTTCCCGGAGCAGTACCCGTTCCCCGGGCCGCCCGAGCCGGAAACCGTGCCCGGTCCGGCCCGGATCCAGCTCTGGCTGGCCCCGCCCGAGCCGCCCAGCGTGTACGAGTCGCTGCTGCGGCGGCGGATCGTGCTGGCCCACGGGCACCTCACCGACGAGGCCGCCACCCGGCTCTCGGCCCAGCTGCTGACCCTGGACGCCGAGGGTGACGGGCCCATTCGGTTCGAGCTCCAGGGCCTGTCGGCCGACCTGACCGCCGCCGTCACCCTGATGGGCGTGCTGGACACGGTGGGCGTGCCGGTCCAGGCCCGGGCCGCGGGCCGGACCACCGGCGCGGCCCTCAGCGTGCTGGCCGCGTGCCCGCAGCGGGCCGCCTACCCCAACGCGCTGTTCGTGCTGACCGAACCGAGGGAGGAGTTCGGTGGCACCGTGGACGCGGTCACGGTCCGGGAGCGGCAGACCCGCATCATGACCGACTCCGTCTACGAGCGGCTGGCCGAGGTCACCGGGCGCGAGGTGGACGAGGTTCGCGCCGGGGCCCGGGCCGGGCAGCTGCTCAGCGCGGCCGAGGCCGTGGCCTACGGCCTGGTCACCGAGGTCATCGCCGGTCGCGACCCGAACCCGGCCGCGCCCCGGTAACGGTCTCGCGTCCAACCTGCGCGTTGCGTCACCTCGCCTCCGGGCCCCGCGGGTAGCATCGGCCAGCGGGGAGAGTCCGGAATACCTGCCGGCGCAGGGGACGGTGCACGATGTCCGCGCGGTCCGCGCGGCCTGCCACCACAGCCCACCGTGGGGCACCCTGCCTGACCCGTAAGGGCGATGGTGAGCACGACAGACGACGCCGAGTTCGCGCCGCGTTCGGCCGCGCGGGCCGAGCACGCGCCCGCGGGCCCGCGGCTCGGCCCCGGCCTGGGGCTCGGCCTGGACGACGCGCCGGAGCCGCTGCCGCCCCTGTTCCCGCCGATCCCGCTGCCCGGCGACGGTGACGGCCCGCTGCCCCGGCGCGGCCATCCCGGCGACCCCGGGTTCACGGTCTCCGGCCCGGACGACGGCGCCTCGGTCTGGCAGCGGGCCCAGTCGGCCTGGCAGGCCGCAGGCGCCGAGTGGTCCACCGCGTCCGATCTCGCTTGGTCCACCTCGCCCGACACCAACTGGTTCACCGCGTCCGACACCAACTGGTCCAGTTCGACCGACGCCGAGCGGACCGCCGCGCCCGATGCCTCTGCCCCCGGTGTCTCCGCCCCACCTGCCGCCAATGCCACAACGAGCCCTCCCGCCTCACTTGCCGCCACCAGCTCACCGGCCTCACCCGTCCCACCAGCCACAGGCTCAGCGTCAGCCACCGAGACGTCAGGGCCAAGGCGCGGGCGGCGCCGGCTGCTGCTGACCGCCGTGGTTCTGGTCCTGGCCGCGGCCGTGGCCGTGGCCGGGTACGTGCGGTCCCGCCCGCGCGAGCTGGCCCCGCGCAGCTACCCGGCCGCCCAGGCGGCCAGCGCCCAGTTCCAGCCCGCCCCGGGCCCGCCGGGTCAGGGGGTGTTCCAGACCGTGACCCGGGTGGCCAGCGTGGGCAACACCGTGGTGGCGGTGGGCAGCCAGGCCGGCGGCGACCTCACCCGCGGCCAGTTCTTCGTCTCCTCCGACGCCGGCAACACCTGGCGGACCGCGGCCGTCCGCGGTGCCGACGGCGGCGAGCCCGCCCGCGGGCACCCCGCGCAACTCCTGGCCGGCGGCGCCAGCGGCTGGCTCGCGGTCGGCCCGCACGCCATCTGGACCAGCCCGGACGCCCAGTCCTGGACGCTGGCCGCCACCACCGGCATCACCCCCACCGACTCCGGCGATCAGGTGAGCGTGCTGACCCGGACCGCCTCCGGCTGGCTGGCCGCGGGCCAGAACACCGCCGAAGCCACCGGGGTCATCTGGACCTCGGGCGACGGGCGGCACTGGACCCGGGTCACCGCGGCCGAGGCGCGGCTGCCGGTCCACGACGGGGGCATCGTCAGCATCACCGGGGCCGCCGCCCACGGCCCGGACATCGTGCTGTCCGGGCAGATCTCGCGCTCGTCCGAGGAAGCGGGCCCGCGGACCACCGTGACCTGGCTGAGCACGGACGACGGCCGCACCTGGCGCGGCGGGTCGGTGCCGTCCGGCCACGGCGCCAGCCCGGGGCTGGCCGGCCTGGCCGTGAGCGGGAAGGGGTTCATCGCCGTCCGTTCCGGCACCGCGCCCAGCGGCCGCAGCCAGACGGGCCGGCCAGCCGGCATCGTCTATGCCTCGCCCAACGGCACCAGCTGGCACTACGTGACCTCCATGACCTCGGCCAACGGGGTCAAGATCAGCGCGGTCAAGGGCGGCCCGGGCGGGTTCGCGGTGCTCGGCGCGGGCCCCGGCGGCACCATGTACGGCTGGACCAGCGCCGACGGCAGCCACTGGAAGGCGGCCACCTCGTTCGGGGCGGCCCCGGAGACCATGACCGGCACCACCGTCACCGCCAGCGGTGTGCAGATCGCCACCGGGTCCACCGGCACCCCGGTCGCCCAGCGGCCCTACCTGGCCGTGGCCGTGCCCGGCCACGGCTTCCGGGTCATCAACTTCCACCGCATTGCCGGGGCCACGATCACCCCGGCCGGGGTCACCGCGGTGGCCGGCTCCGGTCAGCCGTCGACCGGGACGCAGGTTGCGGTGGGGGCGTCGGGCGGCACGCTGGCCGTCTGGTCGCGGACCGGCCCCGGCTCGTTCACCCGCGGCACCTGGGCCACCGCCAGCGGTGCGCCGCCCGCCGTGGACGGGACCCAGGAGCTGGACAGTGTGGCCGACGGCCCGGCCGGCTGGCTCGCCACCGGCAACGCCCTGGCCGGGACCACGCTGTCCCCGGTGCTGGCCTCCTCGCCGGATGGCCGCACCTGGAGTACGGACCGGGTGGCCGGGCTGACCCGGTCCGGCCTGAACGCCGCCCAGGCGGCCGCCGACGGCTCCGGCTACGTCATCGTCGGCAGCGCCACCACCCGCGCGGGCACGTTCCCGGTGGCCTGGTCCTCGCCTGACCTGCGCAGCTGGACCCGCGCCCCCGGGGCCGCGTCCGGCGCGGCCAGCGCGGCCCCGGGCCGGATGCTGGGGGTGGCGGCCGGGGCCGGCGGCTTCGTCGCGGTCGGCGGCCAGGGCATCGACCCGGCCGTCTGGACCTCGGCCGACGGGCGGCACTGGACCGCCCATCGGCTGAAGATCCCGGGGACCGGCGCCCAGGCTCAGCTGTCACGGGTCGCGGCCAGCGGCCACACCGTGGTCGCGTTCGGCCAGGAGATCTGGGCCTCGGGAGCCCGGGCCGCGCTGGCCGAGGTGTCCCACGACAACGGCCAGACCTGGCTGCCGGTCACGCTCCACTCACCGGGTGGGGTAGCCGCGGTGACGGCGGCGACCGCGATGTCGGGCGGCTTCACCGTGGTGGGCACCTACGGGCCGGGCGGGGACCGCAACGTCGCCGTGTGGACGTCGGCCAGCGGCGACACCTGGCGGACCCAGACTCCGCGCGGCGCGGGCCTGTCCGGCGCTGGCATCCAGCAGGTCACCGGCCTGACCTCGAACGGCTCAGCTCTCACCGGGGTCGGTTACACGGCCACCTCGACCACCGAGCAGCCCACCCTCTGGCAGGTCCCCGCCCGCTGAACCGCGGCCCCAGGCCCGCCCACTACACCCGGTCGCGACCCCGCCCACCAGACCCGTCCCAGCTCCGGCCCACCACACCCGCTCGCAGCCCTGCCCCGCCGCGCCCGGTCCCGCCCATCCCTCCGCCACCGGGGGCAATGGTAACTTTGCGCCGGTGATAGCCGGAGCGATGTGCACATTGCCCCGGTAGCGGCTCCGCGGCTTCCGGGGCCGTGGTGGCCGCTGGGACGCCAGGGGCCCGCGCGAGTGGGCCCGTGTCGGGTAGGGCTCCGCGCCGCGGGCCAAAGGTAACTTGGGCCGGCGGCAGCTCGTTGACTCTGGGGATCCTGAGGCGAACGAGGCGGCCGAGACCTCCGGCTGAGCCGCGCTCACACCACCCTAGGCCGGGCGGGGGGCCGGGACGCCCCGGATGGAGGCGTCCAGGATCTCGGCCGTGTGGGCGATGGCGATGGTCTCACCCTGGGCTTCCAGGGCGGAGGCGATCTGCAGGGAGCAGCCGGGGTTGGCTGAGATGAGCAGCTGGGCGCCGGTGCTCTGCACCGACTTGGCCTTGCGCTGGCCCAACTCGCCGGCCGCCTCCGGTTGCAGGAGGTTGTAGACCCCGGCCGAGCCGCAGCACATCCCGGCCTCGGGGATCTCCCGGAGCTCCAGTTCGGGGACCTGGCCGAGCAGCTCACGGGGGGCGGCGGTGATGCCCTGGGCGTGGCCCAGGTGGCAGGCGTCGTGGTAGACGGCCCGGGCCGGGACCGGGTGCCGGGGCGCGGCCGGGCCGCCCGACCGCTCGAAGAGGCCGGCCAGGAACTCCGAGAAGTCGCGGACTCTGGCACTCATGGCCTGGGCTCGCTCGGCCCAGACCGGGTCGTCGGCCAGCAGCTCGGCGTACTCCTTCATGGCCGAACCGCAGCCGGCCGAGTTGACCACGATCGCTTCCACGCCGGCTCGCTCGAACGTCTCGATCATGGCCCGGGCGAAGCCGGCGCCCTCGCCGACCCGGCCCGAGTGCAGCGACAGCGCGCCGCAGCACTCCTGCTGGCGGGGGATGACCACGTCGCAGCCCTCGGCGGCCAGGACCCGGGCGGTGGCCAGGTTGACGTGCGGGAAGAACACCGACTGGACGCAGCCGGTGAGCATGCCGACCACCGCGCGCCGTTCGCCCCGGGCCGCGACCCGCTCGGGCAGGCGGCCCCGTGGCACCGGCGGGCCCGGGCGCGGGGCCAGGTTCATGGCCGCGCCCAGCACCGGCGACACCTTGGACGGCAGCCCGGTCCGGGCCACCAGACGGTCCAGCCCGGTGCGCTGCAGCCCGCGCAGCGGGCCGGTCAGCAGGCGCAGGCGCTCCCGGTAGGGGAACACGGCGAAGATCGCGGCCCGGGCCGCCCGCTCCCGCCACGGCCGGTGCCGTCCGCCACCCACCGGGACGTGCGGGGCCGCCGGGGTGCCCGGGGCCGCTGGGACGCCTGGGGCCGCTGTGCTCCCCGGGACCCCCGGGTCCGTTGTGACCTCCGGGGCCCCGGCTACCTCGTCAGTCCCATCAGCCCCGGCCACCTCGTGCAGATCGGAGCCGGGCTGCACCGGCGGCGCGTGGTCCGGGTCATCGGTCCAGGCTCGGGCCGCCTCGATCAGCCGGTTGTACTGGACCCCGGACGGGCACGCGGGCATGCAAGCCATGCAGCCCAGGCAGCGGTCGAAGTGCTCGGCCGCGGCCGAGGTCAGCTCCTCGCCGTCCAGCACCTGGGTGACCAGGTGGATACGGCCCCGCGGGGAGTCCATCTCCTCGCCCCACAGCGAGTAGGTGGGGCAGGCCGGCAGGCAGAAGCCGCAGTGCACGCAGTCTCCGGCCAGGTCGCGCAGCTCACGCTCGTCCATTCAGATCCCTCCCGGCCCCCGGCCCGGCGCCATCAGGTTCCCCGGATCGAACTGCTGCTTGACCGCGCGCATCAGGCTCAGCGACGGCACCGGCCCCCACAGGTCGACCCGCTCGCGCACCGCCTCTGGCGCGGTCAGCACCACCACGCTGCCCCGGGCCGGCCCGCCGCCCGCAGAACCCGATCCAGCACCAGAACCCGATCCAGCACCAGAACCCGGACCCGAAGCTGGACCCGAACCCGTGGCCGCCCGCACCGCCCGCACGAACATCGCCACCTGCCCGGGATCTTCGTCCGCGGCCACCGACGCGTACAGCACACCCGCGCCCGCCGACCCGCCCACGGCCACCGCCAGCCCGGTGTCCGCGGCCACGCTGTCGATCGCGTCCAGCACCGGCCGCAGCCCGGCCGCCCAGAAGGCCACCCGGACCAGGGTGCCGTGAACCGCCCCAGAAGCCGCCTCGCCGATCGAACCCCACCAGCGCGGGGCCGCCATCGCCTCCGAAGCCCCGTGGCCGAGCGCCACCCGCATCCGCTCGGCCCGCGCGCTGACGCCCGGGGAGGTGCCTTCCAGCAGCGTGCTGACCGAGATCGGGCCACCGGCCCGCGGCCGGTCCAGCTCCACCGCGGACGGCTGCAGCGGGGAGGCCGAGGCGGCCAGCGCCGCCTCGGCCGCGGCCGCACTGTCGTGAAACTCCCCGGTCACCCAGGCGCTCGCGTCGGGCTGCGGGTGCAGCCGGAACGTCACCTCGGCGATCAGCCCCAGCGTGCCGAACGAGCCGGCGAACAGCTTGCCCAGGTCGTAGCCGGCCACGTTCTTGACCACCTTGCCGCCGGCCTTGGCCACGTGCCCGTCCGGGCGCACGATCGTGATCCCGATCAGCAGGTCACGGGGCAGCCCGTAGCGCAGCCGCAGCGGCCCGGCCGCATTCCTGGCCACCACCCCGCCGACGGTGGCCCCGGGCGGCCCGTCCAGGGCCAGCCGCTGGCCCTTCCCGGCCAGCACCCCGGCCAGCTGGCCCAGGGTGACCCCGGCTTCGGCCCGCACGACCAGGTCACCGGCGGCGTACTCCAGGATCTGGGTCATTCCGCTCAGGTCGGCGATCACGTCGCAGCGGGCGGGCGGCAGGCCCCACGAGATCGTCCGGCCGCTGCCGCGGGCCACCACCGCCATGCCCAGCCCGGCCGCCGCCTGCAGCACGCCGGCCGCCTGAGCCACCGTGCCGGGGGCGGCCACGCAGGTCGGCACCACGCCCCCCACGCCGCCCACGCTGTCCGGCGAACCGGCCGGGCTGACCACCGCGCCCGTCCCGGCCAGGGCGACAGCGATCTCCGCGCCGCTGGTCACGCCCACGTCCGCGGCCTTAGACCAAAAATGAAAGCCCGGGCCATCAGAAGATCTCCACCTCACCGGCGGCGCTCGCGGGGTGCGCGGCCCGGCGCACCCCCGGCACCTCACCGCACAGCCGGGGCGTGGGGAACACCTTGCCCGGGTTGCACAGGTTGCGCGGGTTGAACGCGCAGCGCAGGAACTGCATGGTGTCCAGGTCGTCCTCGCCGAACATCTTCGGCATGTACTTGGACTTGTCCACGCCCACCCCGTGCTCGCCGGTGATCGAGCCCCCGGCCTCGATGCACAGGTCCAGGATCTCCCCGGACACCTCCTCGGCGGCCCCGCCCGCGCCCTCGATCCGGTCGTCGAACAGCACCAGCGGGTGCAGGTTCCCGTCGCCGGCGTGGAACACATTGGCCACCCGGACCCCCTCGCGGCGGCCGGACAGCTCGGCGATCCGGCCCAGGATGCCGGACAGCGCGGTGCGCGGCACCACCCCGTCCTGCACGATGTAGGCCGGGCTGATCCGGCCCACCGCCGCGAACGCCGACTTGCGGCCGGCCCAGATCCGGGCCCGGTCGGCCGGGTCGTCGGCCGAGCGGATCTCGCCCGCCCCAGCCCGCTGGCAGTGTTCGCGGACCGCGCTGGCCTCGGCTTCGACCTCGGATTCGGGCCCGTCCAGCTCGACGACCAGCACCGCGCCGGCCCCGGCCGGGTAGTTGCAGTGCACGGCGGCCTCGGCCGCCTCGATGGCCAGCGCGTCCATCATCTCGATGGCGGCCGGCACGATCCCGGCCCCGATGATCTCCGACACCGCGGTGCCGCCCGCGCTGGTGGATTCGAACGCGGCCAGCAGGGTCCGCACCATCTCCGGCAGCGGGGTCAGCCGGACCACGACCTTGGTCGCGATGCCGAGCGTGCCCTCGGACCCTATGAACGCCCCCAGCAGGTCGTAGCCCGGGGAGACCCCGGTGCCGTCGCCCAGCCAGGTCAGCTCGCCGTCGGGGGTGACGATCTCCAGCCCGGTCACGTGGTGCACGGTGAACCCGTGCTTGAGGCAGTGCGCGCCGCCGGAGTTCTCGGCCACGTTGCCGCCCACCGAGCAGACCACCTGGCTGGACGGGTCGGGCGCGTAGAAGAACCCGTACGGCTCGACCGCCTTGCTCACGGCCAGGTTGGTCACGCCCGGCTCCACGATGGCCCGGCGGCTGAGCGGGTCCACCTCCAGCACCCGGCGCATCCGCGAGGTGACGATGAGCACGCCGTCGCTGCGCGGCAAGGCCCCGCCGGACAGCCCGGTGCCGGACCCGCGGGCCACGAACGGCACCCCCGCCTCGGCGCAGGCCCGCACCACGGCCGCGATCTGCTCGGCGCTGTCCGGCAGCACCACCAGGGCGGGCGCGGTCCGGTGCGCGGTCAGCCCGTCACACTCGTAGGTGCGCAGCTCGCGCGGCTCGGACACCACGTGCTCGGCCCCGCAGATCTGCTCCGCCACCGGGATCAGGGCCGCGATGGCCCCGGGCGGAGACGTGGGTACGCCGGGTACCGGGGACGGCGCCGTGGCCGGGCCGGCCATCAGGGCATGCGTTCGTACGCGGGCACGGTCAGGAACTCGGCGTAGTTGTCAGCCAGGGCCACCTCGGTGAACAGCGCCGTGGCCTGGCCGAAGCGCTCGGCGTCGAACGCCTCGCCGAGCTGCTCCCTGATCCTGATCAGCTCCTCGTCGATGATGACCTCGATCCGGTCCCGGGTCACCTTGGGGCCGTCCTCAAGCAGGATGTCGTTGTGCAGCCACTGCCACACCTGGGAGCGCGCGATCTCGGCGGTGGCCGCATCCTCCATCAGGTTGTAGATGGCCACCGCGCCGTTGCCGCCCAGCCAGGAGGCCAGGTACTGCAGGCCCACGCTGATGTCGTTGCGCAGCCCGGCCTCGGTGACCGTGCCCGGCGTCTTGCTCACCGCCAGCAGGTCGGCCGCGCTCACGCTGACCTCGTCCCGGAGCCGCCCGAGCTGGTTGGGCTTGGTCCCCAGCACCTCGTCGAACACCTCGCGGCAGATCGGCACCAGGTCCGGGTGGGCCACCCAGGAGCCGTCGAAGCCGTCCCGGGACTCGCGGGTCTTGTCGTCCCGCACCTTGGCCAGGGCCACCTCGTTGACCTCGGCGTCGCGCCGGCTGGGGATGAACGCGGCCATGCCGCCGATGGCGTGGGCCCCGCGCCGGTGGCAGGTCTTGACCAGCAGCTCGGTGTAGGCCCGCATGAACGGCGCGGTCATCGTGACCTGGTTCCGGTCCGGCAGCACGAACTCGCGGCCGCGGGTGCGGAACTTCTTGATGATGGAAAACAGGTAGTCCCAGCGGCCCGCGTTCAGCCCGGCCGAGTGGTCCCGCAGCTCGTAGAGGATCTCGTCCATCTCGAACGCGGCCGGGATCGTCTCGATCAGCACCGTGGCCCGGATCGTGCCGCGCAGGATGCCGAGCCGGTCCTGGGCCAGGTTGAAGGCGTCGTTCCACAGCCGGGCCTCGAGGTGGCTCTCCATCTTGGGCAGGTAGAAGTACGGTCCCTGGCCCCGGTCCAGCTGCCGCTGCGCGCTGGCCGCCATGTACAGGGCGAAGTCGACCAGGCTGCCCGACACCCGCTGGCCGTCGACCAGGATGTGCTTCTCGTCCAGGTGCCAGCCTCGCGGCCGGACCACGATGGTGGCCAGCTCGCGGTCGGGCCGGAGCTTGTACTCCTTGCCGCCCTGGCTGAAGTCGACGGTGCGGTCGAGCGCGTCCTTGAGGTTGAGCTGGCCGGTGATCAGGTTGTCCCACAGCGGGGTGTTGGCGTCCTCGAAGTCGGCCAGCCACACCTTGGCCCCGGAGTTGAGCGCGTTGACCGTCATCTTCTTGTCGGTCGGCCCGGTGATCTCCACCCGCCGGTCGGCCAGCCCGGGCGCGGGCGGGGCCACCTGCCAGGCCGTGTCCTCCCGGACCTGGGCCGTATCGGGCAGGAAGTCGAAGGTCCCGCCCGCGATGATCTCGGCCTGCTTGCGTTCCCGCGCGGCCAGCAGCTCCGCGCGCCGGGAGCCCAGCTCCCGCTGCAGGGCCGCGATCAGCCCCAGCGCCTCGGGAGTCAGAATCTCGTCGTAGCGATCTCCGGAAGGGCCGGTGATTTCAACGCCATCGGTGCCCGGCATAAGCTAACTCCTCCGCAGCAGTCTGCTTCCATCCTTACAGATCGGGTCCCCGGCGACGAGCCCGGACCTGCGGGACGATTGTTACTCGGTGGTAACATTAGCCAGGCCGCGCCGCCGGGGTCAATGCCCGGGGGGCCGCCCCGCGCGATAGAGCGGTTACTAATTACGAAGTCCGCGCCGGAGCCGGTATGCTCATATGCTCGCACCACGAAAGCCCGGGGACTTAGCTGAACAACGGGAAGTATAGCATATAAAATGGCGGACCGTCAAAGTGAATCGGCCCTTTCCGAGTCCATTCGGAAAGAGCAGGATTACGTTTCCATGCTTTATGGCCTGCTGGACGCCGCCCGCGCGCGGAGCGAGAAAGCCCTCGACGAGGTGCACGGCCGGGGCGGCGGGGGTACGTTCGCGGCCCGGATGGAGCGCGAGGTTTCAGCCGTTGAACAGGCCAGACGCCTGTCCCAGCTGAACGGGGTGGAGCGCGGCCTGTGCTTCGGCCGGATGGACGACACCGACAGCCGCACCTTTTATATCGGCCGTATCGGACTGCACGACGGCGAATACGAGCCGGTGCTCATTGACTGGCGTGCCCCGGCAGCCCGCCCTTTTTATGCGGCCACCCCCAATGACCCGGCGGGCCTGGTCCGGCGGCGTCACCTTTATACCCGGGGGCGCACCGTTACCGGCCTCGACGACGAGGTATTCGACCTCGACCGGATGAGCGAGGCCGACCGGAGCGGCCTGGTCGGCGAGGCCATGCTGCTGGCTAGCGTGCGCCGGGGCCGGACCGGCCGTATGAGCGACGTGGTCGCCACCATCCAGGCCGAGCAGGACCGGGTCATCCGCTCCTCGCTGGCCGGGGTGCTGGTCGTGCAGGGCGGTCCCGGCACCGGCAAGACCGTGGCCGCGCTGCACCGGGCCGCCTACCTGCTGTACACGCACCGCCGGACGCTGGAGCGCCGCGGCGTGCTCATCGTCGGGCCGAACTCCACGTTCCTGCGCTACATCAGCCAGGTGCTGCCGTCGCTGGGCGAGACCGACGTGGTCCTGGCCTCGCTCGGCGAACTGTTCCCCGGCGTCCGCGCCACCGCCCCGGAGGACCCGGAGGCCGCGGTGATCAAGGGCGACCTGCGCATGATCAAGGTGCTCCGGGCCGCGGTCCGGGACCGGCAGCGGGTGCCCCGCCAGGACCTGGCCCTCCGGGTCGACGGGGTGCCGATCACCGTGCCCGCCGACCTGGTCGAACGGGCCCGCATCCGGGCCCGCGGCATGCGCCGGCCGCACAACGTGGCCCGCAAGCTGTTCGCCACCGAGATGCTCGACGCCATCGCCCGCGCCGAAGCCGTCGCCCTCGGCCGCAGCCTGGACGACGACGACCTGCCCTACGTACGGGCCCGGCTGTGGGACGAGGACCCGGTCCGGTCGGCGCTGGACCAGCTGTGGCCTTTCCTCACCC
>DASXMW010000289.1:0-24284 GCA_036495425.1 Streptosporangiaceae bacterium | reverse complement strand
CCCGCACCAGGCCCGGACCACGGTCCGGGTGGCGGGGACGCCGACGCCGAAAAAGTCCAGGTCGCTCTTGAGGTAGGCCTTCTCCTGGACGGCTCGTTCCTGGTTTCCGGCCGCGCGGAGTTCGGCGCTGATCGCTAGGGTGTCACGACTGAGGTCGCGGGCGGGAAAGCGGTCTCACGCAATTCCGTCGCGCAATAACATTTTTCCGCGCATACGGGGTGCAAGTAATGGAGAACGGCCGGTAGCGTTAGCTTCATGCCCCGAGGCGACGCTTCGCACCGCAGCCCCGAGGAGCTGGGAGCTCCGGCCGATACCGGCATCGCACCTGGTCACGACGGGCGGGCCGGGTCGTCGCGACCGGCCGAAGGGCCGCCGGGCGGGTGGGCCAGCCACCCAGGACGGCCCCGGGTCGAGCAGCGGGAGATCCTGGCCAAGTTCGAAGCCGCGATCGCCGGGATGCACACCCGCGAGATCCAGACCGGCCTGCGGCAGTTGCTCGGCATCCCTGACTCCGCCCCTCCCGGGACCCAAGGAGCCCCTGAGACCGCTCTTAACGGTGGGGGTAGTGGGCCTGGTGTGGCTGGCGGTTCTGGAGGGTTTAGCGGTACTGGTGGGGTCACCCGGGCCGGTGGGGTCGCTGAGGCTGAAAAGCCGGGTGGCAGGGCTCCGGTGGACGGGGCTCAGGAGGTTGAGGCACCCAGAGACCGTGGGGTGGCGGCGGACGCGGCCGGAGGGCTGGGGGCGGAGACGGCGGGGGCGCTGACGGTGGCGCGGCGGCCGTGGCTCGACCTGGACGATGTGCCGCGGCCGGTGGCGGACCTGGTGCTGGCGGTGCGGACCCCCAGCGCGCGGCGGCAGATGGAGCGGCTGGTCACCGAGGCCGGGCTGCAGCGCCCGATCAAGATCGCCCCGGAGACGGCGGCGCGGATGGTGCAGGCTTACACCTGGCTCCTGCAGCGGGTGGGGCACGAAGGGATCCGGCTGACCGACGCCGGGCACCTGCCCCCGGGCGAGGTGGTGGCCCTGATCGACGCGCTGGGGCTGGGGGCGGGTCGGTCCGTGCCCCCGGTGAGGCGGGAAAACCAGGCGCCCGCGGTCGTCCAGCTGCGCGAGTCAGCCCAGGCCGCCGGGCTGGTACGCAAGCAACGGGGCCGGCTGCTGCGCACCACCGCCGGGGACGAACTGCACGACGATCCGGCCGGGCTGTGGTGGCATCTGGCGGCCCGGATACCGCTGCGTTCGGCCGTGGTCAGCGAGGTCCAGCCGGGGCTGATCCTGCTGGCCTGCGTGGCCGCCCGGTTCACCGAGACGCTGGACCTGACCATCGCCCGCATGCTGACCGCGATCGGCTGGGTCCGCGGCGACGGCGGCCCGCTGACCGGGCACGAGGCGGCCCAGGCGACCAGCGGCACGCACGGGGTGCTGCGCCGGCTGGGCGTGCTGGCGGACGGCCGGCCCGGTCAGATGGTGTGGCCGGCCCCGCAGGGGGTGGCCTTCGCCCGCGCCGCGCTCGCGACCTGGTCCTAGCTGAGCGCAAGAGCCTGGGGGCCATTAGGCGTGGGGGTCTGGGGGGCTTGGCCCCCGAGGCCAGCACCCTCAGTCCTCCCGCCACAGTTCGCGCAGCAGCCAGGCGGCGGCTTTGGGCTGGCGATCGCGGGTGAACACGCCCTTGTGATTGCCGCCGGGCCGGTGGACGGCCTGCGCGGTGGCGAAGTCGGCGAAGTTCCAGACGTGCTCACCGATCACCTCGGGAATGCGCCGGAACACCCGCAGTGAGGCCGCGATCAACGCCACCTGGTAGTCCTCGGACCAGATCGTGGCCGGGAGCGCGTGCAGCCCGGCCAGCGCGTCGGCACCGAACTCGGTGACCACGATCGGCTTGCCGTGCCGGGCCCAGGCCCGCAGCTCGTCCTCCAGCTCCCGCTCGGCCGAAGCCAGATCGCCGGTGTCCACGTACCAGCCGAAGTACCGGTTCACGCAGATCAGGTCGAACAGATCGGTCACCACGTCGGCCTCGGGCGGCGCGGTGGCCACGTTGGCGAAGCACAGCGGCCGGGTCGGGTCCAGCTCGCGGGCCGCGGCCACCAGCGGCTTGAAGTAGTCACGGGCGGCGGCTTCGGCGCTGTCGGGCTCGTTGGCGATCGACCAGGCGATCACGCACGGGTGGTTGCGGTCGCGGGTGATCAGCTCGGTGATCGCGGCCCGGTGGGCGGCCGCGGCCTCGGCCCCGATCCGGTCCGGGCCGAACGTGCGGGCCCCAGGGTCGCCCATGTGGCCCAGGCTCAGGTGCAGGCCGACGGCGGGGGTCTCACCGATGACCAGCAGGCCCTGGCGGTCGGCGTAGTCGAGGACCTCTTCGGCGTACGGGTAGTGCGAGGTGCGGAACGAGTTGGCCCCGATCCAGTCGAGCAGGGCGAAGTCGCGGACCATCCTGGTGTCGTCGTGGCCCTTGCCGCGCAGCGCGCCGTCTTCGTGCATGCCGAATCCGCGCAGCCGGATCGGGCGGCCGTTGAGCAGCAGCTGGTCCGCGGCCACGCGCACGGTGCGGATGCCGACCGGCAGCTGGTACTCGTCCTCGCCGTGGGCCAGGTCCAGCCGGTACAGGTACGGGTCGCCCGGCTGCCACGGCCGCGCGTCCGGCACGGCCAGTTCTCCGGCCGGGCCGGTGGCCCGGGCCACCACGGCCCCGGCCGCGTCACGCAGCACGGCCGAGGTCAGCGCGGTCCCGTAGGTGTCCTGGTCGTCCACGACCCCGGCCCGGTAGCGAACCAGGCCTGCCCCGGACTGCGGGTCGAACTCGGTGCTGACCGCGACCTCATCGATGTGGCTGGCCGGGGTCGCGTACAGCCACACCGAGCGGTGCAGGCCCGCGTAGTTGAAGAAATCGTGGAAGTAGCGCTGGGCGCGGCGACCGCCCGGGCGGGCCGAGATCACGCCGGGCGGGATCGTGCCCATGGTCAGCTCGTTGCCGACCCGGACCGTCACCCGCAGCGGCTCGCCGAACGTGACCAGCGCGGTCACGTCGGCTTCGAACGGGGTGTAGCCGCCGGTGTGCTCGGCGACCTGGGTGTCTCCCGCCCACAGGGTTCCGTGGTGGGTCGCGGCGTCGCAGCGGAGCACGATGCGCCGGCCCTCCCAGGAACCGGGGACCCACACGTCCCGCTGGTACCAGACGTCACCGACAAACTCGCGCTCGGCCGGGTCGGTGACGAGATCGTTATAGCTCGCCGGGACCGGCATTTCCCGGTTGCCGGGCAGCGGCGCCGCCCACCAGCGCTCCGTCCCGCCCTGGCCGGCCGGGTCAAAACGGAACCGCCACAGCCCGTCTAGCCGCAGATATTCACGGCTGCTGCTCTCCCGGGGTGTCAGCACGAGCGACCAACTCCTTCGGTGCCTGGCTTCGATCTGTGAATTGGGCCCTTTACGGCTGTAACCATTCAGGTCTTGACACAAGACTTAACACACGCCTTAAATCAGACCATAAATTTAGTGGCCCACAGGGAGCGGTATTCGAAATCTGCGACGCGGTCCGCGGGCAGCCAGCCCGGATCGCAGGTCCGGAGGAGGCGGGGACGCCGACTCGGAGGGACTGGGTCAAGGTCACGGCCAGCCAGGGACACGGACCCGGGAGGGCCGGGACACGGCTCCGGCCGGCCGAAGCGAGCCCCGGTCAGCCAGGCCAGGTCTCGACCGGCCGGGCTGAGCGGAGGCCCGGGTCGCGGCAACAGGGGCCGCGCGACCCCGGGCCGTGGGGGCGGAGGCTGCGGCCACACCCGCCACCACGCCACCGGGCTTCGGATAGCGCGAAATTTTTGGATGAGCCTCACAGAAGAGGAGCACTGCCCGTGCGTATCACCCGTATTTCGGCCGCGGCAGCGGCAGCGGCCGCCGTGTGCGCGGTCGCGGCCGCGTGCGGCGGCGGATCGTCGTCCGGCGGATCCGGTGGCGGTTCCACCGGTTCGACCAAGAACGCCACGATCAACTACTGGGCCAGCAACCAGGGCGCGAGCCTGCAGGCCGACTACAAGACGCTGGGCCCGGAGCTGACGAAGTTCAAGCAGCAGACCGGGATCACGGTGAAGCTGCAGGTCATCGGCTGGGCCGACCTGCTCAACCGGATCCTGGCCGCGACCACCTCGGGCCAGGGGCCGGACGTGGTCAACATCGGCAACACCTGGTCGGCCTCGCTGCAGGCGACCGGGGCGTTCCTGCCCTTCGACAGCAACACGATCAGCCAGGTCGGCGGGTCGAGCCACTTCCTGGCCTCGGCCATGGGCTCCACCGGCGCGGCGGGCAAGACGCCGACCGCGGTGCCGATCTACTCGCTGGCCTACGCGCTCTACTACAACAAGGCCGAGTTCAAGGCGGCCGGGATCGCCAGCCCGCCGACCACCTGGGACCAGTTTGTGGCCGACGGCAAGAAGCTGACCCACGGCAACCAGTACGGCATGGCCATCGAGGGCTCGAATCCCTCGGAGAACATCCACAACATCTTCGTGCTGTCCAAGCAGAAGGGCGGCAGCTTCTTCGACGCCAAGGGCAACCCGACCTTCACCACCGCGCCCAACGTGGCGGCCGTGCAGCAGTTCGTCAACTTCATGGCCACCGACAAGATCGCCAACCCCGGTGACGCGGAGTACGACCAGAACCAGTCGCTGTCTGACTTCGCCAAGGGCAAGGCGGCCATGCTGCTGTGGCAGGCGGCCGGGACCACGCTCAAGGCCGACGGCATGAGCCCGAGCGCCTACGGGGTCGCCCCGCCGCCGGTCGAGTCGGGTACGCCGAGCCCATCCAACCCGAACTCGATGGTGGCTGGCATCAACATCGCGGTGTTCAAGAATTCCAAGAACCAGGCGGCCGCGCTGAAGTTCGTCAAGTTCATGACCAGTCAGTCCGAGTCGACCCTGCTCAACGGCAAGTACGGCTCGATCCCGCCGGTCAAGGCGGCGCTGTCGGCCAGCCCGGCGGCCAACCAGGAGCAGACCGTACTGCGCCACGTGCTCAGCACCAGCGCGGCCGCCCTGCCCCAGGTGCCCAAGGAGGCCCAGTTCGAGACCACCGTCGGCGGCGCGGTCAAGAACCTGTTCGCGGACGCGGCGGCCGGTAAGCCGGTCAGCGCCGCGACCGTCAAGGCCCAGCTGTCCAGCGCCCAGCAGCAGATGGCGGGCTAGGCGGCTACGTGACGGTCAGTACCCGCCGCGACGCGCCCTCGGCCGGCTCCAACGCCGGCCGGGGGCGCGAGCCCACTCCCCGGCCCCGGCCGGCCCGGGTCCTCCAGCGGATCCGCAAGGGCGGCCTGCCGTACCTCTTCCTGCTGCCCGCGCTGATCCTCGAACTGCTCATCCACTTCGTCCCGATGATTTTCGGGATATTGATCAGCTTCAAGCAGCTGACGCTGTTCTTCATCCGCAACTGGCAGGGTGCGCCCTGGGCCGGCTGGAGCAACTACCACGTCGCGATCGACTTCCACGAGGCGATCGGCAAGGCGCTGCTGCACTCGTTCTGGGTGACCTGCGCCTTCACCGTGTTCGCGGTCGGCCTGTCCTGGCTGTTCGGCACGACGGCGGCCATCTTGACCCAGGACACGTTCCGGGGCCGGGCCGTGCTGCGCACCATCTTCCTGACGCCGTTCGCGCTGCCGGTCTACGCCTCGGTGATCGTCTGGTCGTTCATGTTCCAGTACGACAACGGCCTGGTGAACCAGCTGCTGCACAGCACGCTCGGCATCACCAGCAAGCCGTCGTTCTGGCTGATCGGGCACAACAGCTTCTTCGCGCTGGTCATCATCTCGATCTGGCGCAACTGGCCGTTCGCGTTCCTGTGCATGATGGCCGGGCTGCAGGGCATCTCGCACGACCTCTACGAGGCCTCGGCCATCGACGGGGCCGGCGTCTGGCAGCAGATCCGGCGGATCACCATGCCGTCGCTGCGCCCGGTCAACCAGGTCCTGGTCCTGGTGCTGTTCCTGTGGACGTTCAACGACTTCACGACGCCGTTCGTGCTGTTCGGGTCGTCGGCGCCGACGCCGGCTGATGTCATTTCGATCCACATCTACCAGGCCTCGTTCGTCACCTGGAACTTCGGCGAGGGCTCGGCCATGTCCGTGCTCATGCTGCTGTTCCTGCTGGTCGTGACGGCCATCTACCTGATCTTCACGTCCCGGAGGAGGACCAGCAATGGCTAGACGCCGCGGCCTGATGGCGCCGCCGACCTCCTTCCTGTGGACCCGGCGGATCGTGCTCACCCTGCTGGCGCTGTTCGCGCTGGTGCCGGTGTACGTGATGATCAGCAGCTCGGTGAAGCCACTACAGGATGTGACCAGCACGTTCCGCTGGATCCCGGCGCCGATCACGTTCGCCCCGTACCACGACATCTGGTACACGGTGCCGCTGGCCCGGTACTTCATGAACTCGCTGATCGTGTCGGCGTCGGCGTCGGCGCTGTCGGTGGCGGTGGCGGTGTTCGCGGCCTACGCGGTCAGCCGGTACGGGTTCCGGGGCAAGCGAATCTTCACCACGGCGGTGCTGTCGACCCAGATGTTCCCCGGCATCCTGTTCGCGCTGCCGCTGTTCCTGATCTTCGTCAGCATCGGGAACGCGACCGGGATCCCGCTGTTCGGCTCCAGGGGCGGCCTGATCATCACCTACCTGACGTTCTCGCTGCCGTTCGCGATCTGGATGCTGACCGGGTACTTCGAGTCGGTGCCCAAGGCCCTGGACGAGGCGGCCCTGGTCGACGGCTGCGGACCGGCCCGGGCGCTGTTCCGGGTGGTGATCCCGGCCGCGCTGCCCGGCATCGTCGCGGTCTTGATCTATGCGTTCATGACCGCCTGGGGCGAGGTGCTGTTCGCCTCGGTGATGACCAGCAACACCACCCGCACGCTGGCCGTCGGGCTGGCCGACTACTCGACCCAGAACAACGTGTACTGGAACCAGATCATGGCCGCGTCGCTGGTGGTCAGCGTGCCGGTGGTGGCGGGCTTCCTGATCATGCAGCGCTACCTGGTGGCCGGGCTGACGTCCGGCGCCGTCAAGTGAACTGAACTCTTCCTGCCAGCAGAAAGGCGGTCGATGGACGACCTCAGCGTGCTTCCCGACGGCTTCACCTGGGGCGTAGCGACCTCGGCCTACCAGATCGAGGGGGCGGTGGCCGAGGACGGCCGGTCCCCCTCGATCTGGGACACCTTCGCTCACACCCCGGGCAAGGTGGCGGGCGGGGACACCGGCGACGCGGCCTGCGACAGCTACCACCGCTGGCCCGAGGACCTCGGGCTGATGAAGGAACTCGGCGTCGGCGCCTATCGCTTCTCGATCGCCTGGCCGCGGGTCATGCCCGGGGGCGGCGGGCCGGTGAACCTGGCCGGGCTGGACTACTACGACCGGCTGGTCGACGCGCTGCTGGCCGCGGGCGTCACCCCCTACCCCACGCTGTACCACTGGGACCTGCCCCAGGTCCTGCAGGACCGGGGCGGCTGGGCCTCCCGGGACACGGCCGGCTGCCTGGCCGAGTACGCCTCGGTCGTGGCGGCCCGGCTGGGCGACCGGGTGACCAACTGGGTCACGGTCAACGAGCCGCGCTGCGCCGCGTGGATCGGGCACCTGGAAGGGCGGCACGCACCGGGGATAGCTGACATCGATGTCGCCGTCCCGGCCTCTTTCCACCTGCTGCTCGGCCACGGCCTGGCCGCCCAGGCCGTGCGAGCGGCCGCGCCCGGGGCCCGGATCGGCCTGGTCAACGTCTTCCACACCTGCGAGCCCGCCAGCAACCGCCCAGAAGACATCGAGGCCACGGCCCGGTTCGACGGGCACGTCAACCGGTGGTGGCTGGATCCCATCCACGGCCGGGGGTTCCCGGCCGACATGCAGCGCGTGTACGGCATCGACCTGCCGGAGCAGCCGGGCGACCTGGCCACCATCGCCACCCCCCTGGACTTCCTGGGCGCGAACTACTACTCCCCCGCCGTCATCGCCGACGACCCCGGCGGCCCGGTGCCGCACGCCCGGGACGTGCCGCCGGACGGCGTGCCCCAGACCATGCTGCGCTGGGAGATCCGCGCGGCCGGGCTGGAGCAGGTGCTGCTCCGGCTGGCCCGCGAGTACGGGGCGCGCGAGGTCATCGTGACCGAGAACGGCTCGGCCTGGGCCGACCGGATCACGCCGGACGGGCAGGTGCACGACGGGGAGCGGATCCGCTACCTGGAGGAGCACCTGGCCGCGTGCGTGCGGGCGGTCCGGCGCGGGGTCCCGCTGGCCGGGTACTTCGCCTGGTCGCTGCTGGACAACTTCGAGTGGGACTACGGTTACAACGCGCGCTTCGGCCTGGTCTACGTGGACTACGCGACCCAGCAGCGGGTGATGAAGGACAGCGGCCGCCGGTACGCCGAGATCATCGCCGCCCACGGGCAGCGGGCCGCGGTGGCGACCTGACCCGCCCGGTTAAGCGCTTACCGCGTCCACTTATTATAAGAATTGAGCAAAGGGCAACGCGCGCCTGAGCGAAGGGGGACTGATGCCGGAGCGAAGGCGATGGACCGTTCGTGACCTGCGGCGGGACAACCGTTCGGTGCTGCTCTGGTCGCTCTACTTCGACCAGCCGTGCAGCCGCCAGGACCTGTCGGAGGCCACCGGGCTGAGCTCGGCCTCGGTCAGCAACGTGATCCGCGAGCTGATCGCCGAGGGCATCGTGATCGAGGCCGGCTCGGTGGACTCCGACGGCGGACGCCCGCGGGTGCTGCTGCGGATCAACCCCGACTTCGGCTACGTGGTCGGCATCGACGTGGGCGAGACCCGGGTCCGGGCCGAGCTGTTCGACCTGACCATGAACGTGCGGGCCAACGCCGACTACCCGCTCGAGCCCCGTGAGCACGGTGTGGACGTGGTGGTCGACCGCATCCTGGCCTGCTTGCGGGACGTGCTGGCCGAGAGCGGGGTGCCGCAGGAGTCGATCCTGGGCGTGGGGGTGGGTGTGCCCGGCGTGGTCGAGCACGGCCCCGAGGTGCTGCTGTACGGCCAGACCTACGACTGGGACGCGGTGCCGCTGGAACGGCTGCTGCGGGCCGGCACCGACCTGCCGCTGTACATCGAGAACGGCGCCAACACCCTCGGCCAGGCCGAGCTGTGGTTCGGCGCGGGCCAGGGAGCCCGGCACGGCGTGGTCGCCCTGATCGGCTCCGGCGTGGGCGCGTCGATCATCGGGCACGGCGCGGCCGAGCGGGTCGGCACCTCCATCGGCACCGAATGGGGCCACACCACGATCATGGTCGGCGGCCGCGACTGCCGCTGCGGGTCGCTGGGCTGCCTGGAGGCCTACGTCGGGGCCGAGGCCATCCTGGACCGGTACGCGCAGGCCCAGAGCGCGGCTCAGGACGGCGAGGCTGAGGGCGCGGGCTGGCAGCAGCTGCTGCCGGGCCAGGACGAGGAATCCGCGCTGGCGGCCCTGGCCGACCTGGCCGAGACCTCCCCCGTGGCGGCCAAGGTGCTCGACGACACCGCGCTCTACCTGGGTGCGGGCATCGCCGACCTGATCAACCTGTTCGGCCCGGACCAGATCATCCTGGGCGGCTGGGCCGGGCTGCTGCTCGGCCAGCGGCTGCTGCCCGCGATCCGGTCCTCGGCCCGCGAGCACGCGCTCAGCCACCCGTACGCGGAAACCACGATCAGCGTGGGCCGGATCGGCCCGGATGCGGTGGCGCGCGGCGCGGCCACCCTGCCCATCCAGGCCTTCCTGAACGGGACCGCGGTGCCCGCCGACCGCCGGGGTGACATGGCGGGCCACGCGGGCTGATTTCGGCCACTGCGGCTGGCCCGGCGACGGCGTCCGCAACGGATCTTTGGGGTGGTTTGGACCTTGGTGCGTGGCCTCGTGAGCTGGCGCGCGACCCTTTTGGTCCAATAATCCCGATGTACCACGCTAAATACGGTCGATGCCCTATCGTTATCCGCCGATACGTGGTGAGCGCGGGGCTTCCATGTGTCCTGTGAGGCAACAGGCTTTTTGCCGGAGTTTTAACCGGTGCTGCTGCCGCGCAGGGCGGCCACGAATCGTCGAAAAACGGACGACGATTGAGGTGGATATATGGCAACGGGGCGACCCTCTTCGCACCGCAGCCCGAAACAGCCGTACAGCACCCGCAAGCGCTACCTGTGGGCGCTGACCGGCCTGCCGGTGGTGGCGGCGGCTGGGGTGTACGTGGCCATGGCGCCAAGCGGTACGACCGCGCAGACGCAGGACCACATCACCATGGCTGGGCCCAGCAAGGCGCGCACGACGCCAGGCTCGGTGACCGAGGTCCAGGCCGCCTCCCAGTGCACCTCGCAGGGGGGCACGACCACGGGCACGGGCAAGAGCGCGGCCTGCTCGGTGGGGGCCATGGGCATCGCCAAGATGCCGGCGCACCACATCTACCGGCCACGCCCCAAGCCGTCCATGACCTCAGCATCGTCGTCTCCGGCCTCGACCTCGCCTTCGTCGCCGGGCACCACGGCGCCGTCGTCGGCCCCGGGCACCACGCCCGCGGGGACCAGTCCCGCGCAGCAGGGCACCCCGGCCGACCAGGTGCTGGCCCTGATCAACCAGGCCCGGTCCCAGAGTGGCCTGCCCGCCCTGACGTTCTCGGACGGCCTGAACACCAGCGCCTCCAAGCACAACCTGCTGATGGCCCAGGGCTGCGGCCTGTCCCACCAGTGCTCGGGTGAGCCCGCGATCGGCGACCGCGAGACCGCGGCCGGCGTGCACTGGACCTCAGCGGGCGAGAACATCGGCGAGGAGGGCCCGGTCAGCAGCGACACCACCGCCGTCGCCCAGGCCGCCGTGGCGCTCACCCAGGACATGCTCAACGAGCAGCCCCCGAACGACGGTCACCGCAAGAACATCCTGTCCTCGTCGTTCGCCCACGTCGGCATCGCCGTATACCGGGACAGTTCCGGCACCGTCTGGCTCACCCAGGACTTCTCGAACTAGCCCCCACGCGCCGGCCGGAGGCTGAGCCCAGCTTTTTGCGGATGCTGCATAAAACTGGGCTCAGCTTGCCTATGAGGACACGCTTCCTGCACGCCTGGGGCGGCGGGGTTAGAAGATGCCGGGGAACAGGCGTTTGTGGTGGGCGGCGAACTCGGCGTAGGCGGGGCCCAGGGAGTCGCGCAGCTGGCGTTCCTCGACGCGGATACGGATGGTCAGGCCGAAGGCGGCCAGGAGGGCGGCGGCCAGGAGGCTCCAGACGTCGCCGCAAGCCAGGGCGTAGCCGACGACGCCCAGGGTCAGGCCCGTGTAGCTGGGGTGGCGGACGAAGCGATAGGGGCCGGTGGTGACCACGGTGTGGCCGGACTGGATGCCGATCGAATACTGGAAGAAGCGGCCCAGCGTGATGATGGACCAGGCGCGGATGGCGACGCAGGCCACGATCAGGATGAGGCCGGTCACGACGGGCCAGATGCGGCCGCCGGGCCACAACAGGCCGCCGCGGCGGCCCAGGATCTGGGCGGCGATCACGGCGGCGGCGATCGTGACGTACATCAGGATGTAGGTCGGGTCGCGGTTCAGGGTCCGGCCCGCGCGCAGCCACTGCCGGACGTTCATCACCGCTTCGAACAGCCACCAGGCCGCGGACACGCCGATCAGCGCGTCCTGAGCGGCCCCGGGAGTGAAGACGAGCGGTGTGACCACCGGCTCATTACAGCACCGCCGGCCGCACCCTGGGCGCGACCGGCGGTGCTGACGTGCAAGCCTCGGTTAGAGGGGGACGACCTGCTCGGCCTGGGGGCCACGGGCGCCCTGGCCGATCGCGAACTCCACCCTCTGGTTCTCCTGCAGGCTGCGGTAGCCGTCGGACTGGATGGCGGAGAAGTGCACGAAGACGTCGGCTCCGCCGTCGTCCGGTGCGATGAAGCCATAGCCCTTGTCAGCGTTGAACCACTTGACGGTTCCTTCTGCCATTCCCGATCTCTCCTACAACGATCTTCGGAGTCCACTTGTGTGTCCCCGGGCTGTTGCGACCGCCCGTCCCGCAGTGTGGGTCCTGGCACCCGCTGTCAAGAATTCGCAGGCACCGTGACCGGACAACGAACTTCGACGACAACCACGGCTATTTAACACCATGTCGTGGGCCGATGCTGCCGGACGCGGCACGCGCGGCGTCCAGGGCCCGCATCACGTCCAGCGTTCCGGCCAGTGGCATGACCGGTGATTCGGCCAGACCGGCCCGCAGGCAGCGGGCCACCTCGGCGGCCTCGTAGGTGAAGCCCTCCCCCTGCAAAGTGACCTCCTTGGTGCGCGGTTCGCCGTGGGCGGGGACCAGCGTGTAACGGTCCGGCTTGAAGAACGGCGCCCCCGTGGCCGATCCCACGGTGATCACGCCGTGGGTGCCGGTGATCGTGGCCACCCGGGGCGACCGGGCCCACAGGCCGCAGTAGTACAGGCCGATGGCGCCGCCCGGGTAGCGGGCGATCACCGCGGTGCTGGCGTCCACCCCGGTGGGACCGGGGGCCGCGACGGCCTTTATCTCTTCGGGCGCGCCGAGCAGCATCGAGCCGAACGACAGCGGATAGACCCCCAGGTCGAGCAGGGCGCCTCCGGCCAGGTCCGGGTTCCACAGCCGGTCCTCGGGGTTGTAGTCGGCGGGCCCGGACAGGTCGGCCTGGACCGCGACGACCCGGCCCACGGCGCCGCCGCCGACCAGATCGGTGACCTCGCGCACGATCGGGTTGAACCGCGTCCACATGGCTTCCATGGCGAACAGCCGCTGGCTGGTGGCCAGCGCGATGAGCTGGGACGTCTGGGCCGCGGTGACCGTGAACGGCTTCTCGACCAGCACCGGGCGGCCCGCCTCCAGGCAGATCCGGGCCCCCTCGAAGTGCTCGGAGTGCGGGGTGGCCACGTAGATGACGTCCAGGCTGTCGTCGGCGGCCAGGGCCGCGTAGGAGCCGTAGAAGCTGCCGATGCCGAAGTCGGCCGCGAACTGCTGGGCCCGGCCCGAGGACCGCGAGCCGACCGCGGCCGGGGTCTGGTCCTTCAGCAGCAGCAGATCGGTCACGAAACTGCGGGCGATGCGGCCCGCGCCCAGGATGCCCCAGCGGATCGGCGGCGGCGCGGTCTCGACGTGTGCCTCAAGCGTCATGCCCCGAGCGTAACCAGGCCTTACCAGGCCACCCGGACCCGGGCGCTGGCCCGGGGACGGTTCGGGACAAGCTTCGCGGGTAGCCGCTGATCATGAACCAGGGACTGAGAGCGGTGCTGTTCGATGTGGACGGCACCCTGGTCGATACCAACTACCTGCACGCGGTGTGCTGGTGGGAAGCGTTCGCGCAGGCCGGGCACGAGGTGTCCATGACCCGCATCCACCGGGCCATCGGGATGGGGTCGGACCTGCTGCTGGACGCGCTGCTGCCGGACGACCGGGATCGCGGCCACGACGGCAGCATCCGGGCCGCGCACAGCGCGCTGTTCGCGACGTTCTGGACCCGGCTGCGGCCGCTGCCGGGCGCGGCCAACCTGCTGCGGGCCTGCCAGCAGGAGGGCTGGCGGGTGGTGCTGGCCAGTTCGGCCGACGACCACGAGTTCCGCGTCCTGCGGACGGCACTGGACGCCGACGATGCCATCGACGCGGCCACCTCGTCCGGGGACGTGGCGCAGAGCAAGCCCGCGCCGGACCTGGTGCAGGTGGCGCTGGACAAGGCCGGCGTGCCGCCGGAGGCGGCGCTGTTCGTGGGCGACACCGTGTGGGACGTGCAGGCCTGCGTCAAGGCCCGGGTGCCGTGCATCGGCCTGCTCAGCGGCGGCATCGGGCGGGACGAACTGCTGGGCGCGGGTGCGGCCGCGGTGTACGACGACCCGGCCGCGCTGCTGGACGGCCTGCCGGACAGCATTCTGGTCCACCGGGCCGGGGGGTAAAGCAGGGTGTCTGCCGAACACGATACGGTTACGGCGATGAGCGAGTCAGCGTCCACGGCGACCGACGACCGTCCGGTGGTGGCGGTGGCCAACCGGCTGCCCGTCCAGCATGGCGAGAACGGCTGGGAGCTGTCCCCCGGCGGCCTGGTCACGGCGCTGCGGCCGGTGATGTCGACGCATTCGGGGGCCTGGGTCGGCTGGGACGGCGGCACCAAGGGCATGCCGGCCACGCTGCCGGACTCGGGCGTGCGGCTGAAGCCGGTCAGCCTGTCCTCGTCCCAGGTCCGGAACTATTACTACGGCTTCTCCAACGCCACCCTGTGGCCGCTGCTGCACTACGCGATCGAGAAGCCCCGGTTCGAGCGGGCCTGGTGGCACAGCTACCGGGACGTGAACGCGGTCTTCGCCGACCGGGCGCTGGAGGCGCTGGACGAGTATCCGGACGCCATCGCCTGGATCCACGACTACCAGCTGATGCTGGTCCCGCAGCTGATCCGCGGGCGGCGGCCGGACCAGCCGATCGGGTTCTTCCTGCACGTGCCGTGGCCATCGCCGGACCTCTTCGCCCGGCTGCCATGGCGGGAGCAGATCCTGGTCGGGCTGCTGGGCGCGGACGTGATCTCGTTCCACACCGAGCACTACCGCAGCAACTTCGTGCGGGCCTGCGCGCGGCTGCTGTCCGGCTCGGGCATCGAGGTGCGCGGGACCACGATCGCGCTGCCGGATGGCCGGCTGGTTCAGACCACCGCGTCGCCGATCTCGATTGACGTGACCGACTTCACCCGGCATGCCTGCGACCCGGAGACCGGCACCGAGGTCGACGCGCTGCGCGAGCAGTTCGCCGGGCGGACGCTGCTGCTGGGCGTGGACCGGCTGGACTACACCAAGGGCATCGTCGAGCGGCTGCTGGCGGTGGAGATGATGCTGGAGCGCAACCCGGAGATGCGCACTGGCCTGGCCTTCCTGCAGGTGGCGGTGCCCAGCCGGGACAACGTGCGGGAGTACCGCCAGCTGCGGGCCTCGGTCGAGCAGCACATCGGGCGGATCAACGGGCGGTTCACCGAGCCCGGCGAGGACGTGCCCGTGCACTACCTGTACCGGGGGCTCGGCCAGCAGCAGCTGGCCTCGTACTACGCGACCGCCGACGCCCTGCTGGTGACGCCGCTGATCGACGGCATGAACCTGGTCTGCAAGGAGTACGTCACCGTGCAGGAGGCCCGGAAATCGAGCGGGCTGCTGGTGCTGAGCGAGTTCACCGGCGCGGCCGAGGAGCTGCCCCAGGCGGTGCTGTGCAACCCGTTCGATGTCGAAGGCCTGTCCTACCGCATCGAGCAGGCGCTGCGGCTGCCGGCCGAGGTCCGGCGGGCGGCGATCTCGGACATGGCCTCGTACGTGCGCAAGTACGACGTGCACCGGTGGGTGGCCGAGCAGCTGTCCGAGATCGCCTCGCGCGGTGGCAAAGACGTGTGACACGCCCTCCTCAGCTGCCTTGAATTACCACGTCAATTAACCGTGCGCCGCAGTGAGTCTGGCCCGGAATCATCGGCCGCGCAGATGCTGGTAGGCCTCGAGCGACTCGTTGCGGGCCCGGGCGTGGTCGACGATCCGCTCCGGGTAGCCGTCGGGCAGCCCGTCGGCCCGGTCCCAGGGCTCGTGGATCTCCTTGTCGCTCAGCTCGCGCAGTTCGGGCACGTAGCGGCGGATGTACGCGCCCTCGGGGTCGAACTTCTGGCCCTGGGTGACCGGGTTGAAGATCCGGAAGTACGGGGCGGCGTCGGTGCCGGTGCCCGCGGTCCACTGCCAGCCGTGCTGGTTGCTGGCCAGGTCGCCGTCGACCAGGTGCCGCATGAAGTGCCGGGCCCCGTGGGTCCACTCGATGTGCAGATCCTTGACCAGGAACGAGGCCACGATCATGCGGAGCCGGTTGTGCATCCAGCCTTCGGCCAGCAGCTGGCGCATGCCCGCGTCCACGATCGGGTAGCCGGTCTTCCCCTCGGTCCAGGCCCGGAACGCCTGGCCGGCGTCCTTACCGCTGGAGTAGGGCATCTTGGCCATCCGGGGCAGGAAGTACTCGCGGGCGCTCTGCGGCCAGTGGTACAGCACGGCGGCGTAGAACTCCCGCCAGGCGATCTCCTTGCGGTAGGTCGAATCGCCGCCCAGGCCGTCCAGGATCGTCCGCGGGTGGATCGAGCCCCACTTGAGGTAGGGCGACATCCGCGAGGTGTGGTTCAGGCCGGGGCGGTCCCGCTCGGAGCCGTAGCCGCTCAGGTGGCTGCGCCGGAACCGGCGCCAGGCGGCCAGGGCGGCCTCCTCCCCCGCTTCGGGCAGGGTCAGCCCGGCCGGCAGCTCCGGGTCCCGGGGGATGCCGGTGCCGTCCAGGGTGTGCCACTTGGTGGCACCGGGCGATTTGGCGGGCGCCCGCCAGCCGTGTGCGGACCAGGCCTTGTAGAACGGGGTGTAGACCTTGAACGGCGTGCCGTCGCCCTTGGTGATGCGGCCAGGGGCGATCGCGTACGGAGATCCGGTCCGGACCAGGGCGGTACCGCGCAGTGCTTCTTCTACCCGCTCGTCGCGGGCCCGGCCATACGGGCCGAAGTCCGCGCTGATGTGCACCGACGACGCGCCCGCCTCCTTGGCCACGGCCGGCACCACATTCTCGGGCTTGCCCCGGCGCACCACCAGGCCGCCGCCGTGCTCGCGCAGCGATGCGTCCAGAGCGCGCAGGGTCCGGTACATGAACGCGATCCGCGGCGCGCCGGACGGCTTGCACAGCGTGTCGTCCAGGACGAACAGCGCCGTCACCGGTCCCTCGTCGGCCGCGGCCAGCAGGGCCGGGTGATCACCCAGGCGCAGGTCTCGTCGGAACCACAGCACCGCTGCGGACATCAGCGTCAGCTCCCCTCCAGCTGGCCGGGCCCCCGCCCAGACGGCCGTGAACTGGCTGGCTTCCCCGCCTGAGCGACCGTATTCACCAGAGAGGCGCTAGATCCCCCGCCCGTCGGTTACTGATGGTTACTGAGCATCCATACATTCACCGGCAGTATTGCCACCTCAGCAGCCACCGTGAATCATGAGTCCCAGCAGCGGACGACAGTCCCGCCCGCGGCGTCTTGGCCACGGTTACGAACGGAGCAATGATGTCCACGTTGACGGTAGTCAAGTTCCCGTCGGCCCAGGGCGCAGATGAGGCGCTGACCACGCTGGGAAGACTTCAGGCCCAGGAACTGATCCGCGTTCATGACGCGGCCGTGGTGTCCTGGCCGCGCGACCGTAAGAAGCCCCAGACGCATCAGGTGCACGACACCACGAAGTCCGGCGCGCTGGGCGGCGCGTTCTGGGGTTTCCTGTTCGGGCTGATCTTTCTGGTGCCCTTTCTCGGGATGGCCGTCGGGGCGGCGGGCGGAGCGCTGATGGGCTCCCTGAGAGATGTCGGGATCAGCGACTCATTCATCAACGAAGTGCGGGAGCAGGTCCTCCCGGGTACCTCGGCGCTGTTCGTGCTGACCTCCGACGCGGTGCTGGACCGGGTAGCCGCGGAGTTCGCTGGTTCCAGTGGCCAGATCATTCACACGAACCTGTCCCAGGAGCAGGAGGCCAAGCTGCACGAGGCGTTCGACCAGGAGTAGCCGCTCCTCGGGGCGGCTCGCTCCCGAGACGATCTGCCCGGCCGCAATCTCCATGGTGGCGATGGCCAGCATGGCCCCGGGCAGGAAGGTGACCGCACCGGCCGGCTGTACGCCGGGAATCTGCCGGGGTAGCGTCAAAGACGGCCCCTGACCCTGGCCTGCGCCTCAGGCGATCTGTCTCAGCAAGCGGATGGTGCGTATGTCGTGCGTCAACTGATCAGCCGGGGCCGCGAGGACAACGCTCCGGGCCGTGAGCCACCGGCTCCCCGCGGGCCGAGCGTGAATCCGGATCCTCACCACTTGCTCCGGCGGCAGCTGCGGGACTGGGCCGTGCTCGTACTGCAGAGACGGGCGTTCCAGGCTCCGGCTGACAATGTGCCACCACCAGATCAAGAAGCCTGATGACGCAATCCAGTTCACAAGGATCATCGCGCACGCCGCCCCGGCCGCCTGATCTGGCCGCCACGGGCCGGGAACGACGCGCAGCCGGGAAGGCCGCCCGAAAACGCGCCCAGCGCGGCACGATGGGGCATTGGGCCGAGGACGACCGCGGGCACGACGCACTGACCACGATCCTGGCCCAGAACCAGGCCCGGGTTCCGGCCCTCGTCCCCATCCGCCATCAGCGGATGGCCGTCTCCCCGTGGAACTACTACCGGGGCGCGGCAGCGGTCATGGCGGCTGACCTCGCCGCCCAGCCCGCCAGCGGCCTGACCGTGCAGCTGTGCGGTGACGCCCACGTGCTGAACTTCGGCCTGTGGGCCACACCGGAGCGAAACCTGGCCTTTGACCTGCGCGATTTCGACGAAACCCTGGCCGGCCCGTTCGAATGGGATGTCAAGCGCTTCGCCGCCAGCCTGGTGGTGGCAGCGCGGGAGAACCGGCTCAAGAAGCGGGTCGCCGCGGCGGCGGTAGCCGCCGGAGTCGAGGCCTACCGCGACCGCATGCGCCGGTACACGATGATGCCTGAACTGGACACCTGGTATGACAGCACCAGTGCCGACCGTCTCATCAGGTATTTCGAGCCCGCTGACCGCGGACGGGTAACCATCCACATCGAGAAGAAACAGAGCCGCCGCACCAGCCGCGGGGCGTTTGCCAAGCTGACGACGATGGCGCACGGCCGCCCCCGGATCACCGAGGATCCGCCGCTCCGGGTCACGCTCAGCGACGACGAGCAAGCCGACGTGGTCGGCAAGCTGCTGGCTGAGTACCGGTTGACGCTGCCGGAATACCGGCGGACCCTGTTCGACCGGTTCACCGAGGTCGATACCGTCCGGCAGGTCGTGGGCGTCGGCAGCGTCGGCATGCGGGTCTATCTCGTGCTGCTCGAGGGCCGCAACGGAGCCGACCCACTGTTCCTGCAAGCCAAGCAGGCGGAGCCGTCGGTCTATGAGGCGCACGCGGAGCCCAGCGTCCTCGGTCACCACGGCGCGCGGGTGGTCAACGGGAAAAGGCTGCTCCAGAGCGCCACCGACATCTTCGTGGGCTGGGGCTCACTGCACGGGAAGGACTATTACGTGCGGCAGTTCCGCGACATGAAGATCATCCCGACCACGGACCTGATCGCGCCCCGCCTGGTGGAGTTCGCCACCGCGTGCGGCGCGACCCTGGCCAAGGCCCACGCCCGTACCGGTGACCCGGTGGCCATCGACGCCTACATGGGGAAGGGCCGCGCGTTCGCCGCGGCCATCGAGCGCTTCGCCGGCCTGTACGCCGACCAGAACGAGCGGGATCACGCCCAGCTGGTCAGCGCCATCGCGGCCGGCACGGTCGAGAGCCAGCCCGGCTGAAGGTCAGCGCTTGGCGAAGAAGTCGCGGATGTTGGCGGCCAGCAGAACCAGGGCGGCCAGGATGAGCAGGGCGGCGACCGACCACCGCCAGTGGCCCGCGGCCGCATTGACCGCATCCCAGGCCACGCCCGCGCCGACCACCAGCGCGAACAGCCCGACGACGAACCGGCCCAGATGGCCCCGGGCGAAGGCCTCCACGCACAGCATGAGTACGGCCAGGCCGCCGACGGCTGGCACCAGCGAGCCGGCCTGGCCCAGGACGACCACGGCCAGCCCGGCGAGGAGGAACGACGCCGAGACGGCGGACCACACTCTCAGCACGCGGCTGCGGGTGCGAACCGGGTCCACGTTGGGCACCGCCCGGTGCCGCAGGTGCGCATGCGGTTCTGGCTGGGGCAGCGGGCGGGTGATCGCGGCGGCCAGGATCTCCCGCTCCTCGGCCAGCGCCTGGCGGCGTACGCGCGCCTGATGCACGGCGGTCTCCAGCCGGGCCAGGTCGCCCGGGCCCCGCTGGATCCCGGCGCTGCGCAGCAGCTGGAACCCGGCGTGGGCGCGGCGCAGCTCATCCCCGGCGGCGTCGACCTCGGCCGTGGCCGCGGTGAGCTCAGCATCCAGCTCCGTGATCCGGTCCGCCGCGATCCGCCGCGCCACCGCCCCGGACGGTGCCTCCTTGTCCAGGCCGGCCCATCCCACCGGGTCGGACCAGCAGAGGCGTACCGATCCCCCACGTTCGTAACGCGGGCCAGCCGGGGCTCGCTCCCCGCCGAACGGGTCGCCGGTATCCAGTCCCCACAGGCCCCGGTAGTCACGGACCCACGGTGTCTCGTCGTCCACGAGCACGGGGTGCCACTTCCTGGCCTCGCCCGGTCCCACGCCGGGGCCATCACCGCGGTGGTAGTCGATGAACGGGATGCCGAACGCGGTGTGCGTGTCCGTACGGGTCCAGGGCAGCAGGAGCCGGCTTCCCCGGCGTAGTACGGCGAGCAGCCCCTTGAGGGCGGCCGGTTCGGCGGTGACCAGGTAATCCCCTGGCAGGTAGGCACCCGAGTGCGACCCGGCCCCGGCGTAGACCACCGGGTGCGTATCGCGCCACTCGAGGTCGGGGTCGTCCGGCCGGCGGCGCAGATCGTCACCGGCCTCGTCGTGGGAGGAGAAGGCGACCCAGGCCGGCCGGGCGGACACGTCGGGTGGATCGGGCAGGAAGATCGTGACCTGTTCCCAGTCAGCCTCGTGGTCGTTGACGCCGCCGAACGTCGACCGCCAATCGTTCATCGCGTAGAAGAACCAGTACTGCAGGGCGACGAAACCCCGATCACGGGTCACCCGGCCGTAGTACGGGCAGCTGCCCGGATCGGCGGCCGCCCGGTACTGCTGCTCGGCCGCGGCCGCCGTGCCGCCCGGGACCCGCCCACGCAGCAGCAGCGACAACCGCATCACCGCGTCGATGAGCCGGCTCAGCAGGCCGACTACCGCGAACCGGCTGCTGCCCGCGGCCAGCCGGGCGCGGCTCGTGTCGCGCCGCCAGGCGCGGAACGCACGCCGGCCGAGCGGGCGCGCCACGAAACGGAGCGAGAGATCCCGCGCCGGCCACGACGCGCTGATGGTGGCCAACCCGGCCGGCGTGAGATCTCCGGCCGGGCACAGGCACTCCTCGGATCGGCGCCGGCCCAGCTTAGGGCCCGGGCCTTCCGACCGCCACAGACTGCAATTGTCCAGGTAGCTCTCGACGGGCATGGGCAGGAACAGCTCGCCCTGGGTGAACCGCAGCACCGGCTCGTAGCACCGCAGCAGCCGGATGTCCTCGACCGCGCCAGCCTCGACCGCGCTGACCCCCGCGGCGGGCGTGGTCACGTCCGCCCTCAACGGCCCGTCACTCGCCATCACGTTGGCCTCCCCGGCCGGCCCCACTGCTGGTACCAAGGTAACGGCCCGTTGACCGGCCCGGGTGGTGGCCGGGCCCGGTCAGCCCAGGATCTCGATCAGCAGCACCCAGGTGTTGATCAGGCCCGCGATGATCGGGAGGTCCCGAAGCCGTCCCAGTCGGCGGCCGCGTAGGCCGTCACGGTCAGGCCGCGGTGAGCTGATAGCGGGAGCCCACGCTGGACTGGACCCAGGCGTCCGGCAGCGCTTGAGCCAGGGCCGACTGGGCCCGCCAGCCGGTGCAGTGGCCGGGCACGATCAGGGCCGGGGCCAGCTCGGTGAGCGCGCGCACGGTGGGCTCGATGATCGGCTCGAAGGCCGGCCCGGACAGGTGGAAGCCGCCGATGACGGCGGCCAGCCGGTCCGCGCCGGTGAGCCGCAGCGCCTGGCGGACGATGTTGACCACGCCCGCGTGCCCGCAGCCGGTGATCACGACCAGGCCCTGGCCGCGCAGGTTGACCACCAGCGCCTGGTCGTCGACGACGGCGGCGTCGTGCTGCCACTGGTGGCCGTCCCAGGCCTGGTGGGGCGGTGGCATGCCGCGTTCGAACTCGGTGGTGCGGTCGACCTCGCCGGTGATCAGGATGCTGCCGCCGGCCAGCAGCGACGGCTGGCGCCGCTCGATGACCTGGAAGCCCTCCCGCTCCAGAGCGCCCTTGGACAGGGTGGGCATCTCGAACACGGTGTCACCGGGCGGAGCCAGGCGGCGCCGGGTCCACACCGCCGGGTGCACGGTCAGCGGCAGGCCGGACCGGCCGCGCAGCCGGGCCAGCCCGGCGAAGCCGCCCGCGTGGTCGAAGTGCCCGTGGCTCAGCACCACGCCCTGCACGTCGCCCAGGCCGAGCTCGAGGAACCCGGCATTGACAGCCAATCCGTCCGGGGACGGCCCGGTGTCGAACAGCACGGTGGTGGACTGCCCGCCCCGCCGCGCCGTGACCAGGGCGGAGTAGCCGTGCTCGGCCCGCAGCCCGGGGACGGTCTGGCCGGAGGTGAACTGCGGGGCCGGGACGGAGCCGGTAGAGCCCAGGGACGGCCGGGTCACCACCCCCCCGGACGGGAGCAGCGCGTCGAAGACGTTGTCGACCAGGGTGGTGACCGAGACCTCGTCGACCTCGGGCAGCGTGATCGGATCGACCGCGGGGCCCGGGGCGGACCGGGGCTGAGCGTGAAGACCTTCGAAATGATCAGATGCGTCGCACACCTGCTGACCGTAGTTGCTCGCCGGAGCGACGGCAATGGCGGCCCCGGACGTGAGACGATCGCCGCGACTCAGGACCGCCGGGAAGGTCCCGGCCCAGGGAGGCGGCGGCATGTTCGACAGGCGATGGGCAGCGCTGGAGCAGCGGGAGATCAGCCGGCGGGCGGAGCGGGCCGGGCCCGGAGCCGCGGCCGAGCCGGGGTCACGACCCCGCCCCGACCTGGAGCCCGGCTTCGACCTGCTCCCGCAGATCAAGCACATCGTGGTGCTGATGATGGAGAACCACTCCTACGACAACTACCTCGGCACGCTGGCCGGGCGCGGCGAGGGCCTGGCGCCGGACCCGGACGGCGCGCCGGCCGCGGCGAACCCGCGGCTGGATGGCAGTCCGGTGCGCGCGCACCACTTCACCTCGACGGTCCAGGTGGAGCGGGTGCCCACGCAGACCTGGAACGCCAGCCACCTGCAGTTCGACGATGGAAATAACGACGGGTTCGTGACCAGTATCGAGCGGTTCGTGCCGGGCGCCGACCCGGCCGTGCCGATGGGTTACTGGACCGACGCGGACCTGCCCTTCTACCACGGGCTGGCCCGCACGTTCCCGCTGGCCGACCGGTGGTTCGCGTCCTGCCTGGGCCCCACGTTCCCGAACCGGCGGTTCATGCTGGCCGGGACGGCGAACGGGCTGATCGACGACCTGCCGTGGGACCTGATCGACTACCCGGCGGCCGGCACGATCTTCGATCAGCTGACCTTGCACGGCATCAGCTGGTTCAACTATCACAACGTGAACCCACTGTGGCGTGTGGCGACCCGGCTGCTGGGCGCGCGCGGGCTGACGCTGGCGCGGCAGTTGGCCTCGCTGGGCCAGCTGTTCCCGGCGCTGGTGCACGCGGGGCGGGGCAACATGTCGTTCACCGCGGACCTGTACCCGCTGGGTCTGGCCGGGGTGGTGCGTCACCTGCGCACCACGCGCGAGTTCTTCGCCGCGGCCGATGCGGGCACGCTGCCGGGCTTCTGCATCGTCGACCCGGACTACGGCGACACCTCCGAGGAGAACCCGCAGGACATCCGCAACGGCGAGAGCTTCGCGGCCGAGGTCATCAACCGGGTCATGCACGGCAAGGGCTGGGAGCACACCCTGCTGATCTGGGTCTACGACGAGGGCGGCGGCTACTACGACCACGTGCCGCCGCCCGCGGCCGTCCCGCCGGACAACGTCCCCGGCCGGGACGCGATCCTGTCCTGGCCCGCGTGGGTGCGGACGCTGCTGCGGCCGTTCCTGGGCGCCGCGCTGACCGAACTGGCGAACGCGGACGCCGGGCCGCGTACCTTCGACCAGCTCGGATTCCGGGTGCCCGCGGTGATCGTCTCCCCGTACGCCCGGCGCGACCACGTCAGCAGCACGGTCTACGACCACACCTCGATACTCAAGCTGGTCGAGCAGAAGTGGAACCTGCCCGCCCTGACCCGGCGGGACGCGGCCGCCCAGTCACCCCTGGAAGCCCTGGATCTGGATGGCCCGCCGGCCTTCCTGACCCCGCCCGAGCTTTCCGCCCCCAGCCTGCCGCGGCATTTCGGGTAGGAGCCAGCCATGTGGCAAACCCTGGAGAACCGTGAGATCAAGCGCCGCGGCCGCCGTATCCCCACCGAGCGGCCCGGCGAACGGCCCCGGCCCGACCTGCCCGAGGGCACGGATCTGCTGCCGCAGATCAAGCACATCGTCGTGCTGATGATGGAGAACCACTCCTACGATAACTATCTCGGCACCCTGGACGGCCGCGGTGACGGGCTGCCCGACGGCGAGCAGGCGGCCAACCAGAGGCGTGACGGCACCCCGGTCAAACCGTTCCACCTGAGGGA